>JAEORO010000071.1 GCA_016840855.1 Candidatus Thorarchaeota archaeon | reverse complement strand
GCAAATAGACAGCGAAGATAATCTGTTTGTTATCAATCAAAATAACATTGGTAAATATCGGCTCCTTGAAGTTGTTGTCGAGGTTGAACCGCCAACTGATGTGAGTGATTGGGATGAAGATGGGCTTACGAATGATGTTGAAACCACTGGCTGGGAGATTTCCTACGAGTCATCTAGTGGGACGTATAATATCCATGTCACCAGCAATCCAAACATAGTAGACTCAGATCTTGATGGACTTTCTGACTTGCAGGAGTGGGAACTGGGGACAAATCCTAGTTCAGGAGACACTGACAAGGATGCTCTCGATGACCTTTTTGAGTGGCAGAATGGTCTTAATCCGAGCAGTTACGATACTGACGGTGAACTCCTGGATGATAGCACGGAGCTGACCTTTGGTAGCAATCCATTCCTACAAGATACAGATGCTGATGGGACTGATGACTATTTTGAATTCTTGCATGGCACAAATCCGTGCTCAGCTGATACTGATAAAGACGGAGCAACTGACACTGAGGAATTGAATGCTGGCACTGACCCGTTATCACCTGATTCTGACCAGGACTTCGTCTTTGATGGTGCAGAGCTCGACAAGGGAACAGATCCCAATTCAGGTGATAGCGATAATGACTTCATAGACGACGGATTGGAAGGTATCATAGGTACTAATCCACTTTCAAATGATACAGACGGAGACAATATTTCCGATTTTGTTGAAATCAGTCTATCACTCGATCCATTGTCAAATGACACTGATGGAGATAATATACCTGATAACATCGAGTTGATTCAGGGCACAAATCCTCGAAACAATGATACAGACAATGATGGTGTTCCAGATAATCTCGACCCAGATTCGTCATCTGAGGTTAAAGGAGAAATCATCCTAGTTTGTGATAATTTGAATGACCCAGGATTGGCAGCATTTGCGAACCGACTAGTAAGTTATCATCATGCAAACATCATAGGATTGGACGACTTTTTGGCAAACTATACTAACGAGCCATGGATTATACTAGTTGGAAATCCTGCATCTGAACCGGGAACTGTGGGCAATCTCATTTATACTCTCTTAGCAGACTCTCCAGATGTCCTTCAGACCATGGTAGAGTCTGGTGGGAACCATATTGCTGTCAGATATGGCGTCTGGAATGAAACTCAGACCATTGTAATGCTTTCACAGGCCGCTTCTCAAGATGTCTATCCAGTGCTTCAAGCTCTGAAAGAGAAGAACGTCACAATGGATGATGGCGCTCTAATTGTGGAATTTCCACTTCTGACAAACACAGAGCATATTGTCAATATCATGTTGTCCCTCGATGACATTGACATGGTCAAGATGACCGACTCGGAGTTGATGATTTCGCTTTCAGAACCAGCACAACCAACAATTAAGATCGGACTGTATAACGAAACAACAACTCCGGTCCAACTTTCAAATTCCAACGGCTTGGATGTTTATAGCTATGCTATGGGTAAATACCTTGAAATTGACTTCAGTGTTGAAGGATTTGATGAAGCTCCAGTTGATTCAGCAATGATTCGGATTTACTACAAGGAACTCGAATTGGATCTCACTGGTAATGGGCTTGTGAATGACACTGATGATTTCAATGAAACCACGCTTGTTCTCTACTACTATAATGAAGTTTTAGAACAATGGATAGAACTCAACGAAGGTCTCGATTGGGTGATTGCAACTGGTGTAAACACAAATGACCTGTACTTGTTTGGTGAGGTCTATGCGGGCTACGTGTGGGCGCAAGTCACTCACCTTTCACTATTTGGAATCGCTGGTCAGACACATAATCGTCCTCCCGATGTTTCTGGAGCTTGTCCAAGTATAGAGTTCATATGGCCGCCTAATGGTAAGTTTGTAGAAGTATCGATAGAAGGTGTTACTGACCCCGATGGAGACGATGTAACTATCACGATAATGAACATAACTAGTGATGAGTTCGTCGGATGGGATCCAGATGCCTTTGGGGTTGGTTGTGATACTGCTTGGCTCCGTGCTGAAAGGGATGGATTTGGTAATGGTAGAGTTTACGAAATCACCTTCCTGGCTTCGGATGGCAGAGGTGGCGAAACAATCGGTTCCGTATTTGTTTATGTGCCGCATAATAAGAAGAAATGCAGTTATGTGATGCCAATAGATGATGGTCAGAAGTACGATGCAACAAAAGGATGGCGTCCTCGTTGGTGGCACTGGAGATGGTGGCATGGGTATGGGTATTCGCATCATAAACAGAAATGCTAATGACTCATGAACTTTCAAGAATCGTTATTCACCCATTTATGAGCCCAAGTTTGAGCTCTCTCTACAGTGGGTATTTCATCTAGGGAATGGAAAACGGTCTTGCCCTCTTGCTTTGCACGATTACATTCTAGAAGTGCTCCTTTGGATTCAGCTAGTAGGAATAAAGCATCACAATGATCGACCCATGGTGCATGCCAGTTCATATAGTCCACCCAATCCATCTCAATATTCAGCTTTTTTGCTAGAATGTCTGGCCAATGAGTGAGATGTGGTATGTATGGAAAATGCCCTTTCTTCCAGATTATAAGACCTGCTTCCATTGCCTTTCGCACATTCGTTTCGATCTCTTCGGATGTGGACCCTGTGTAAGGACCAGCAACATAGATCTTCATACTCCTCAATCAACATCACCTAAGTTCAGTTAAATGAATCTCAGTTTTTGTGCTCGAAACCTTCTCTTATATTACGTTACGTTGATGATTAAATATGGCCAGCTACTGGTTCCATCTAGGGGGAAAGGATCTGACGCTATTTGCTGATTATCATTGATATCAGTAGCTCTGACCCGCAAAGTGATTTCCCCAGCATTTGCGAAGCTGACATTGATTTCCCAAAACACCCATACATTGTCAGCATCAATTTGTTGAATAATAGTGGCATCATTCCATGTCGAGCCATTATCTATTGTATATTCTACTAATTTTACCCGTGTTCCTCCAAATGCACATCCTCCAATCCTCAGATTCTGGCTTCTATTTAGGAAGGTCACTCCAGTAGGGAAGAATATCTTTGAGTCGATAGCTATTGGTTGGGAAGTATCCCACCCACGATCTTGCCAGTAGTCTTCAAGTGGTCTATCAATCACTTCAATCATATTCACCCATGCTGGTTGTTTAACACCATAGTATCCTGGATTTAAAATTCGCAAAGGGAATCCCTGTACTGGAGGTATCTCTACACCGTTCATATACAAAGCCCCAAGTATACCATTATTCCGAAGCTGATCCAAAGTATGAGATGCATAATATCCATCTGCTGCCAAGTATTTGACTCCAGTAGCATCCTCAGAAAGTCCTAGCGATTCTAACAATTCTAAAACATTGAATCCTTTCCATAAGGCAGTTCCCACTAATTTCCCATTAATTCCGTTACCAATGCATTCAATGGTGAGAGGTAGTTCGGTCAAGTTTAGTGCTTTTAGTTCATCTAAGGAAAAGCTCGTGGGATTATCTACTAGACCTTTTATTTCAAGTCGATAAGTGTCCCTGTCAATATTCGGAATTGGTCCAATTCGTGTCACAAAATAGTCTTCGTTCTTTGTGAAAAAATCTGGAAAATCTGAGAGATTAGTAGAAGGTGGCGTTGGATTCAAGCTTGGACCAACTATCAGAATAACTAGGATAGCAATAGCCATGAGAGAACCCGCGAGATATTTCTGATTTCTACTCATAAAAATAATAGATATTGACTTATGATTTCAACTTATGGAATGCTCTGTAAAAGGTCACTGTACACAAGTTCTTAAGGGAAAATATGCAGCAAGAAAGTGCAGGATTACCAAGCATGAGGCGCCTTCAAGACGTGGTCTGGTGAGGGTTCGACACGATTACACACACATACCCACTGATGAACAACCTGATTTTGTTTGACCTGCTATTCTCATAAGCGAGAGATATTTACAATGAGCTACGAAGAACGTGAGCCTATTGAGGCTACAGTGGCTGAATTAAAGCCACGAATGAAAAATCTTACAATCACTTTCAAAGTGGTTGCAATTGGTGAAGAACGTGAGGTCACGTCTCGAGATGATGGTGCTACACACCGCGTTGCTGATGCAACAGTTGGAGACTCAACTGGATGCGTACAGGTACCATTGTGGGACGCCTCAATTGATGAAATTGAAGCTGGTTCAACTTATACACTGAAGAACGGTTATACTGGGTTGTTCCGAGGAAACCTACGACTTAACATTGGTAAATTCGGCGAGCTAGCCAAGGCTGAGGAAGAGATTGGAGAAGTCAATGAAGCTATCGATATGAGTGCGGAAGAGCACGAAGATTTTCGACGTCGACGCAGCTACGGTGGTGGTGGCGGCGGCGGTAGAGGATACTCTGGCGGAGATCGAGACTATGGTGGCGGCTATGGCGGAAACCGTAGAGGCGGCGGCTATGGTGGTCGAGATCGCAGAGGCGGTTATAACGATCGTGATAGACGTCGTAGGTACTAATTGACAATTAATCTAGCAACAAACACGGGCTTCAATGAATGAAGCCTGTTCATTTTTCTTTAACTATATGCAATTCCTGAAGAAATTTAAGAAACCACTTTTTCGGCAGAGTTGATGGCCGCAGTGGATTCTTCTTTCTCAATATGATACAAGAAACGGAAACAATCTCTGATTGTATCTCTTTATAGGATGAGTAAATCAATGCCTAAATGTTTGTTTTACAGCTATGATAATGATTGGTAGAAATACCACAATGAGAAACGTCAGATTGATGATGAGTAATGGATCAGTATAGTCTAATGTTTCCGATGCTGGTATTACATATTCAATCACAAAGTAATCTGAAGGGTGCCAATCCTCATCCTGAATATTTCCTGTAAACACAACAACAATGTCTTCTTCAGGTATGACGAAAATCTTCTGTTCATAGTGACCTGTTGCCTCATAGAAAGAGTATCCCGGAACCCCCCACCAGGTGTAGCCATATTGATACCATGACTCTGTGTCAAAATACATCTGGGTTGAAACATTTACCCACGCTGAAGAAACAACTTGTGTACCATTCCAGTTCCCTTCGTTGAGGTAGAGATATCCAAAGCGTGCCATATCCCTCGATTTAAGGCTCAATCCTCCGCTACAGCCATATTGACCACTCGCTGGTACACGCCACCATGAGTAGTAGTCGATTCCTATTTGATTGAACAAGAACTCCTCCGCGAAATCAACTATACTGTATCCTGTAGTTTTTTCAATAACTCCTCCAAGAAGCTCAATACCTCCAGAATTATATGACCAATGTTCTCCAGGGTCATACTCCATTGGTCTATCCAAAACATATTCCCACATATCGTCACTCCGATACATAGCAAAAAGATCATTTTCTGGCTCTTCGTATGGAATATCAACCTCATGAAATTCAAGGCCAGAAGACATCGTTAGAAGATGGAACAAAGTGATATTCTCTTTTCTTTCATCCCAATTGTCAATTGTATAATTCGGGAAGAAATCAAGAATAGGTTGACTCACATTATCGATGTATCCTTGATCTATAGCGATTCCAATAAGCGCAGACATGAAGCTCTTTGTACATGATTGAATCGTGTGTGCCATGTACTGTGTCCAATAGCTATAATATTTTTCATAGACAATGTATCCATTTTTGATAATGATGACTGAATGAAGTTCGATATCATCTTCATTAATTACATCATCAATACTATTCAAAGTGTTGGAGTCTAATCCTTGTTCTTCTGGTGTCGAGTTTCTCCATTCATTCGTAGGCCAGTAGTTTCTCGGAGTATTGACCTGCGCATCCGAATAAACCTGAGTTGGGGCCATCGTGATCACCAGGAGTACCATGCTAACTAAGAAGATTGACATAGTCTGTTTCATGTTATTTCACCTCACACCAGCAGCATCGTAATTGCAAAACCTAAGCAAAAACTCAGGATGATATAGACCATAAACCAAGCACTTGACCTTTTATCAGAATAATATACTCTCCATAGATTTCGACCGAGTATAAGGAAAAATGTCAGCATCACAAGTACAATCGGGAGTAAAACTGCGATAATATTCGAGAGGCCTGGAATCATACTACCATTCGCGGTTAATGTGATATAATCTAATTCAGCATTCCCAAAGGCAAGTGCGACTGCATAAGCTAAACAGCTCAAGCTTGTTTTCGTAAAGATTGTCATCCCTGTCGTAAAGAAGAACATTGAGGGGAAGAAAGAATGCCTAATTCTCTTAATAGAAAGAGGCAACAGGAACACAATTCCTACAACAATGGAAACTTGTGACAGGAAATAGATGACTGTGCTAAGAAAGATTGGATTATCTGTGAAGGCAGCTGTGAAGAATATCCAACTCCAAGTTTCATGATATGCGTTTACGCCCATCCAAGGTAGTGAACCGATCCACCCTGCGCTGAATGCGCTTTCGAACATCACGCTTATTGCAACCCTCGTTTCTCCAGTTGTGCCCTGCGAAACCGGTAGCAGAAGGTCAAACATGACCTCATAGAACTCACCAATAACAAAACTAGAAAGGAAAAGGATGATTCCAATATAATAGAAAAAGAGCCTGACTTTGTCATCTCTCCAAGATTTTGCATTTTTTGGTTCTTTATCATCCTCTGCGTATTCAGAACCTTCGAATCCAATTCGTGGAGGAGTTATCAGGTATGAGAGATAACCTCTCAGCCGACTACCAGACCCATTCCTAAGCCTTGGAATTATCAGGTAAAAGAGAACAACTGTGATAATAGGTAGGACAAATGCAACAACATTTGCTTGGAAAATAGTGAAAACGAATTCAATAAACATTTACATCGACTCCGACTCAATCCTCCTTAGATAGCGTGAGATCAAATCATGCCATTCGGAGAGTGTTTTCTTGTATATCGCATCCTGTGACAGGAGAAATTGTGACATTCTGTAAGAAACATCACTGCGGGTCGATGGGGGAAGACTCTGAAATGCATGATTGCTAGGAGAGTCGTAAACCCTAGAAACTTCACCTTCTCTACCAACTAGTTTCTGAAGAGTAGTTCGAGCATATTCGAATTCAGAATCTGTGATATGAATTCCGAGTGTTGAGAGACCAAGAAGAGTAGCTCTGACCCTATCTTTTGCAGCAACAGGTTCTTCATCATAGGTACTCATCCTCTCACTTATTCCTAATCGGAACTCTTTTGCAGTCGCTCTATAATATCGCTCAACTATACCTCGCGGAGTTTCACGAGTTTCAACAAGTTCAATTATGCCTGCGTTCTTTAGCTTCTGTACATGATGGAGAACAGTACCTGGTTTTCTGTTCATGGCATCTGATAGCTGCTTTACAGTCATTGGCTCATTTACAAGATACTTGAAAACAATCTCCTTCCTAGTCCCATCTAGTAAGAGTTTGATAATCTTGGGATTTGTGATTATCTCGAATTCTTTGATTGGTTTAACTGAGAGCTTTGGGTTCAACTTCACTCACCTCCACCATGATGTGTGTATGTTGCATCAATTTTGGCTGTCAGAATCATGTAGATTCTCGTTAGGACAATCGATACAGCTGGAATCACGAGGAAGAGTGTGACGATGAGGACAAGTACACTATATTGCTCTAAGAATTCTAGAATTATAATTGGCGTCCAAAGAAATGCCAAATCATTAATTATTGGTAAGATTGGCAAAACAATCATCCCAACAATTATGAACCATGCACCAAGTACGCGTCCCGGAAACTGGCATGTCAGTCTAACAGACCTAGCCGCAGCTCTGACTGCTGAAAGTCCATCAATAATTCCTGGAAATGTCAATGATAACATCCCGTTTATCAGAATAATCCAAATCACAATGAGTGGAATTAAGACATTCAATTCATCATTTGTTGGTGGGTTCCATGTTGGATAGGAGATTGATAGAAACGCCAAGATTAGTGGAGTAAGTGTAATTAGAAAATGAATCATACCTCCACCAAGCAATGAGAAACCTCTCTTGCCATACCATGCAAAAGCACTCTCGGCTTGAGTGCCATCACTCTCCACAAGCTCCCTTGACATACCAAATAAGGCACCAAGTGCCATGAAAAATGGCCCAAGGAGGGGCAGTACTAAAAACATAATCAAGAGGACAAGAGTGAGACCAGTGGTGACAGAGAATCCTTCTACTATGGCTTGTACAAGCCATATCAAGAACGGAAGACCCATTGTGATAAGGATTGGGATCACAATGAACAGAAGGATTGTGACTATGAGGAGCAATGTAACTAGGAGTATTCCTAGCATAGCTAGTCCATATGAAAGAATGTTCTTTATCGCGAGAGTAAAACCTACTTTGAAATCCTTTAATAGTCCAGTTGGTGATGGCGCAGCAATTTTGGATTCCTTAAATTTCGTATCATTATCTGGTGTGTCAGGATAGTTACTTGGCCAACTCATTGCTATACCTCAGTAGATTTGGAAAGAGTGGTGTGACCCCACCAACACTGATGGGGTCACTAAGGAGATAGATATGTGTCGAGATGGAAAAAAATACCATTAGATCTGCTCACCTAGAGAACTGATGAGAAACATAGTGGTTGTCTAACGCTTTTATCCGAGCCATTTCAGCTGAAAGCTCTGCCAGCTCCCAAGTTCCTGGACTGACAGGATCACCATATCTCAGGTACTGTATCAGACGTGCTTCATCATAGATCTTACTTGCAGCGGCAACCTCACCAGGAATGGCAACAACAATCATGCCTGGAATAAGTGCGACTAGATACACTAGCCCTGTAATCACTGCAACTGCAGCAAGAACCCTAATTGTTCGACTTACAATCAATCGCTCAAGAGAGAAACCAAGGTTCTCAAAAGGCGCGACTTTGTGTTTTTTGTTTACCTTGATTCGTGCATTATACATCGGTAGCACCACGCGAATTCGAAATCGTTCCGTTATTCCGGAACGTTCCGTTTCCTACGTACGTTCTAGAGTTCCAAATCTATATAAATAGTTTGGTCAGCGCCAAACGTTAGGCAAAAACGGCACGAGATGACACAATCGTGCTAGTGAGAAATTGAATTAACGTATATAGCCTTGCAGAGCACCTGGTCTGTCGTGAGCTCTCAGACGAGCCAACTCAGACTCCGACTCAACATCATCCCAATTGCTTGGCTGAATTATCATATTGTTCCTCACCCATTGAATGAGTTCTGTTTCATCTCGGATTCTAGAAACTAGTGATACTTCTGCTGGAAGTACTAATAGTATAAGTCCTGGAAGGACAGTGAGTGGCATAATCAGCAAACCAGAAAGTGCAATATAGACTGCACACCTAATCGATCTTCCAATGATGAAGTTTTTTAGAAGAGGTTTTGGAACTTCAGCATACTTCAATTCCTCAGGAATTGCTTTCACTTGATGAAACTTGTCCACCATAAATTCACCACGCAGTATGACATCTATGATGAATTAATTATATAGCTCTTAGTTCAGCGCAAGAATTAGCCGATTTTTCAACAGGATTACGCAAGAAAGGCTTTTCTCTCTCAATATTCTAGCCCATCTCTACAGGAGACTGTAATGTGAGAGGTTTAAGACGAGCTTTCGCAAAGGTTCTGGTCTTAGTACCAATCACTATCATGGCTGTTGCGCTTGCAATAAGACCAGGTGGCCTTGTGTCCTACACACCTGCCACAAGACTAGGTGTCCATGCCATGATGGCATTTTGGATAGCTATCCCTGCAGCGCTGAGTGTTTTAGCCTATCAGAGGAAACCGGTTCGTGCATACATGATGCTCATGTCTGCATTGATCTTTCCTATGTTTGTACACATCGGAAGTGCAGTAAAGAATCTCTTCTTTCTTGGAGACGCCACTGTCGAGAGAGTTCCTATCGATATGATTGGTGACCTTTTTGAGCTTGCGATGCTCGCGGTTCTCTTTGTAAGTGCTTATATTTGTGCCATTAAACAGAGCACTCAAGTCAGTTCCTCTATTCCAAACAATATTCTGATTGTGATGCTCATATCTCTGCCATTGATAATTTTCGGGATCGTGTGGCTATTTGTTTCGAATTACATAACTCCTGTTCTTTTAAGTGGTATAAGTTGGGTTCTTGGCGGCATTACACTAATTGGTTTTGTGACGGTAATTCTCCTTATTCCAAGATTTAGGAGTTATGGATTCCCATTTGATTCTGGATACCTAGCCAGCTCTCTACTCCTATTTTCCATCTCGGTAGTATCTCTTCTATTCTCACTTCCAAATCCAACTATGAATTGGGAATTTGCAGAGAGCCTACAGATGGCAGGGTACTTGCTCCTTGCATTGTGTATGGGCGTACCTTTCCTACGGACAGAAGGTTACAAGCGCAGAACTGCATATGGTGTTGTAATCGGACTAATTCTCATAGCTTATTTTCCATTTCTAATAACAATCGGTATAGAAACACTAGAATTATTCGGGCCAATTGATGTTTTCAACCTCTTGGCTTATTCCATTATTCACCTTGGAGCTGCAACGCTCTCAATAATGATGGCGATACTACTGTATGTCTATCCAAAGAAACGGACATCTTGGAATCATTATCCATTGATACTAGTTTTTGGAATGTGGGCTGGAATCGCGATAGTACTCGTATTCTCATTGGTGTTTCCATTTCTGACTCCATATGGAGAACCAATTACTCCTATCACTGTTGGAAGTCTATTGACAGTTGGGTTGCTTTATCTCACGATCCTATGGACAAAGAAACCTCCACTAGAACGAGGAAATCCTCCATCACTTTACCAACTTCTCATTATCTTGGCTGGCTTAGTTGCTACTGTTGTAGCTGGAGAAATAATAAACCAAATAGTACTTTCAATATCTCACGAACAAGAGTACAATCCACTGGGGAGTACTCTTATTCTAAGTTCAAACTTATTCATTATGTTCGCATTCGCATACATTATTTTCCTTTTAGCTGAAGGATCGAAAGGTCGTTCGCCTGTAGAACTATATGTGACATTCTTCTTGAGTATGTGGATTCTCCCAAACATTCTCAAGGCATACTACGCAACATGGACTCCAGGCTGGTGGGTATCGGAAATTCTCATGTTTGCAGGGCTTCTTGCTGGGCCACCCATTTTGATAGGATTGTATGTGAAATCAATGCATGAAGTTGAATCTTCACATAAACGGGCAAACATGTATGCAGACCTTCTCATGCATGATGTTTCAAATTATAATCAAATGATGATGACATCCCTTGAGCTTCTTGGGTCTCATGATTTATCTGAAACAAAACGAGTTCGACTTGCCGATGACGGACGTCAGGTGATTTCATTTTCGGAACAACTGATCAGTAATGTCCGTCTCCTGAGCGAAGCCGATAAACTGAAAGCTGTTGAGCTTCGACCCACCAATTTAGTGAATACAATCGTAAGTGCACTTGATATATTCACTCGCCGAGTTGGGTCTGGAGAACTCATTGTCGAATTCAAATCAGAAGAAGCAAATGCATATGTTATGGCGAATGATCATCTCGTTCAGATTATCCTAAATATCCTCTATAGCGCTTTAGAATGTCGAGAACGAGGCGAACGAGTTACAATTAATATGAACGAGATTGAGCATTCAGGAAGTAATTTTTGGCAAATTGATATAAAAGCAGCAGGAAGAAGAGCTGATAAAGAGGCTGATTATAGTAGTGGAAAATTGGGACTATTGGCAGCACAGCTGATGACCGAATCACTGAATGGGCATTTTGAAATGGAATCAATCGAGAAAAATGATATTTGTGACGGTCGATTATTTTCTATCAGACTACATTCTGTTGATGTATCATCTTAAACTTCCTATAGTGTGAAAATTGGTAACGCTTATTGAGAAGTCTATTCGATATTTTAAATAGGAGCGTACAAACTTGCGACGCACTTACCTAACACCAAACCAGCATAAAATGAGAGTTGAGAAACTTTGTGCTAACCTTCAGGAGCAGGATATTGAAACGATCCTTGTTTTCAATTCAAAGAATGTGTTTTACCTCACTGGACTATCATTCATTCCAACTGAGAGACCCATTATCCTAATCATCCACAAAGGTGATGTCAACTTCTTTGTACCATCACTCGAGATAGACCATGTACACCATCAAGTGCCATTTGTATCTCAGGTTTTTTCGTACTTTGAATATCCTGATGAGCGACATCCAATGTATCACCTAGCATCAATATTGAAGAATGAGCTGAAACTTGTTCCTAACAGAGTTTCATCAGAAGCACCTGGAGCTCCAAGTTATTGGGGATATAAAGGACCTAATCTTGAGGAAGTCACAGGTCTAAAATTCAAGCTCCTTCCTGACATCATTATGGAGATGCGGTTGATAAAAGAATCCGAAGAGATCGACTTGATGCGTGAATCTTCCAGATGGGCTGATAGAGTACACAAGTATCTCCAAGAATACACCGAAGTTGGAGCCAATGAAATCGATGTTACAATCAGAGCAAGTACTCAAGGTTCTCACGACATGATAACTGAGCTTGGTGATGACTATTATCCTACTGGATTCTCAATGTTTCCAGCAGTTGCACTCTACAGAGGTCAGATTGGCCCAAACTCATATTTTCCACATGCTCTGTCGAAGGGTCTTGTTTTCAAAAGAGGTGATACACTAGTTACCGGGGCTTCTTCAGATGTCTATGGTGTTCAATCGGAATTAGAACGAACTATGTTCATGGGTGAGCCAAGCAAAAGACAACATGAGCTCTTTGATGCAATGCTTGCCGCACAGGATGCAGCACTTCAAGCTGCTGGACCTGGCGTGTACTGCTCAGATGTTGACCAAGCTGCGCGTCAGGTCTTCAAAGAATGCGAAGTTATTCACCTAGTCCGGCATCACACTGGTCACGCTCTTGGAATGGAAGGCCATGAACGACCTTTCTTAGACAAAGGTTCAGAGGATGTTCTCAAACCTGGCATGATATTCTCTTGCGAACCTGGAATCTATGAGAAGGGGCTTGGAGGATTTAGACATAGTGATACCTTCGTTGTAACTGAAGATGGGATTGAAATATTGACTAAATATCCGAGAGACCTTCAGAGCCTCATTATTGAATGATTTGTATAAACGCCTCACCAGTCAATGAGTGTAGTTGTGGTTACTGCTGTAGACTCTAGAGTTGATTCTATACTGACAAACTCGTCGAAAGGATGAATTCATTTATTGTTTCCAGCATCTGATGACTCTCCTCTCATTGATGAGACCGCCATTCCTGTAAATGGCGGCTTCTCGGCAAAGTGGTTTTTGAAAATAGAAGATTTTTCAAGCACTACTTTGTGAAAGGACCCATAGATGCATTATATTGTATTTTCATGGTCACTCAATATTTAATACCAAATTTACGCAACTTAGTTTTCAAGGCGAATGTAGACATCATGATAATATTCATGCAAAAGGTCACAAGAAACATCCTTGGTAATCCACTCTGGAAGAAGGGATGCTCGCCCACATCTGTTTTTCACCAATGCAATTTCCTTGTGGTAACTTCATGTAGCTTTACATTCGATTCCCAAACACAAGGGAGGTGAGATTGTGGGCAGACATAATAATTCTAGAGGACCTAGGAACAGGAATCGGAACTCTCATCGGAGACACATTCCTGTGATAGAAGATAAATTGGACATCGGTTGGTCTGGTGTTTAGTTCAAACCTTATACTGGATCCTGGCGTTTTTCCATTCTTACAGGATGGAAGCGCCGGTGATTAGTACAAACATATTGGCAATTGCAGTAGTATTGTTGCGTAGTGAACTCTAGAACTCCGAAGAACTTATTAGAAAGTAGTTAAAGTATTTAGGTTAATTCTGTTAAGGTATTCGCGTTAACTCAGAAGGTTAGACAAATGTTCAGATATCTTCGATATCCCACAAAACAACAGGGAATCATCTGGCTCAGGCGTCGTCAGAGGGAGAAACCCTCAGAGATAGCCAAGGATCTGAAGGTATCGCGACCATTTGTCACCATGGCTCAAAAGACAGCTGAGGAACGAATCCTCAAACTCCTACAGCATACAGCATCAGTCAATCGAGTACATATAGAACGACTTAGCACACGATATGGTATTGCAAAGGGATATTGTGCTGCTTACGATACAAACACCTACATCTTCTATTCTCCAAAAATTGGTCTTCAGATTTGGTATGAGCACGAGCGCGCTTGTGGCTCTTGCGAAATGGAAGACCAATGCCTTAGGACTCTTCAAACACTGGCAGAGGAGTGGGAGATCCCTCTTCCAGATGACAAGCCTCCAACAGAAATCGGCGTTTACCTAGTGGATATAATTGGGAGGCGACTTAAGTGGAATCAAGAATAAAAAATAGATTAAGAATATGCCCAGTTCCTCCTACTCTATCGAGGAGTAGAATTTGGCATCAGAAACCTTGGACTATCACAATGTCACTTGGTGCAATCACAATTTTGTTCTTTTCATCATTTTCGACCTTAGTTCCAGCTCCATTCATTTTTCCATTAACGACAGATAGCTTCGATGTATTGCTAATGGATGTGGATCAGGATGGTAAGCTTGTGCAGAATGCAACAATACCTGTATTCTACAATACCAGTATTCATTTGGGTCCCTATCCGTTTTGGGGAAAGATAACTGAATTGACTACGGGAGGATTTGCAATTGCAGGTTATCACGAGAACGATACTGCTTATCGTCAACTTTGGGTGATACTGACTGATGAGAACTACAATCCGCTTTGGAACAGAACCTATGGAAAAACATTTGAAATTCGTTTGATAACGGAGATGAGTAATGGGGATCTTGCGATTGGGCATTACATCGAGGAGTACAACGACCACAAGTATAAGGGCCTATTTCAGATCATAGTCATTGATGATGAAGGTGACTTTGTTCGAGAACAGAGTTGGCGTTTTGGCTGGTTGAGTGGATTTTCACATTGTGATGAGGGGGGATTCATTCTAGCAAAAGAGATCTACTTCACTGTTGATGCTTCACCTTTTTGGATAGCCCGCATTGATACAGATCTGAATGTAATCTGGAATCAGACATATCCCCACTTCGCTTCGATGACAGATATTATTGAAGATATGACAGGCGGGTTCACAATACCCTATGCACCTGTTTTCGATGGTCCTATTGGAATAGTCCGACTTGATAATCATGGCAATGAAATTTCGAGAGTGTTCACAAATTCAACATCAGCATTGTGGCTGTTTTGGATAAAACAATGCAGTAATGGTGAATACTTGGGCTGGTACTATCATCACATCATTCGTTTTAACATTGAAGGAGAAATCATATGGGTGCGAGATGTTGACTTCTGTGTGCATGGTATTCAGGAGTTGAGTCCTGACCGATTCGTTGCTTTTGAAACAGTTGGTATACGTGAGATGGGCTGTCGCCACCCAGATGTTTACCTTGAGTGCTTTGATGCAAATGGCACCACTATTTGGACACGCTCATTTCAGGCTGCTGGTTTCTTTGTTTCTGATATCATCTACAACACATCTGGTGGTCTGACTATTCTTGGAATGATAGCCTCCAACCATCTATCCTCTGTATTTGACAATTTTTCAGAAGCGGATACACAGAATGGTCAATTATTTGTCGCGTGGACAAAGGAGGGTGATTGAATGAAAACAAAATGGAAACACCTGATTGCAGGATTTACAATGGTTGTGCTTTGCGTTTCAGTTTGCACAACTACTACTAATGCGGATGAGGTCTGGAGTGAGGACTTTGAAGGTCCGCTAGAAGATTGGACGATATTCGGATACATATATGATGGATATCCAGTCCCGACAGAAGGTAACTTCTCACATGCATCTGGTACTTTGGTCTCACTTGATGATGATGTCAACATTGCCAGGCACGACAGTGATACGAGTGTTGGAACCTGGGTTTTCGATATGTTTGTACCAGACGATGACGATGGTGAGGGGAATATCTATGTCGAGTTCCTGTCCAACGGATCTAGTTTTATCGAATTTGGAAACGCATCGTTTGTTTCTGTTGGAGCCTATTTAGATGATAACAAGTTCGTTCTCTGGTCAATTGTAGGATCTAGTTGGTCAGTTTACAAAAACATCATTATAGATCCACTACAGGGATGGCACCGTATTGTTGTAAGCAGAACAAGTGAAGGTCGATTCTTGGTCGCTTTCAATGGAACAATCGTTGCTAACACGACCCACACCTTAGTAACAAGCTCCATTTATCTCCAGTTCATTTGCAATGATGCCGCTGGTGCTGCAATCGATAACCTCGTTGTTTATGATGATCCCGAAGAATTCTGGAATCATGTGGATTTGACTACTACAACACCCACAACACCCACAACAACTGCAACTCCTCTACCAATCGATCCAGTATTGCTTGGTCTGTTTGGTGGAATCGGTGTCGGCGTAGTGATTCTATTAGTTATTATCTACCGCAGACGTAGTTGAACAGAACAAAAGAGTTGAGGGTTTTGCGAGACCCTCTGGGTTTTCTTTCGGCTTTGATTTCCTGTGGATACTTTGGCAATGAGTCAAACGATGAGCCCGTTCAGATATAGAGACAAAATAATTTCTATTTGCTCATAGAAATGTTCTGAAACGTTATGAAGCTTCTATATCGAAATAAAGCATTATGAGCTCCTTTTTTTTCCACAATACTACAAACTTGCTTAACATACGTTATATACTAACTTTGGACAGTTGGTTCAGTGATTCAATGATGAAGCACGCTACTATTAACAAAGCATTTCTTGTGATGTTACTCTTCCTCGTGTTATCATCTGCTGTGAGTGCCAAAGCACAAACAACCACAGAGGATGACACAACAGAAGATGAAACTGAAACAACAGTTGATGATGGGACAGAAACCACTAG
>JAEORO010000070.1 GCA_016840855.1 Candidatus Thorarchaeota archaeon | reverse complement strand
GACACGGGCATTCTTCAGCATGCAAAGTCTTCGATAGTTGATCGGCGAGAAGGATACGCTACAGATGATAATGCCCGGGCACTTCTAGCTACTCTCAGATACCATGAACTAGTGGATGGAGAAAGAAACCTAGGGCTTTCCAGAACATACCTCAGTTTTCTCCTCTATGTCCAGAAAAAAGATGGACGACTTCACAACTACATTGGATACGAACGTAACTTTCTTGATGATATAGGTTCAGATGACTCGCTCGGACGTGTACTCTGGGCTTGCGGCTATGCTCAAGAAACTTCAATTCCTGAAGATATAAGAATGGCTGCAAAGGAAATCTTTGACAAGAGTCTTAGTTGGGCGTTGAACTTAGGTTCACCTCGGGCTCAAGCATTCACCATCTTAGGTCTCTATCATTATGCTAGAGCCTTCCCTGACGACAAGAATCCTCACCTAAATGTGATTCACCTTGCAGACGAGCTCTGTGAACTCTATAGGCAAACATCTACTCCTACATGGCAATGGTTCGAGTCGTCTATTACTTATGGGAACCCGCGCATTCCTCACGCTCTTTTCAGAGCATATCAGTTAACTGGAAGAAAAGACTATCTTCATATTGCTGAAACGACACTCAAGTTTCTTGCGGCAAATGAAATTGCTAAGGGTCTGTTTCAGCCAGTGGGTAATCGGTCTTGGTACAAAAGAGGCGGGAAGAAAGCACTCTATGATCAACAGCCATTGGAAGCATCATGCATGGTAGAAGCTGCATCCACTGCCTTTCAGGTGACAGGAAATAAAATGTACTACGAAATAGCATGTACTGCATTTGCTTGGTTTTTGGGTAAGAATTCTAAGGGCGTAATCGTTTATAATCCCACTACTGGAGGCGCTTATGACGGAATCTCAGCTCAAGGTCTCAATCGTAATCAAGGAGCCGAAGCTGGTCTCTCCTATCTTTTGGCACGTCTTGAGATGGAGCTACTTAGGAAGCACGAGTTTCAGAATCCACTCAGATGAGTTTTCTATGCCCTCGGGAGAAGTTCGCCAAATTCAAACTCAGCTCCACACGATACAGAGTCTGCACCTCCATAATAAATCAGAAGCTTAGCATCCAAAAAAAATACTACCACAGCTAAATACAATATTTAGTACTAATCCAAATCATTCGGTAAATATACCTTTACACTTCATATCCTTGTCAATAATAATGATTGAACCAATGAGCCTTTTGTGAAGGATACTAATTGTTTCTCTGATGGAAATATTTCCCGAGGAAGTTACTACATCTTCATCAATCCAATGTTGAATCTTCATCTAGTCAGTCCTCTGATCTGTGACTTATTATCAGGAGTTTATATGATACTGGTCATGGCTGTTTTCAATTGTTACGAAAGTCTGCTGACGCTAGTCAGACTTCATTACAAGAACAACATAGCTACATCTTTTATGTCTCGCAACCATATTGCAAGTATGAAGAAGAGGAAACATGTCACAGCTGCTTTGATAGTTGCACATCCTGATGATGAAACAATCTGGGCTGGCGGTACCGTGCTCAGCCACCCAGACTGGCATTGGACTATTGTGTCGCTGTGTCGTGCAAGTGATGTAGATCGGGCACCAAAATTCATCCGTGCTGTCCAGCAACTTGGTGGCGTCAGTGAGATTGGCGACCTCGATGATGGCCCGGCGCAAATGCCACTCTCAGAAGGTGATGTACAGGAAATGGTGCTCTCCTTACTGCCTGAAACACAATTTGACCTCCTCTTAACCCACAGCCCTCATGGAGAATATACAAGGCATCGACGTCACGAAGAAACCGGAACAGCGATTGCATCGCTATGGGAGCAAGGACTGATCAAAGCCAAAGAGGTCTGGATGTTCGCTTACGAGGATAGTGGAAAAGGTGGTACGCAAGATCTCCCTATAGCTATCAAGACGGCGCATCTGAGATCAAACTTGCCTGAGGAGATATGGCGAAGAAAATATATCATCATTACTGACACATATGGCTTCACTCCCGAAACCTATGAAGCTCATATAGTCGCGAGAGAAGAAGCGTTCTGGTGTTTCAAATCGCCTACTGAATTCCAAGATTGGTTGAAGACTGTGAGGAGAAAGCGATGAAGGTACTAG
>JAEORO010000069.1 GCA_016840855.1 Candidatus Thorarchaeota archaeon | reverse complement strand
GATTGCTGAAGTAGCGCCTTCCTTATCTATTACCAAATGTAATTACCGTCCTTCAGGGTCTGTACTTCAGTTCTCTACGTTCTGTCTATATATAACTTATCCGTCGCTAAGCCTCATGGGATGTTTGGCATAGATTCGACCACTTTGAGGTAAATTTCACTAATATTTCATCAAAAACCACCACCTCAAGCCATATCTTGGCCATCCTATGAGTCGGAATCTATAATTGGACTCGTGTCATCGACAAATGAGAGGAGAGAGAATAGTGCATCCGCGTCTAGCTCAATTGGTTGGTTTGATTCTCTGTATTGTATCAGTTGCTATGACCTATATTGTATATCAAAGCACTATCATGATTGAAGGTCAAGACTTTCCAACACTGATTGCATCTGGCATGGTTGCATGGGCGATTGTTGCCCTGCCAGAACTCGCAATTGGACTCTGGTTGATTGCTAAAGGAACCCGTGAGGCGCGCATTGGAGATGTATCAGGCAATCTCATACCGCTTGTTCAGAAGGAGGGTCGAATAAGTGTTGATGATGCTGCTAGAGAGCTTGGAGCTAAACCAGAAGTAGTGGCTGACGCAGCTGAAAAACTAGCAAAACGAAGACTACCTCTCGTATACCTAGATCGACGTGCACATGAGATTGTGAGTCCAAAAGCTGTTTCTTTGAAGGAGAGTCTACTTCATCTTCTATATGCACAACGACGGATGACTTTCGATCAAATCTCCAAAGTCACAGAGTCCACAGATGAGCAGATTGTGGATGCCTTGAAAGAGCTATCGAAGCAAGGCAAGTTCAGAGGAGTCATCGATGAAAACTCTAGAGTGGTCTACACTCAAGAAGCAGTCTCTCAACTTCCAAAGGCTGTTACCGTCTGCCCTAACTGCGATGGGAAATTGGATGCACCGATTCTTCCTGGTGAAGAAGAAAAATGTCCGTATTGTGGACATACCATCACAAACAGGCTCAAGTAGTGTACTCTATTTCATTGCAGGACTCTTATGTTCAAGAATTAGATTCATATCATTTTGTATCTATATCATAGATACTAGTAATCATGGTGGAGGTTGCAGGCATAAGAAGTAATGTTGCGCTAGGAATTATTGCTCTGCTTCTACTTTGTATTATCGGAGATTCTAGCCAAGGGACGATAAGTTACGAAACCAATTCGGAATATCCAATTCTCAATGAAATGATATCACAGAGCGGAGGTTCAGTAAATTTGACATGGAGTTCCCGATGGAATTCACTCCCTCAGAGAGTTGAAAACAATTCACAGCTTGTAGGAGACCATATTGTATTGAATGCCAGTTACAATGGTCTAACAGAATTCTCTAGGATTGAGATGTACTTTGTTTCAATAAATTTCACAATATCGAACACATCTCGATTCATTTGTTATGATACTTACAAAACCATTGGCAATTCTACACATGAGATCCATGTCACGGTTCTGAATTCGCTGAACGAGAGCATTGATCATTCTATTTATCTCGATGTTGATTTTGGTAATTGGTTTGCGCCTTCTGTTGTCGTGAATTATCCGATTGAATTGGGAGATAAGCTCTTCAACATTACATGGTCATCGGTCGACCTGAACGCTGATGATGTCAATTTCTATCAAGTCTGGTTTAGCGCTGATGGCGGTGCTTATTACCAACTATTAGCACTCAATCTTACAAAATCTTACTTCATTTGGAATACGACTGGATTTCTCATTCAAGACTATATTGTAAGGATTAGAGCATTCAGTGTTGATCTATCCGTATATCCTGGACCTTTTGTGGGAATCCCTGGTGATTATTGGCCGGGTGATTACAGTGATGGCTATGTTGTAATATCTACACAAAATCACGTTCCAATTGGTGCCACTATCGAGATAGTTTCTCCATCAGACTTGAGTTTCTTTGAAGGAACCTCGGGTAATCGTATCGTTTGGAATTTAACGATATACAGCGGAATCCTACCGAATGCGATTAGTTATACAATCTATCACAATAATGTAGTATACCTAAGCAGTTCTCAACAAATTACAGGATATGTTGGTCAATCCATCTCTTGTCTGTTGGAAGGTTTTGTTGCAGGAAGCCACAATTTCACCCTAGTAGTTGACTATCCATGGATGAATGGAGGAATTAATTCAGATTCTGTTTTCGTGGAAATTCTTCTATCACCAATGATGGTGTTAATTTCTTTCGCAAGTGCATCAATAATTGTCATTTTTGTAGTAGCAATACTCTTTACCAAACGCGCTCGGGATGTAAATAACTATACTACGCAAGCATAAGCGAATTTTGACTCATGATCAACTACCTGAACATGTCGCTGACCTGACTCCAACTCTGAAAGGAACTCGCTTATTCCCTCGTTAACATGTTGATAAGTCATCTCTCTCCTCATACTCCTAAGAGCAATTGGGGCGTAGCTTTCCTTTAAAATCGCCGTATAGTCCCTACGCAATCCCATTTTGTCTCCAAAAACCTCTACTCCTTGAACACTCCCATTTATTGTAACAATCATTCCAATTTCATCATCTGACCAATTAAAGCGGCTGACATATCTTTCAAATTCAAAACCATGGTGAACATACAGTTCTCCAAGTGCGCTAGTTCCTGACTGGACTCCCCATGATGAAAGAATCTGTTGGACCATGCTCCAGACATTATGTTGATTCTGTCCTTCCATTATTGCTCTACGCATTGTAATCGGTGTGTTTGTGTGAAGCCATTCACCATGAGAATACTCCCATCTGCCTGCTTCAATGCAGAATACATTGAGGTTCCTACGTCCTTCAATAACAGTACTCTCAGCCACTATACGGTCTTGCTTTCCACCTCCGAGCACTCCTTCTCCACATCTAATCAATGTGGGTTCCTTAGCAAAGAAACGAAGGCTAGGTACATTACCAGTTTCTTCGACATTCATGTTTCCCATCTCAAGAGCAATCTGAGTGGATACAATTCCATTATAGAGTTCCGCGTCGTAATCAATCAAGCCAGTCACAGCCATGTTACCATGAATCTGTGGCGCAGTCATTTCTGTATGCTCTATAATCTTCAATACTTGTTTTTCAGCCCCACTACTCATGTGCCACCCTCAATCATAGTAAAACTGGTATCTGTATAAAAACCACACAGAATCTCTTAGATGAAGGATATTACTCGATTCTTTCTCGACAAATGCGCCATGTATCTAAAATTAAATCTCCTTCAACAACTTGGTAGTTATCAAAGAGATTTGCCGTGAGACACGAATGATTTGGAAGTATACGAATCTTCTCTCCAAGCTCATATCGCTTGGGTGACATATCTTCATAGATAATTTTCCCGTGTTCTTGTGAGAGAGATTCAATGATGATTGATGTATCGAGGACACCTTTCTTATAATTTTGGAATATCTTTCCATACCCTGGATTAGGCTCAATATGAGTGGGTCCAAGATCTTTTGAAAGCGCTGTAGCACCTGCATCGCTGATGGCTCTTCCATTACTTTCACAAATTACACTTGAGAGAACTGTGAGAGCGCAATCAGTCACCTTACATATTCCCAACGCAACCTGAGTGTAATCAAAAAATACATAGTTCCCAGGGCGTATCTCAGTGATGCCCTCCTGAAAACTGTGAGTGAGAACTGTTGTGGGTGTTGAGCCGATGCTCACTACTTCTGGTGCTAGTTCCTTGCTTTCTGCTTTCAGTGTCTTAGCAAATTGTATCATGATGTCCTGTTCTTTCTTAGCAATATCTTTCACTTCTTGAATACTAATCGCACCATAGGCGTGACCTGCATGGGTAAGAATTCCTTCAAAATTCAGATTGCGGCTTTTATGTATCTTCTTCACAAGTTTGATTGCTGCAGGACTTTTTGGATCAATTCCACATCGAGGATATCCACAATCAACCTTGACAAAGACATCTAACAAAATCTCAGTCTTTCTACAAAATGCATCAAGCTGCTCTGCAATGCTTTCATTATCCAAAAGAACATTCAAGTGAGCTTTTTCTGAAACATGTTCCACGCTATCAAATTTGTTAGGTACTATTGGGACGGCATATGTTATGTCATCAAAACCCGCTTCTGCAAATACTCTTGCTTCACCCATTGTTGAAACAGTAATACCCTGTGCTCCGTACTCAAGTTGTTTCATACCAATTTCGATGCACTTGTGAGTCTTAATATGCGGACGAAGATCCACTCCATTATACTCGGCTTTCTCCATCATGCTTTTGAGATTGTTCTCCAACCGCTCCAGATCAATTAGGAGGGCTGGTGTCATAAGATCACTCGCTTGTAATTTTCTCATTGCGTGGATGTCTCCTTTGACTTTGTTATGCAATCCCTAGTAATCTCGTGCAGACCGAGCGAAATAATTTTGAGATACTTTGACTACTAAATTGATTGGTTTTAGAAATGGATACAATTCCTTCGATCCTATTACATATGCTCGAGCATGAGAGTTCGCAAGCGAGATTTGTACTTGCATCTGTGAAAGATGTAGACATGCAATTTACTCCGATGGATTCGCTTCGTACACTCGACGATCTGGCTAATCACCTTGCTCTATCTCCGTTGATTGACTTTTATTGCTATACAAAGAAATTCCAAGAGGTTGAACAGATCCAAGAGATGGAACAGCAACTAAAGAGTGACAATATTGAGGGTATGCTAAAAGTCTTTGACAAAGGAATAGGTATTATCAAAGAGCACATATCTGCATTGTCAAACGATCAAGCTCTCGAAGAGAATCTGAAGGCAGTCTATGAACAAGGTCCCGATAGGAATTGGGCTCATTACCTGCCTGAGATTACAACTCATTTAGCGATGCACAAGATGCAGCTGTGGATGTATCTAAAACTTGCAGGTGCTCCTGTGAGTATGTGGACGTACTACGGTATTCCTAGAAACGAGTGAGTGCGTTCAAGTAATTCCATGTTGATCTCCGCGAATTCTTCTTCTTAGATTCAAACGAACCTCATCAATCTTCTTGGCCATTCTACTCTTCCTCGGCCAGTAATCCTTGATTTCATCAAATCCATGGACATCCCAATATAGTGGGCATGCTCCATAGCAATAATCAAAATGTTCGCAAGCCTTACAACCTTCTGGTGCAAAATCTTTTGCTCTCCAAAACTGAGATGCGCGATTATACCATACTTGTTCGAAACTCTCTGTAAGGAGGTTGCCAACAGGTTCATTAAAACTTGAGCAAGGTAATACTCCTCCTTCTGCATCAACCGAGAGCAACCCGTCACAGCATGCACAGCTTTTTGCCCCAAGTCCATGTGCTATTGGATTGAACAAACAGACTGGAGTTGGTGCATACCATACAAATTGGACACCTTTCTTGTTCGCCCATTTCTTTACGCGTTTTACAATATCTTTGATTTCAGAATACTTGATTTGAAGCTCATCTCTGAGTTTGGCTGCTGTACCAGTATAAATCACCATATTCATGCTAAAGTATGTGAGTTTCAACTCATCCGCATGAAAGTCCACCAATTCCTCCAACTTGTGAACATTGGGTCTACAAATGGTTGTGTTGCAGTGTGTATAAATGTCCGTTTCTTGTAGATTCTTTATGCCCTGAACAGTCTTGTCAAAGGCTCCAGGAATTCCAACGATGTAATCGTGGGTTTCTGCATCAGGACCTTCTATAGAAACTTGAGCACTATTCAATCCCGCGTCAACAAGCTTCTTGACATATTCTTTATCGTGACATCTAATTCCATTTGTAATGAGATTGATTCGGAGGCCTCTCTCTCTGCCATATGCAATGAGGTCAATAAGATCCTCACGAAGTGTAGGCTCTCCACCAGTAAAGGAAAGACTTGGTACGTGCGCATCATCTACAATGATATCAATTACTTGTTTCACTTCATCAGTTGTCATTTCTCCAGACTCGCGATAAGGTGAGTATGCATAACAAAACCTGCATCTATTATTGCATCTATAGGTAAGCGCGATTTCGCTCAAAACGGGGTACTTGATCTCTCCCTCTCCAAATGGAACTATTTTGGCAGTCTTATAGCTGTATATGTTTTGATTCCCAATGGTCATATTTCGAAGGTCTTCAACGAAAGATGCCAAATCGTTCATAACAACCTGTTTTTCTCCACCTGCCTTCACAAAATGATAGATGATACTTTCAATGGGTTCATTATCTAGCAACATCTTTAGCATTCGAATTCCTGTTTCATTTAGATGCATTGTCTTATTCGGTCTAAGAATCAGAAGGTTATCTTCAGGTCTCACAAAGAAGAAATCTCTGACCTCATTGATGAAAGTGGGAATCCAACGCAAATCCTCTAGAGTGTAGTTATACTCTGGTATTGAACTTGGAGAGGTCATCGAAATAGTAACTATTTTGTATCATCTTAAGGGTTCGGTTAGAATACATCACCAGAAATGAAAGGCTTATCAGTCCCCAATCTTGAGATATGAACAACATCATCGTGGAGTGTGTTCTATGAGCACAAGTGAGATAAAATTGCCTTATGGCACGATTACAAAGAAGAAACTGATCATGCATTTCAGTGCATATGATATTGATTTGCCAATCATTGCTGCTGGGATTCGCGAAAGAATGGATGTTTTTCGTGAACTCGATGTCGAGTTCGCTGGTTTTGGCACGGAAGTGCCGCAAAACATGAGTGAACAGACCCCTGCAATCGTGAAGTGTTTCTTTGAATATGTTGGAAAAGAAGCTGATGCAGGTGTTGTCTTGAAACGAGTCTATCATCTTGTCTGGGGTGGCATGATTTCTGAATTTCCTGACCTCGTTGAATGGGCGGCCGCGAAATCTGACTTATCTAATCTGACCATCGCACAAGCTGATGCCCTTAGAGCTCAGCGAGGTGACTAGCTACATCAATAAATCAATTGTCTAGAAACCATTTGACAAGAGGGTCATAATGTGAAGAAAGGCTTGGTAAATACGTTACTAATTGGAGTACTTGTTCTTTCATTACTCCAGATGCAATCTATTTCCTATGCAAGTAGTATACCAAGTGCTAACCCAAATTTAGATAGCGTGAATGTTGATGTTGTAGTAATGCCCAATGGACGAATTAATGTTACGTATTGGATGACTTTTACTGCGGCTGAGGGTGGTCTAGGAGGATTCGATTTACTGGGAATTCAAGAATCAACGATATATGATAATGACCGTGCATATGCTGAATGGGGCGGCAATCGGTACGACCTCTTAATCACTACTCTTTCAACTGGTTATGGTCTAGATTGGGTCCCCAGAACTCCAGAAGGAGAAAAAGTCCTTGTTGTCTTTGGTTATTTTAGCACGAATCGTGTGATTGAATTTACATCATCGCCTACTTACGGGGATCTTGGAGTTCTCAATTGGGCTCCTGTTCAATGGGAAATCCCAATCGACTATGAAGCCGTCCAAGTAATATATCCAATTGAGATGAATTCATCTTGGATTGAACCGTCAAATGGTGTCACCGTGGAGGGAGCTGAGTATGCTGGCTACGTTGTTGATGAAAACCAAGGATTGTGGCGTAGCAGCACTAGAATCGATTTTGATGAAGAGAATCTTTTAGCTTATCCATATGATGTTGGAGCTGATCCACGATATTTTACAGTTAGTCTTGGTCATTCAAACCTAGTTGCGTATGATCACTTCAGAGTCTTTCATTATACCAATTGGAGTTTCTATTCACCTTATCTCGAACCTGGGGCTCTTGGTATTGATTATGATCCAATAATCAACGCTAAAGCAGATACATCGTTCAACTTACAGCTTATTGTTTTCAATTTTGGTGATGCCAACCTGGAAGATGTAACAATCACTATTTCGCTCCCTGAGAATCTAACACTCACATCTGGATCAGTGACAACTTTTGTTGGAACCCTTTCTGGTGGTGAAACCTCATACGAGTCCTATTCAATAGTCCCTGCAAATGTGCCAGCTATTCTTACTATTGCCTTCCAAGTTAGTGCTTCGAATTTAAACTCCTCAGACTGGCTCTTCTTCACAATTGATGTCTACGTTCAAGAGTACATACCACCATTAATTCCACCAACATTACTGTTTGGCGGAGCTGCTATCTTTGTTTCACTTGGATTCATCTTCTATGGTTACAAAAGAGTGACACGTACTTATGGTGCAAAATGGGACGCAGATGAAACCACCTACGTATATGAGAGTCCTGAAATTGCTATCCAAACATTTGGTGAACCTGGAGTGGTGGCAGAGCTAGATCCAATTGAATCAGCATTCTTCATGAACACCACACGACAAAGACTCGTTTCAATGATCCTCATGTCATGTGTGAAAAAAGGTGCTGTCCGTGTATTGTCCACAGATCCATTGAAGCTCTCAGTAACGGGCCTCCAATTTCAGGACTTAACATATTATGAAGAGCTGTTTGTTGAATCAATTGTTGGCGATGAACTTGATTCGGATAAGATAGATGATATGCTCGAAGAGTTAGCTGAGAAAGTACAAGAAAAAGCTTGGAGTGCAGATTTTGAGGCAACCAAGGCAAAACATGACGAAATGGTTGATGGAGCTTGGGAAGAATTGGAGTCATATCCTACCTTAGATGGAAGGATGGATTACTATTTCAATCGTCAGTTTCATGGTGGAGGATGGGCCTGGTATTGGCTTTACATGCATCCACAGCATGATCATATCGGTGATGTCTTTGCAAAACCCGGACCGTCAATCTCTCCTCCTCATGTTCCTGACTGGTTCTCACAGCTTTCTGAGGCAACAGGCCATGCTATCAGTGGGGTTGGTCGAGTTGTGGGTGATGTGGCAACAACCACAGGGCAGATTATGAACAATGTTACCAGTACAATTGGAAGTGTCTTAGAAGGTGTTGGTAACATCATAACAGCTCCTCTCAAGCCATTAATTGAAAGCACAAGCAGGTGTGTTTCTCATGATGCCTGTCATAGTGCTTGCGTTTCCCATGATGCCTGTCATAGCGCTTGTCATAGCGCTTGTCACAGTGCATGCGTTTGCCATAGTGCTTGCCATAGCGCTTGTCACAGTGCATGCGTTTCAGGAGGATTTAGGTAATTCATAGATTCTGTCGCACTAAGCGATGAAAGACCCTTCATAGAATTATATCTACGAATATGAAATCAGTAACTGACTAAGACTTCTGGTGGCTTTAAGGGTAAACACTATAGGTTGGCATATCATTTCATGAAGTGGTTACAATGAATGCTGCTGAAAGATTTGTCAAAATCACCGGTGAAGTTGGGGCTTATACCGAAAGGTTGACTGGTGTAAGTGTTGTGGATGCATACTTTGGACCTGAGGAGTTCAATCCAAGAACATCAGAAAAGGAAAAACCCGTATCAGATATCGTCCACGACATCCATCTAGCTCTTGATGCACTTAGAGATGAGATTGATGATACACTTCGACTTGAATTCATGATGGGTGAGTTGCACTCCCTTAATGTAATTCTGGATTGGTTAGATGGAAAGGAGATTTCGTACTCTGAGCTTGTTGAGGGTCTCTTTCATATATCGATGGAGAAGTTTTCGGAGCATGAGATTGACAAGAATATAGAAACACTTAGTGATGTAATGGAAAATTTTCCAGGTAAAGATCTTCAAGAAAAGATAGATAATTTTGGAAAGGAGGGTGAGGTTACTGGTGACTCTCTTCAAAAGCTACTTGAGACTGAGCTCCAACAACGAGGAATAGAAATAGGTCAAGAGTTTCGTGATAAAATCTATGCAGTGATAGGTGCTTCAGTACCTGATATGGGTGTTCAATATGAAGCCGTTAGAAACCAACCTTGGGGTGGTTATAATTGGTATCTTGGTGGATTCAAATCTCTGAATCAATTTAACATCGATAGGAAGTTCAACAGAGATACTTTGCAGGCTACAATATATCATGAATATGAACATCATGTTTCAAATCTTTGGCGAGAGAAAGCATATCTGAAGACTGGAAATCTTGAGCTGTCAATTGTCCCTCTTCATACAGGTCGATGCGTCATCTCAGAAGGTACTGCTGATACAGCAAAAGAATTCCTTGGAGTTTCAGAAGACGATCCCCGAATCTTGGTTTTGAACGCATTAAATCCTCTCCGAAGAATGACTCAAATCAATGCAGCAATCCTTCTAAATGATGAAAGAAAATCTGTCGAAGAGGCAATAGATTATCTGCAGAACAGAGGTTACAGATCTCGAGAGTCTGCTGAGGCATCAATAGATTTCATATCTCCGACAAACAAGGAAGGAAAAATTAATTTCTTCGCGCCATATATTTTCACTTACTTCATAGGACGAACAAATTTCGTATATCCCACATTTCTCAAGGCATCGCAGAAGGATTTACTCCCTGATTTCTTCAAGACTGTCTATATGAATCCTTATTCCGGTTCAAGTGTAACATGGAACAAAGCATTCGAATGGATGTAGTTCAAAAATTGGAGATTCAGCTTGCCAAAGTCGAAAAAGAAGAAACCGGGTAATGGTCGAAAAAGGCAATTTGAGCAGATATTATGTGCTTCAGGATTAGTCCTGATTTTTCTTCTCTGGATTTTATACGGTTTCTTTCAAGCGACCGGTAGTGAGATAATTGCAGTCTATTTGATTGGTTCCTTGGCTGTGATTATCATACTTCGGGCTATTGATCGGCGAGCTACTAAACAGGCATTGCAAGAGATTTCTTAACCTTTAAACTTGGAGAGTCCCGTCTTTCATTACCACAAGTCTATTTCCATCCGAATAAAAGACTGTCACTGTAGGTCTATCAACCAAGAAATCTTGATGCGTTGCGGAATTATTCATGGATACGCCAGGATAGTCCATATTGTTACCAAATGCGACATGAATGGCTTTTCCCACTTTCTCACTCTCGAGAAACTCTTCTACAATTCTTGCCTTAGGATTTAGACCAAATGCAAACTCGCCAATGTGCTTTGCCATCTCATCTATTGCTTGGGTTTCTGTCACAACCCTGAGTACTTCCTTGTCCGCACTCTCAAGTTTCGTGACCTTTCCAGCACTAGTTTCGATTTTGATTGGCTTGCTAAGTGGACCGTATCCTCCTACAGCAAGGTCGCAGACCAGAATGCCTTGCATTGAGTTTTCCACTGGTCCGATGAGTACTTCACCTGTCGGGAGGTTCATCCATTTCATATCTTTCCAATTGAGATAGGTGTCACTAAACCAGGTACGTCCCTTCACACTTATTGTAAAATCCGAACCAGACGGAGAAGTTACATGGACGGAATCCACATCTTGGAGAAGAGCTAGCAGCGATTTTGCTCTGCGTTGCATCTCTGCATTTTCTTCTCGAGTTAAGGACAAAGCTCCCTCTGTCAACATATCCATCTCTATTCCTGGACAGTGACCCAGTCTAGACCGACCTTTCCTAGTTTCTAAGTTTATGATTTTGATTCGAAATGGAGTTTCTTCAGTTATTCCTCTCAGAATGTTGATGTAGATATCAGGGGGGTTGTGCGAATTTATCATCTCGACAAGATGTTGAGGTATCTCCTTGCGAAACTCGTTAGGTTTTGCTTCTAAAACAACCATCCGTGTCCAAAGTCCTATGCTCAGAGCTCCCTCTGCGAATGCATGAGCTACATCTTTACGAACATCATCTGTGACAATAAGAATCGATTCGCCTGGACTTGCCTCAAGCACTGATTCTAAAGCATTTGCTGATGCGATTTTAGGATCCATCAATTTCACCTACTGGTTTGTCTTGTAGATTGCTTTAGACTCTTCTGAATTATATGTTGTTAAAAATAATAGAGGTGTGATGGTTTTTCTACCATCACACAGATATTCAAACTATTCCTCACTTCGTTGTGCTCTAGTGTATGCTCTGTCAAGTTCTTGGTTCAGGGATGAAGGAATAGCTGTCTTGCCAGTAATTTCACCCTCTTTGCGTCTGATGAAGACATAAAGTAGTGTTACATAGACAATGTCGAATGTACGCAAGACAAGAGTGCTAGGTATCGATGCAAAGACTACGAACACCATAGTCATGACAATTGTGATCATGATATCTCCATTAGAATAGATCCATCCGAACAATGCCCCAAAAGCTGCAAAACCAAAGAAGATCATAAATGCTAGAACACCAAAGGCCCACCTTACAGCTGTTTCTTTGATAAGCACATCAACGAAGTTCTTACGGACTAAACCCGCGCTTCTTTTGATGGCTTTAGTTGCACTCAACTCTTCCGCAACCATAGCTGGGATTGTGAAGTAATTGACTAGCGCCCATACCCAACCAATGATACCCTCGGCTGCATATCCAACTCCTCTCCCAATCGCGCTCTGAGATCTACTAGCAGCACCTCTGATGGCAAGCCTGACTATAGCAATAATTACGCTCATGATACTTAACACAACAAGCGCACCAAGAACTCCGAGCGAGGATCTTACACCATCTCCAAGGGTTGGATCTCGGCCGCGCATGTAAATGTATGTGATAGCTGAAGTAGTCGAATAAGCAAAGTTGTAAAAGAAAATTGTTACAAATAGATAGACAACCACACCAATAGCATATGGCCAGTCTCTCTCAGGAGTAAACACATAATCCAGCTCAAGGACCTGAGGCATAAAGTAGGCTAAAATACTTGCAAATAATATAGCTGAAACAAGAGTGAAAATCATTGTCAACAATGGTGGGATAAAGGTTCCTTTCTCATCTAGGGTCACTTGTCCAGTCAGTTTGATTATCTCTCCAGCTCTTCTGATTCTGTCTCGAAAAACCGTGAAGAGAAGAAGGGTGATGAATAGCGTTATCAAACCTGGTATCATAATTGGCCACCATTCACCAACTTGTGATATAGATAGAATGCCAGTAGCGAGCAGGAAAATGACTATTCCCCATGTTAGGATGTTCATGAAAAGTGCACCAATGGTGATCAATGTTCCTCCCAAACGTCTTGCAGCAAGAGATGCAAGAAGACCCATGGCTAAGCTAAGACCAATTATTCCTAGGAGTGCTGCACCTATCAACCACATGTTACCAGCCAAAAGTGGCAAGAAACTAGTGATGATTCCGGTCAGACTATCTAAGATCATATATAGAGCATAGACTCCTAATGCTATGAAACCTCCAAAGACAATAAGGAGCCCTGCGATTGCTCCCTTATGGCTTGGAAACTTCTTTTTTTCATGGTATTCATAAATATCTGCAACTGTCAATGTCGACTCTCCTCCATGGAATTAACATTGTATAGTGTATGAATCATAGGATGAAATTAAACCTATGCACTGAAGGACCAAAACACAAGTTAATTATAATGAACATGCACTGAGATTCTCTATGGCCGACGTTCTATATTGTGCACCAGGACATATTTTTTGTAGTGCTAACAAAGTCATGCTAGCTATTGATGGTAGTCAAGGTTCAGCTCGAGCGGCTACAGTTGCTTTCGAGGTAGCTGAAATGACAAAGTCAAAGCTCTACATCATTCATGTTGTCCCTACATCTGTCGTACAACAATTCTCGTTAATGTCAAACACAGCTTTCGATGAAGCTATAAGAAAATATGAAATAAAAGGGCAAAAAATGCTTGATGGCACCAAACTTGCGTCCAAAGAATACAACATTGAAGTTGAGCTAATTCTTGATAAGGGGTCTCCTAGTGAGAGAATCATCGCTCAGGCTCAAAATCTAGGTGTCGACCTAATAGTAATTGGTTCTGAGGGCTTAGATGGATTATCGAGATCCGGTATAGGCAGTATCACCGAACGAGTGGTGAATGGTGCCCTTGGTCCTGTTCTTGTTGTGAAATAGTCTAATCATTGATATACGAATATATTTCACAAAGCCAATAATTAAATCAGAAACCGAAAGGCATCACAGGTATCTCATTATCTTCATCGAACTCTCTGACCACTCTGAATATTCCTCTAATACTGAGGATTTCCCATGCTGGTTTTGCGAATGCTATGGTGATTTGCCTTGCTTCTTCTTGCGGAATACCGTTTTGTCTAAGTGTCTTATAAAAAACCTTAGCTCCCTTTTTGACTTCAACTTTTCCTTTACGAAGTGACCACCATGTTTTGAATAGGAGTTTTGACCCACCGCCAATAGCTGTTCCAGTCATGGAAGCAATGGATCTCACTGTTCCCATTACTATTCAGACTCCTCTTCATCCTCGTCATCGTATTCATCAAAATCGCGTTTTTTCATTCTCTTACCTTTGATTTCAACCGTCGTCTCATCGCCCATCATACTCATCAACTTAGTGAAGTCTAAAGCTCCAACAAACTTTTTGGTCATGTCAAGAGCTACATCCTCTGGGATTCCCTCAGCTATTAAATTACTATAGAACTTACCAATACCTGTTGCCATATTACCAGCAGCATCGGGACTGTAGACACTGCCAATTAAACCAGAAATCAACTTGGGAATAGCATCGTTGAGAGCTTGAAAGAGTTCAGGAAGCGCCTCTGCGACTTCTTTAAGCTCCTGAGCATCACTCTTTTGATGTCTTCTTTCATCACCTGGTCTTGGTTTTGTTTTGGATTTTGACTTTGGATCTTCGTCGTAATCGTTACTCATTTTCTTTCACTATGTATATTATTGACTGGTCACTGACTATATATAAAGTGGAAATAAGTGACCACTTTGCAGAGTTACCACCATGTAAAGTACATGTAGGAGCAAACAAGTGAAACGAAGATTAATGGTATCAGTATCTGACTTAGTAACTTAGGAAATAATTCTCTCTCTAGAGGTTGTTTGAGAAAGGATTTGTGTTCATCTAATACCTCATTATGTGGTTTCAAAAGTTTCTATGGGAAAGAACTTATACAAGGAATTCGTCCCCGTTGAAGAAACATGACTTTGCTCAAAAGCGATTCTATGAAGTTCTGCATCTAATAGATAGACCTCAATGTGGAGTGAAAAACAACGACAATATTCAGTAATTCAATGCTCCTTATGGTTTTTGGAACAATACTCATTCTTTTCATAGGACTAGTTTCGATTGATTTTGAGAAGATTGACAAGAAGAGGTATTATCTCATACTAGCGATTGGCTTTATCGTGACAAGAGTACTCTCTATAGTTTATTGGTTCGGTGTTGCTGGACATCATGGAACTGGCGACTTGAATAACATTTTTGGGTATCAAGCAAATCAAGTCATACAGGGAAACATGCCGTATCTTGATTTCGAAAGCCATTATTCTCCATATTTCCCATATTTGATTTCACTACCATACTTGGTTTACAATCAACCTGTATCTGTACTATCGCTATTCGTCGTCTTTGATTTCCTAACATTGATTATTGGTGGCATTTACGTTTCTGAAACATGGAATATAAAGTACAAACACATGTACTATTGGATTTATTCCTACGTTCCACTCACATGGGTTTTCATCACTTTTTGGAATCAGGATGAAGTGATCTCCGCCTTCTTCATTATTCTCTCAATGCTACTGATTCATCGAAACCAAGAATGGAAAGCTGCTATTTTCATGGGGCTTGGTTTCTTGGTCACAAAGTTCCTGATACTAGTCTTCTTCATACCCCTATTTCTGCTGATGAAGAAACCCATTCGTAATGGTTTTCTCACGCTGGGTCTGATACTTATTGGATATCTGCCATTTATAGCATTAGGCGCTGATGTTCTGATGCCATTTACGGCTGAAGCTGGATATTATCCAGTAGGGGCAAACCCGTGGGTGATATTTGACGCGATTGGACTAAGTATTCCTTGGTATCTACCTCATATCATAGTGCTTGTATGCCTCTTCACTCTTGCACTTCTTTTCATGACGTCTAATAGACTACATTATCTCAGTCCGGAGGCAACAATTGTTCTATTTTCACTTGTTTATATGTTGATTAGCAAGAAATCATTCTCGTTCTATGTGCCCTTCTTCCTTGTCTTTGTCATTATCATTTTCATGCGATTCTATGATGGACTGGAAAACAAGAATGGAGTAACTATCCTCTTCGTAGCCTATCTCATATCATTCTCTCTACTCTATCAATCAGTATGGGTCTTCAGGGCAATGCAAGTTCTGACAATCGATTGGTACATCGCTGCAGTTGTCTACACAGTTGCTTTGGTTTCACAAATCTTACTAATCTGGACTCTACTTAAGTTTCAATATCGCGAACATGAATTCTACTATTGGCGACTTGATTTATTCATCAAATCGTTGCTAAAACAAGACAATGGTGCAGCTTTGTGAATATAGATTGCGACTAAGACGGAGTCATATGTGCATGTTCCGAGGTACCACCTCAGTCTAGTTGATCCCTCATCAGTGTGAAATACCTTGCTCGGTCGTCTTCATCCTCGATTATTTGAAGAATTCCACGCTTAACAAGATCATTAACTCGTTCTCTTACAATCCTTCTTGAAGCCGTCCCCCTTTCAGCTCTCACTGATGTTGTAATTTGACTGATATTAAGAGGACGAGAGTTGTCCAGAATTTGAATTATTCTCCAGCTTATATCGTCCTTCTTCAAATCTCCATATCTTGACTCAAGGCGTTCAGCTTTTGTAAATTTACTCATCAGTCGAACCATTCCATCATAGAATTCAAACCCTTCCCGGATGATTTTAGCTGAGCTGCGCACCTCGTCGATACCCGGTCCTACCCTTTCAATCAGTTCTTCCAGTCTTGCTAGTCTTTTGGAGATTTCATCTAGCCTATCTTGAACTTCCTCGAGTGTCAAGTCCGGTTTGTTGCTTTTTTTTCCATTGGACTTGGTGTCTCTGGGTGATGTCAATGAAGTGTCGCCAGTGTGATATCAATCTCAGAAAGTGATAAGTTTGACGAAGACAGCGCAATACTAGATTTCCTAAACAAGTATGCAATAACTATAGGATTGGTTAATTTGACCGGAGAAGAAAGTGATGACTTTGTAGAGAATGTACTTCCTCTACGTGATTTATTTCACTTTGCTCACTTCTCTAAATTCTATCAGATGTATGTTCCTGCATCTATTCTTGTAGGTGTCGCATGCGGTTTATTCATGGTGCTACTTCAAGTTCTCATTGACTCAGCAACACTAGCTTTCTCAATTCTACCAATTTTCTTGGCTCCCCTCATCGGTGGAACATTTTCTGGCGTACTCATATATTTTGGCAGGAACGAGATTCAAGGTAGTGGAATATCAAAGGCAATTGAGCTAACACACAAACCAGGATCACTCAGAAAAGGTACAACCATAACAAAGCTAATAGCAACATCAGTTTCCATTGGGTCCGGTAATCCTGTAGGTCGTGAGGGCCCCGCTGTATTAATTGGTGCAGGAGTAGGGAATGCAATTGGTCGAAGACTTGGATATCGTGAAGACGCACATCTCAGGGTTTTTCTGATGATGGGGTCTGCTGCAGCAACCGCCGGTATATACATGGCACCACTTGGAGGAGCTTTGTTTGCAACTGAAGCTCCATATAGACGAGACGCACGACTTGGTTATTTTGTGCCCACTGTAATCGCAGCACTAAGTTCTTTTGTTGTGTTCATTGGACTCTATCCGTTTCTTACTGGTAATGGAGCAGGACCATTATTCACATTTAGTGCTGCATTTAGTTTCTCACTGATGACAGTTCCTTTACTGGTGCTCTTCGGTGTTATTGCTGGTGCAATCTCAATTCTTTTCGCAGTGAGTCTGATGGCGACTCGGAACTTTTTCACATTGAAGCTTCCTGATTGGGTTGATCCAATTCTTGGATCACTTCTTGCATGTGGCGTCATTTTCATTACGTCTCTCTTTGTCAATCCCTCCTTAACTATTGCTGGAATGGGATACGAAGTAATCAATGCGCTTGCTTCGCACCCAGAACCAGCTCATGTTATTGTAATCCTCCTGTTTGGAAAGCTCTTTGCTTCATCCTTTGTTGTTGCGGGTAGGGTTTCTGGAGGTGTTCTAGCCTCATCTCTATTTGTTGGCGCTATGTTAGGTTCTTTATTTGGTGAAATCTTCTTCCCTGCAAATGTCCCTGCGTTCATGGTGCTAGGAATGGGCGCGGTCCTTGCTGCAACGACTAATACTCCTGTAGCAACAACAATCATGATGCTTGAAATGAGTCTCTCCTTTGATCTTGTCATTCCACTCGTAATTTGCATATGTGTGTCATATCTGGTGAGTGGTGGAACATCATTATACGAAGGACAAAAGATTAGCAGAGATGATGAAGAACCCGGCTTCTATGCAAATGTCCTTCCAACTAGTGAATCCAGTTATGAAAAGGAAGGCGATGAAACCACAGCAAATTCAGATGAAATCAATCCTCTTTAAATGACCTCTTTTGCGTTTACGAAGATTAATAGGCAAAAACAAGTATTACGCATCTAATTAGGGAGATTGGTATATCGGACTCGTTCCAATCGATAATGAAAATCCGAGGAGGACAGGTTTTTGGATAAGAAAGTAAAAAGCACGCTTTTGCTTCTATGTCTTGTTTTGTCATGTGTTCCAGTTCTATTCTTTTCACTACCGAAAGAGGAGATTAAGGCAACCCAGATTGCGCCGATTAAAATAGATCTCGATGCATTAGCTTCAGTCTATGGAGAGCGGATACCAGTTGTAGTAAGTTTCAATCGGGATCTTTCAACAAGTTTTCTTAATATCATTACATCTTTGAATCTGAAATTCAGTTTGGGAAGTGCAAGTGAAAGTCACATTGGTCCGTATTACCTAATGACTGGTTCGTCTGAAAATCTACAGGCTTTGATAGACATGGGTGCAGTTGCTGAAATAGCTGCTCAGACACATGCACAATTCCTAGAATCACCTCGAGACCTATCCATTCCGGAGATAAATGCGGACAATGTCAATGCAATGTTGGATGATCTTAGTAGAAATATCACTGGACAAGGTATCCTCGTTGCTGATCTTGATTCTGGAGTTGATTGGAAGCATCCAGATCTATGGTTCGCTGATGGCGGTCAATATTCATGGTTTGACCAAATTTCAAACGGTCAGTTAGATAATGGAACTGATGGTATTGATGTTGATTCTGATGGCACTATCATGGCTGATGAAGCTCTCTATTTTCTTGACTTGGACAATAATGGGGTTTTCAACGTGCGAAAAGAATGGGTATGGATGGACAATGTAACGCAAAATGCATATCCTGACACTGGAGAACCCTTCTTTGTTGTGAATGACACTTCTAGTAACGGACTCCTTGATCTTGGAGAACAGCTAGTGATGCTAAAAACACCCAAGACCAAGTACATCTTTGAAAAAGATGGTAGTTCCACTCCTAGCATTCAGATGTGGGAACGTGGCACGAATCTTACAACTAGTACTCACACTGATGATAGTCCATACGGGGGTGGTCATGGTACCGCAGTATCTGGTATACTTCTTGGTGGACAGCTTGATTATCGCGACTATGTTGGAGTCGCGTCTGATGCTGAGTTGCTGATGATTCGTGTCATAGGTAACCAAAATACCTGGTTGACAATAGAAGAAGGTCTTACAATAGCGAATAACACTGGTGCTGATGTCATTCTTACTGAGGTCGGTTCTTGGACATGGGAATACCTTGATGGAAGTTCTAAGGTTGAACAGATGATTGACGAGCTAGTAGCGGATGGCATTCCTGTAATTTCACCCAGTGGTAATCTTGGGGGAAAAAATAAACATGCTATGGCTACCACTGTTCCTAATACTCCCCATCTCATTGATTTCTCAGTTCCAAAACCAGACAATATTACCTTCTTTGAGTACATATATGAGGTTTATATAACAGTCCTCACAATTGACCCCACTGATTTCTTGACAAGTAATTTCAGTCTGTGGATAAATGGGACTACCATCTACCTCCATCCTGGTCTTGGCGAATGGGCTTGGTTTGTGGAACCAAACATCATCCCTGGTGTTAATGTACAATCATTCACATCAATTTCTATGAGGGGTACAAGGATGCTTGCCATCAAGTTGTATGGAAGTCTTCCAAATACCGCTTTAGTCCCATACTATCGACTCAATATATCGACGCCTGATTCTGCAACAATTCATGCCTACATTTCTGATATTCAAACTGGATGGAGTGGTGGATGTATTTGGATTAACGATGTCGTTGACAGCTACCAAATAACTTGGCCTTCAACTGCTGATCGCACGATTAGTGTCGCGAGTTATAGAACACGAAACCTAGTTGGCGGAGGAATAATTGGTGATCGCGCAGACTTTTCATCCCGTGGTCCAAGGATTGATGGTGTCAACAAACAAAATGTAGCTGCTCCTGGAGGATATGACATAATCTCTGACTATGCATATGGATCTGCATGGGTTTCATGGTACAACGACTATGGAACTCTTCCTTTTGGTAAACAATTTGGCAGTTATCGATTGTTCAGTGGAACAAGTGCTTCTGGTCCCCACGTTGCAGGAGCTGCTGCTCTATTGCTTCAAGCAAATTCATCAGTAGGCGATCAAATGCAAGTTATTCTAGAAACGACTGCTACAAGTGATGTTTATACTGGAGCTGTGCCTAATGCTGACTGGGGTGGTGGTAAGCTTGATGTTGAGGCTGCTTTAATCTCCCTAGTTCCTGGTCCAGATGTTTCTGGGCCCGTGATAGGGAACCATGACCGAACACCTTTCACGCCCAAATCGACTGAATCCGTCTTGGTAAATGTCACAGTCACTGACGCCTCAGGTGTTGATACAGTCATATTGTCATACTTCAATGGAACTATGTGGTTCAATCTCACGATGACATGGCTTGGATCTTACTATGAAGCTACAATTCCAGCACTCCCAGATGGTACGATAGTTTACTATCGATTCTATGCAAATGATACTCTTGGTAATTGGTCGGTTTCTGGAACGTATAGCTACACCGTGACAGACTTAACAACGACAACAACAACAGGACCTACCACTACTTCTACCACCAGCCCAACAACTGGTGGTCCTACATCCACAGTACCTCCTCCTGAAGAACCAGATTACCTTCGGTTAGCAATACTTCTGACCGCAGTCCTGGGATTGATTATCTTGGCTATCGTTTGTAGCAGAAGGAAACCGAGGAGAGAATTATGATGAAAAGGACTCAAATCTATAGTGCTACTATATCAAATGCAGCCTGAGCAGGTCTTATATGAGCATAGTATAAATGCGAAACTAACGACAAATCAAACACAAGGTATCGACGATGAAGCAACTTGGGGAATTCACACTTGACTTGGGACACAAGAAACACATGCCTGTTGAAGTTCTTGTCGATAATGATAACACACTCATTTTGATAGACTGCAATTGTTGTGAAGAATTCCTTTCACGTAGACTTCCCGGAGGTGTCCTCATCCCCATTGCAACTGCTTTGAAGAATTTCTTTGAAAGACGTGGAATGCGGAATATCGATGTGAATGTAAGTGGAGTTTTAATGCGTCGAACCTATAAGGGAATTATGGACCCCGCTGATTTACCAGAGATGACAAAAGAGCTAGAGATAGCAGTCAGTAAATTCTCTCGGAAACGTAAGAAAAGATAGATTGGAGAGGGATCGAGCCCTCTCCTAATCCACCTCATTGATTCTCAGCTTGAAACTCTTTGAGGTATTCTGCTAGTTCTTTTACTCCTTCAAAAGGCATGGCGTTATAGATTGAAGCACGCATTCCTCCAACTGAACGATGCCCTTTGAGACCAATCAATCCTCTTGCGGTTCCTCCTTTAACGCATTTATCCTCAAGCTCAGGCGAGGACATGGTGAATGTTATGTTCATAAGAGACCTGGAATCCTTTCTAGCATGGCCCTTGTAAAATCCATCCGAGGAGTCTATCACATCATAGAGAAGTTTGGCTTTCTTCACATTCCTCTTGTTAATTTCTTTGACTCCGCCAATTTCTTTCATGTAATCTAATGCAAGTTTACATACGTAGATTGGGAACACTGGAGGCGTGTTATACAGAGAGTCATTTTCTGCATGAATCTTCCACTTTTGCATTGTCGGAGTATGCTCTGGAACTCGATTTAGTAGATCCTCTCTGACAATTACCAAAGTGACTCCAGCTGGTCCAAGGTTCTTTTGAGCTCCTGCATAGATTACACCGTAGTCTTTGACATCAATTGACCGATCCATAATATTTGATGACATGTCGCAAACTAGAGGGACATCTTTGGGTACTTTTGGCATATATCCCCATGCGGTTCCATATAGTGTATTGTTGCTTGTAATATGCCCAAACGCAATGTCTTCGCTGAATTCCACATCCTTCGGTATATATGAGAAATTCTCCTTCTCAGATGAAGCTATTATTTTGACCTCACCATAAATATTGGCTTCTTTAATGGCCTTTGATGACCAGCCTCCTGTGCTGACATATTCCATCGCTTTTCCAGGAAGCTGCAAGTTCAATGGGACCATAAAGAATTGAGTTGATGCTCCGCCACTCAACCAGAGAATCTTATAGTCATTTGGGACTCCCATTAATTCTCTTATTAGATTGGTTGCATCAGTCATCACTTTCTCCCATTCTTTTGATCGATGGGAAATCTCTATTACAGACATGCCTGTTCCTGCAAAATCCAAGAACTCTTCTTTTGCCTTCTCAAGAACTGGCAAAGGAAGTGTTGCAGGTCCTGCATAGAAGTTATACACTCTCTTTGTCATTGTTCCCACTTACTCCAATTTGTTTATTGTGAATCCAGTCCAAACTTTTGGCTGGAAGAATGTACTTTTTTGAGGCATGCACTCGAAATTCTTCGATACAGCCTCAACTTCAGAAACCCTTGTCGGGTTCATAAAGAAGACGGCTTGACCATCTTTCTGGACTGATTTTATTGATTCCTCTACCGCATCCCCTATTCCTTTTATATAGGTTACAAAACCACCGCCTTTCATGGTGCCTTGCTCAAGCTTGTGCTTATCGATGCCTAGCATTTTGTCAAGAATCAAAGTATGAAGAATGGCTACATCAAGGCTACGAAGTTCTTTAGACTTTTCAGATAGAAGGCTATTCATTATTGAAAGATCATTAAGTGTCAGAACATAGAAATTACCGTCATTCACGAAAAGTCCAAAGGAATGATCACCGCTTTGGAATTTTTTATTCATTAATTCAAACATTTCCTCAGTTGTGCCAAAGATCTCGATATCGAAATACTTGTTAATTTCTTCGAGGAGTTTTTCTTTAGAAAATACCTCTAGATTCTGCACAAGCCGATGTGTTGGTAAAACTGCAAGTCCTGGATTTGAGATGTTTACGAAAGTAAGCATTCTATACTTTGCTGATTCTAGTTCTGGATGTTCTTTCATTAGTGCTAAAGCTGTCTTGTATCTATGATGTCCATCGGCTATGATGATATACTTACTCTCCATCAATTCAACAATTTTTCTTGTATCACTCTCATTGTCAATTCTCCAGATTCTGTGACGAACCCGATCACCATCCACAATATCTGATATTGGCTCATGTTCCATATATCTCTCAAGGATTGTATCGATAACTCGTTCATGATCCGGATAGATGACGAAGATTTGCCCAAAATTAGCCATTGCGCTTCTGCAGAGATTCAACCTATCCTCAATGTCTTTGGGTAAGGTTTCTTCATGCTGAAGTACTCCTGAAAATATGCCACTTCTTGGTGCACTCGTGGCAAACTCCTCTAGCTCAATCAATCCAATGAATCCAAATCGTAACATCTTCCTGCCATCAATTTCAAAGTCCTGACCATATACATAGAATGACTCTTTCTCATCATGAATGAGAATTTCATCATTTATCCATTTGTTTAGATGGTCCCTCGCTCTAGTATACTGATTTGATGTGGGTGTGTCTTTTGCTTCAGGTTTGTTTTTGATGATCCACGCCATATTGTACTTAGATAATGACTGAAATTTATCGACCATATCACCTTTGATGATATCGTAGGGTGGGGTCACCAATCTGGATAGATCTCCAGCTTTGGCTTTGTTAAATCTATATGCTTTGAATGGCTTTACTCGTACCATTTCCAACATCTCCAGCTTAAATCAAATGTTTGCCAAACCCGGCTCGAAGACTCTTTGTCATAAGTCTTTCTTTCTGAATATCTTTCTTTTCACACAACTCATGTAAGAAAAATCCAAAACGTCAAACTTAAATGACTTTTAGCTACGAAATCGCGAACCAATCTCACTGACGGGGAGACATCTTATGGAATTCTGTGAAAAATGTGGCGCACTTATGCTTCCGAAAAAAGAGGAAGGAAAAAAGACTGTCGTATTAAAATGTAGAGAATGCGGGAATGAGAAGACATTACGCTCACCTCCGGAGTACAAGGTGGAACACAGAATAAAGCATACTCCGCGCGAGAAAATTATCGTCGTAGAGGAGGATGCACGGAAATCTGATGAGATGACAGAGGATGAGCGACGGGAGCGTCGTAAGGAAATACTGGAGTTCTACGAGTCCGAGGATGAATAAATCAGCTCGGGTAACCTTAATATCTCCTCAAACTCAAAGTATACATATCTCAACATTATTGGTTATTTGAACACTCTAATTTTGCAATCTCGTTTTTTTTCCGAGATTGTAGATACATAGAATGGAGAACCTGAATAAAATGGGAATCAAGCTTCATTATGATCATCGTAATTACATATTAAAACATGGAAACATTGCTGACAAGTTACGTGTTGCATCAGCTGGAAATGATCTGACTGAAAATCAATTGGAAGAGCTCATGAATGAATTAAGAAGAATCCAAAATCAAGATGGCGGAATCCCTTTCGGTGTTATTCTAGGACACCCTAGCTCGGTCAAAGAAACTGCAGAAGTTCTGGCTCTTATAGCTCGATACAAATCCAAATGGCCTGACATAATCGATGGAATGGTCAAATTTTTAGTTTCACGTCAAAAAAATGATGGTGGGTTTAGTGAAACTCTAAAACTGGATCCATACATTGATGATAAGTATGGTGGCATTGGTAGGAACTGGTATCCTGTTGCAAAAAGCATTACTTGGTTAACAGGTAAAGCGCTTGAAGCTTTATGTCTTGTGAATTATGATGATGAAGAGCGATTAAGAAGAGCCAGAGATTTTCTACTATATAATCAACATGAAGATGGTCATTGGCCTGATTATATTGGTCACAAGGAATCAGATCCACTAGCCACTGGCAATATTCTACAAGGACTTGAAGCCATCGGTATCAAGCCCGATAACAAAGTGTATCAAGATGGTCGAGCAGCACTACTTCAACATCTAAAGGAATCTGTCGAGAATCAATCCACATTTGACATGGCTGATTTGACAGCTGTTGGTAAACCCAACTCAGATCCAGAGAAAGAAGTCCTCCGTGGTGGCATCGAATTGATAGTTCAGAGTCAGAATGAAGATGGTGGTTGGGCGCCAATTGGCTCAAAAAAGAGTGATCCAGAGTTAAGTTCAATTCTTTCTTTTGTAGCAAAGAAATTAAACAAATATGCCTAATTCCCGAGGTCCGAAAATGGCTGAAAGAGTCCTTAGTCTTCTAAAGAAAGAAGGAAAATATATTGCTGGAGTTTTCTCTCCCTACGGACTATACACTAGTTCACGACCCTATGATGACGAATCTGATGCGATTGATGCTATAGGTGGAAGGAATTTGCTTCGTGATGCTGCTGCAGATCATATAGCTACTCTTGAAACGATCTTTGCTATTTATGAAGGCAAACGAAATGCACCTACACGTGATGTCAAATTAGACCTGACTGGTTTTACAAGGAAACAAGTAGCTGTTCTAAGGGTAGTTTTGAAAATCCCGTTTGGTTCAACATTATCATATGGAGAGGTTGCAAAGCGAGCTGGTCTACCGGGTGCAGCGAGGTTTGTTGGTAACGTCATGCGAATAAATAGACTCGGTCCTGTTATTCCATGTCATCGTGTTGTGTCAACGACTGGTCTCGGTGGTTACACAGGCGGTATCGACAAAAAAATTGAATTATTGGCTCGCGAGGGTGTGATTCGCGGAGATTTTTCACAGAAGGCTTTACAAAGGATTCCGTAATTTCTAACATGGGACCTTCGGGTTGGATGCGTGAACACTATGAACTTGAAAGTACGAAGAAACGGAGACATAGTAGAGCTACGCAAGGTAGAACTTGACACACTAAGTCCTCCATTATTCCGGACACTCATTGGCTATAATTCACTTAAGCGTCTGGGATACTCAATTTCTTTCATCAGACCAAAGAAGAGCTCTAGTGGAGATTTCGAAAGGATTCGCTACAACTTCATTGAACGAGGAATAATGACACGGCAACTTGAAGGCGAACTCGAACCCGATATGAAGCGTGGCATTCTCAACCAGCTACCGCGAGGCAACTTCTCTATCATTCTTCTCTTAACACAAGTCCCTAGAAGAGGCGTTAATATCCGACTCGACAAGTTTGAGTATGAATTCCTTGGTTGCATCCTTCTGAGGAATGATGAAACACTTGATGTAGTTATGAATACAACTCCAACAAGAGACATTCTAATGCCAATGTATGAAAGTGATGAAATAGCAGCGTAAAATAACAATCCTTAGAATTTACTGGTAAATGGCGTTGACCTCTCTTCTAGTCGTTTTAGTTCATCACGTTTTTTCTTCGCGCGATATCCGGCAAAAGCCGCTCTTCCTGCAAGGATTATAATTGGAACAATCCACCAAATGATGATGAAAGATAAGTCGTATTGCATTCTAAATCAGAATTTGGTAAAAATTAATCAAATTAAGGATGTCGCAATGAGCAGAATTTACTTATCTTTATCAGGAATGGTCTTTCCTTTTCACTAGTGAGGAGAATCAGTTTTGTCAAAAAGCATCAGGGAAGTCCCAAAAGAGATAGCTACTTTTGGTGAGAAACAATTCAAGGAAACTGGCGCTATGGCTGTAGAAGTTCTTCGTGTGAAAGCATCTGTTATGCGAAAGCACTTCCGGCAACTAAAGGGAATTGCATTCCTTGTATCCGTTATCTCACTTGACAGAGTGCGTATCTATTTCTTCAACTCCGTCGGAATGATGCTCGTTGGGGAAAATGTAGAAGTATCAATGTACAACAAAATTCGTGCGACTTCAAAACTTATAGCAAAGTATGAGAAACCTAGAGAGCTCACTCCTGAGGAACTACGTATTGAAGCCACTCAAGAACTTAGGGACTCGCTAGCTAAAGCACTACGAAAAGTTGCCCGCGTATTAAACTCAACACCTCCCATTTTTCCCGATATCTTTGTCACTAGAACAAGCTCAGACGAATTCAAGCAAAGCTTTGGACTTCAGATATCTGATAGTGGTGAATATCTCTTTGAAGAATCAGCATTAAAGGCGAAGTGGACTGAAGGATTGATTATCAGAACAGCTTTTCTAACACATCTTGATTCTGAGAAATCCAAATCTCAGATTGCCTCTTTAGTTGGTAACGCTATTGCTTTAGCTCTATTAAAGGAGCCTGAAAGAAAGGCATTCCACGAAATCTGGTCAAAGTTCAGTAAGAACACAGAATGGTTGTCAATAGTGAACCACATGATCAAGCATGTTGATTGTTATACCAGTGCCGGGTTTACTAGATTGTATTCCCTTATTCAACAGACTCCCTCCTTGCATTCTCAAAAATATGATTGGAAATCTGCAATCAGGATTATTCATGACAGTGTAAATGTCACAATTGGAACTGAGGAATATCATATTATACGTCGATTCTGTCAGAACCTTTCAAAACCACGGAAAATAGATTTGAAACGGGACCATTTTGAATCGATTCACCTAGCGCCAAGAGTCATCTGTGATCCCACTCCACTTGATTTACAAATATCGTTATTCTTTGAAAAGCCAACAAAGGCGGATTGGGCAACTGTATCATTTATTGAAGGCTCGAAAGTGAATTCACTGAGTATAAGACCTGGAAATGGGCTACCAGTGTCAGCGATAGAATATTGGTTGAATTTTGAAGATGTTTATCCTTCCTCTGGTGGACTGGTTTCTCATGGAAAAAATATACTCCATAGAGCTCTGGCAATACTAGGTGTGCGAACTGAATTTGCAGGTACTTTCGAATCATCAATCTTATTTTCTGATTCTCCTCTCATGGCTAACGAAAAAGCTGTTCTTGACCGTCTGATACTTGGTCAAACTGATGTCATCACCAATACAATGATTGGATCCCCCCAAGTTGTAGATAGCTTATTTGCAAAAGGAAAAATCATATTCTTGCCGTCTTTCAATCATATCGGAATGGAAAGCGATTTTATCCTTCGAGGAAGTGCAGATGTTGTACAATCCGTTGTAAAGCAAAACAGTATTGAATCAACAGTCTTCCGAACAAGTACAGATTCTGTTGCCATTGTTTCAGCGCCAGCAACTTGGAGATCTGCTCTTCTTGACTCTGCAGCAAAGGAAAACATCTCTATCTGGCCTGTTCATTCTATTACCTCGGAGAGGAATATTCTAAGAAGTGAAGCACTTTTTCCAGATGATGGATTCACGATTTCAGCGCAAATGTTTACCTGATTTTCTTTGTTACAGTTCCTATAGCTCGAGTGTTAGCCTCTCTCAGAACAATCTTATCCCCTTCACTTAACGCCTCGGGCGAAGTCATAAACTCCAACCTGACTCGAGCAAAATCTCCAACACACAAATATTCAGCATCATATATTTTCCTTAGGATAACTGTTTGTTGAATTGTATGAGCCTGAAGAACAGGTGAATACCCAACAGAAATTCTTGTTGGATGACGAGTGACTACAATATTCGCTTCAAAAGTCTTACAGCTTTCTGGGTTCAAATCAGGATCTGTAATCATTTGTCCTCTCCGAACCAGATGTTTATCTACATCTTTAATATCAAAGCCAAAGAGGTCTCCCGCTTTAACAGCCCTAATTCGTTTCTTGAACATTTCAATACTAAACAATCTCCCCTCTTGAAACGTATTTCCACTATCGGGTCCTATCTTCAAAGTTTGTCCTTTCTTGAATACACCTGATTTTATAGTTCCTGTGACCACAACATTGGTTCCCTTAATGCCTCGATATACTTTATCCACATATGCACGAGCAGGGTCGGTTAAAGCTATATGGTTTGAATTTGCAGGAAGTAATCTTAGAAGATGTGTGACTAGGTTTAGTGACTCTGGGTCTAGTGCTGAGGTCAGAAATATTGGAACTATCACCTGATATTTGAGCTCCCCCACTACAGGGGGTATTTCGTCACTTGTACGAACAAGAACTGGGATTCGACCAACTTCTTTCAAACTAGTTCGTACAACATTCATAACTAATTCAAGGTCCTGAGGGCTTGTCTTGTCAATCTTCGATATCATGATGATGAATGGAGCGTGTTGATTTGCCATTAGGATCATATGTTCTCTAGTTATTTCATCAAGTCTTGGAACTCCATAGTTCTTTTCCTCTTGACCAATAAGGTATGCTTCTTCGGGACCTGGTATTAACACGAGTCCATATTGTGCGTCTGCACCAAGTATAGACCTAATCATTGTTTTACTGTATTCTCTGTGACCCGGGGCATCAAAAAAGGTGATAATCTTAACAGATTGGTCTAGAACTCTGGCTGAATCTTGTTTGTTTAACGGATTCTCAGGGTATATGCTATTGCCTTTTTCATCAAAACCCATGAATGCTAGATGAATGTCCGCAGTTTGTCCCCTTGTAATTTCCTGGGGGTGTGTTAGTAGAAAAGATCTTGCACTGCCACTTCCATCATCCGGACGTCCTGTCACGAGAGCTCCAATGAGACTTGATTTCCCCGAATTAACTCTCCCTGCAACATTTATTGAGCAGGTCTCTTTGATTTCAGGAGTAGCTAATCTTTTCAGGAGATATGTTCCAACCAGCCCTTGTGGAGTTTCAATACGTTCCTCTTCGACAATCTCTACTCCTGCTTCTTCACACAATTCTGCAAGTACACGTTCTGAAGTTTTCAAGGAATTCTCAGATATTCCATGCACTTTCCACTCTTTTCCACCAATATCTTCGATTCCAACAAGGAAAAGCCCCTCAAATGGACTTTCATAGGTCATGTAGCGAATTCGTGCGACTAGCTTCTGCCGTCTTTCTGTCTTCAAATCAGACCGAGTGAGTTTTCTCTTGAACTCTGTGATTCGATTCTCTCCTTTTGTAAGGATTTTGAGAATCTCTTTTGGAGATGTCATTTGATATACTCCATGCCTTCTGCGGTTCCTCACATTTGGTTATAAGACCTATCAATGCCTTCCGTTTATCTTAATCCGACTTTGAATATTAGAAAAACTACCCTACAATTGACTATCTTCTGTCTAACTCCAGATTCGCATTAGATCTGTCTGCAATAGATATGTTTGAATTGACGCGAAAACATCTATAGTTACAAAGGGGTCGCTAAGAACGAATAATCATTAAAGTAATAACAAATGCGACTCAACACAAAAGCATATCAGTGCGGCCATGAGACGGTCATCAACCCGCCACAGAGGGACTCCAATGTACCAAAGATACATCATTCTGATAATCCTGCTATTGCCATTTTTCCTTGCGCCTACATCCATAGCAACACGATTCGAGGTTAACTCTGTTAATAGTACTCAAGAACCATTAATCGAGTCACGTCTAAAAATGGAGGTTCATTCATCAACTTCCGGTGCGCGTGCTCTCCTTGAATTTACTGCCACTTTGACCAATGCAGAAATCCTATACGCTGAGAGTTTAGGCATCTGTTTCGCCAGGAGAGATTCAACAATTATCAGTGTTGGCCGTATTTATTCTGCATATGTATATGATATCAACTCCTTAACAAAATTATCAGAACTTGGCTTGATACGAGCTACCTCTGGCACGAAACAATACACGCCATCCATAAGCTCCTCTGTGCCAGCTATTCATGCTGATGCCGTTTGGATCAATCTGCACAAGGATGGGGGATCTGTCGATGGTTCTGGGGTCACTATTGCTGTTCTTGATACGGGTGCTCTTTGGACACATCCTAGTTTCTGGCGTGGCTCTTCTCACGAATATCAAACCATTAAAAGTGGATCAGACTACTACTTAGATCTTAACAACAATTCTAACCCCGATCTCAACGAAGGGCCAATTAGAGCATTTTTTGACTCATCTGTTGGTCCAGATTTTAGTTATTCATCTGATTACATGTACATTAATGTCGATAGCTCTCCTGGCTTCAGTTATGCGTCTGGAGACCGTTGGATTGGTGGTATTGACGCAAATGATGATAATGTTATTACCCTGGGTGTCGAGAATGCTATTCTTCTAAATGAATCCAAGGTAGCAATTCTATATGATCAAGCAAATTCAGATGTGTATGTAAGGGGTGTTAACCTAACTCAAGCAGTATCTATTGGTGATGAATACGGTCATGGAACTCACGTAGCTTCTACTATTGCGGGAGGTCAAATTGGGATGACATCATTTGTTGGTGTTGCTCCTGGAGCTGATCTGATAATCATCAAGAGTCAGCTCTTATCTGCTGACATTTTAGATGGCATATCTTTTGCAATTGAAAATGATGCGGATATTATCAACATGTCATTTTCTTCTTATCTCGGATTCTTAGATGGGACTGATGTTGAAGACCTTGCTGTTTCAGAGGCTTTCTTACGCCATGGGTTATTAACTACTGCTGCTGCTGGGAATCTTGGTAATAAGAACAAACATGCTCGATTCTCATCCGTTCTTGGGACTTCAGGCTCTGCTTTGATGAATGTGGATGATGTGATGATTTCACGGGTTCCATTTCTAAGCCTATTATGGCATTCTTCAGATAACGATGAGCATGTCATTCTAACGCCACCTTCAGGTGATCCAATCGATCTTGGAGCCTTCTCGTCTATAGTTGGACAATCTTGGGAACATGAAGATAGCAATCTACGCGCCTATATCTTCGCTGATGTCAGTATTCGTGGAATAAATAATGTGATAATCCAAGTTTCTGCAGAAGACCATCTGTGGACAAATGGCGTTTGGAATGTCACAGTCACAAATGATTCTGGTGAACTCATATGGGTTGATGCGTTTGCATGGGACGGACGATGGGAAACTACCCAATTAACATTCCAAACCTCTCTTGATTCGGAAAGAACCATCAGCTCTCCTGCCACAGCTGATTTCGCTGTGGCGGTCGCCGCATACAGCGAAGGAAGTTCAAACATTATGGTTGAATCCAGCAGAGGTCCTAGAGTCGATGGGTCTCCAAAACCAGCCGTTGCCGCTCCTGGGGACAACATAATAGCAGCTAGCACATCGGCGTATGACTTATGGACCTCAAAAGATGGGACCAGTATGGCATCACCCCACGTTGCAGGAGTTTTAGCTCTCATTCGTCAGGCATCAGGACAGAACTCTGCGTGGTTGGATTATTCTGTACTGGTCAATGGTGCCGGAGGAAAAACAAACCACTATGAATATGCATCGACATCATGGGGACACGGGCTTGTTGATGCACTGTGGTCTGTAACTCAAGTTCTTGCCTCACCTGGTGTCGACAATGCAACGTACTCCGATTGGTTTGGTGTAGATGAACTCTTTGTAGATTCAATTGATCTTTCAGTACCTGGAGGTCTTGACATCACTTCTGTCAAATCCTTCCTGGATAACGATTCACTTGCGTTTGCAATTGCAATGAGAGATACTCCTGATTTCCAGGGGACGAATATTCTATCTATAAATTGGGATACAGATTCAAATGCAGGTACAGGAATCAATGGTGCCGATATTGTGGTCAATGTGACTGGAGGGTCTGCAAAGGTCTATGATTGGAATGGAACTGCCTATATATCATCTTCATTAGTCGCAGACTGGTGGACCGATTATACGTCGGTGATTCTCAGAATTGATGGCATCAATCTTGGAACCCGCGGTATCATATCAGTGAGAACGCATAATTCAACAATGTCGAATGTTGATGTGTCTGGAACCGGAACTCTCACGGATACATTACTCCCAGTTATGAAGAATCTTTGGCTGGAGTTTAATGATGGTTCGATGAGGCTTCATGTCTTTACTAATGATCGTGACACACCAAAGAACCTTCAGACAACTGCATGGAGTATCGTAAATGGGCCTCTTGAGAATTTGAACTCTTCATCAGTGGTTGGTGAAAGCGAATTCATAGTCACAGTTCCGGAAGAACTGATTGGCACTTCGTCTTTAAACAGCATATCTTTTAACATAACCTCTGAAAGCTATGTTCTCTACTTGCCACTGATTCTACTCTCTACACAAATTGGTCCACAGTTAGCTTTTACAAGTGCTATCCTTGATCGTACTGTCATAAGAGTTGGATTCTTAATGAACGATTTAATATCTGGTGAGTTGGTCCTGGCAGGATATAATCTTGCATCAAGGGTTTATGTTGCATTTCATTCCGAAGCTGGGCCATGGCTCAATTTCACTCTTACAAGTAGTACTGGGATCTATGAATTCGATATAACTCCTTCTTATTTCCAACTTGGTAATCATGAAGTATTTGCAATCGCTATAGGGCAAGCAGTACCTGGAACCGAGTTGAATTTCGCAACTCTTACGATTGTACAGGACTACACTGCGATAATAATTGGAGCTGCAATTGTTATTACGGGTTGTGTATTTCTGATCATAATGCGACGACGAAGAGGTGAGGCAGGTTGAAAATCTTAATCATTGGTTATGGCCCCGGTGGTGCCGCAGCAGCGGTAGCTGCTCGGATGTTCAATGCCAAGTCTGAAATCACTATTATCACAGAAGAAACATTGGAATCTCATAAGAAACCTGGAGCTTCTATGGCGATTGAGTTTCCTGATACTTCAGATCTCGGAATTGAAGATTGGTCTTTTGCCGCACTGTCCAAGAAGCGCATTTCCATAATGACAGGCACTCATGTAACCGATGGAGATACTAAGTCTAGACAAATTCAGATTAATGGCCCTAAAGGGACAAGCACTCTCAAATATGATCGTCTCATCATTGCTACCGGAGGCGCTCCTGCTGTACCTGATATTCAAGGCAAAACTCTACCAGGAGTCTTTACAATACAGACGATGGCTGATACAAGTAAAATTGGTCAACAATTATCAGGGATGAATTCTGTTGCAGTCGTAGGAGCTGGTTTTAGTGGTCTTGAAACTGCTGAGAGACTTCATTCACTTGACAAGAGCGTTCATCTCATCATACGTTCTCGTTTAATGAGAAAACAATTGGAAGAACCTATGAGTGTCGAACTTCAGTCAAGACTTCCAGATGATCTTAACATTCACCTTGGGAAATCACCTGCCTCTGTCATTGGGAAAAAGCGTGTTGAAGGACTTGTTTTGGGTGATGATACAATTACATGCGATGCAGTTCTCTTTATGACTGGTGTACGACCAAACACTGAGATTGCAGAAAAACTAGGTATATCGATTGGGCAGCTTGGTGGAATCGTTGTAGATGCAACCATGAAGACTTCTGCCAATGATGTATTTGCAGTCGGTGATTGCGTGGAGATGAAAGACTCCCTAACTGGAAAGCCGCTCCTCCTCCCAATTGGTAGTGTTGCAGCACGAGCTGGTCGCCAAGCTGGAGTCATTGCAGCTGGTGGTACCAAATTGTATAGTGACATCTTAAGACGTTTCCAGTATGATAGAATCTTTGATACAGATATTGCAGTTATAGGGCATTCATCGACAACTGCAAACCAAATGGCTCTTACATCAAGGGTCCACTATCTGGAAGATTCTACTGAATTTGCCAAGATGGCATTGATTACATCTGACGATGGTCGACTTATTGGTGGTCAGGTGATATCATCACGCATGGGTGCTCGTCTAGGTTATGAGATACTCGAAAGAGTAGAGTCTGGAGCTATTCTAGATGAAAAGCCTCTTCTCAGACCTCGACACGAACGATTGCGAGAGTATTTAGAATCGACCTTTGGTCCTATTCGATAGTTGGTGGTGGGAGTTCCCACTCATCCTCGTCCCGTTGTGGTTCAATAGGACGTTGAGGCCGCTTTGGTCGACTCCTAATTCTTGTTAGAAGTACGTACCCAAGACCAACTCCTACAACCCCAAGAAGCACATAGATGACTGTCAATATTACAAGATCATCAGCTGCATCGACAGGTATCAAGATTGTTTTCTGGAAAAACCTTACATTCCCCAATGAATCAGTAGCTCTAACTTGGACTGAGAAGAAACCTCCTCCATTAAAGATAAAGGTGGTCGAAAATTTATAGCCTAGCTCTTCAAGAATTGTCCCTGTGAGATTCTCTCCTCGTGGTCCAATCACACTTATTGTAACATCTTCGAGATCCTCATCAAAAATATACGCAGTTACATTTGCGTCTTGACCAAACTCTCCGACATTTAGTTCGACATCAAAGATTCTAGGGGCTTCTGGAATGATTGCAGTGGCTAAGTTTCTTAGAAGTCGTAGATTGTCAGCACCTGCGTTTATTGCATCATATAAGACATCATCGTACAAAGTTGACCCATCTGAAATCACAAAGACACGACCGCGGCCATACTCCGCAGTAGCAACAATTGCATGTGTCCTTCCAGCATCTTCCCAGAACAAGCCTGTCGCGTTAGACACCTCAGGGTTGACATGAAGCGTACTACCTTGAAGGACGTAGAGGTTGTTTACACCATTCATAAGAGGATCGTTCTCAACAAATCCCCCATAATCAGCTCCATAGATAATTCCCGAATTATTGAGACCTGCCCCAATTGTACGTTCCTCACATTGTATCCCAAATGGCTCAAGAATTGCATTATAGTCGTCAAATGCAAAGGATGCTTCTCCTGTAACCTGATTATAGAATTCTGAAAAAACTAGGAGTGTTCCTCCATTTTCAACGAATGTGTGCAGTGCTGACACCTCACTTTGATAGTATGAAGTTTCTGTATCCATAATCATGAAAACATCCGCACTCGAAATAGTATTGAAGTCGATATAGCTCCGTCTGAGATCTTCAGCATCGCCAAACTCTGATACAACCATTCCCCTTTCTCTTAGGTATTCTGTGAAGTAGCCATAATAAGATGGATCATCAATATCCCCACCCACACCACTAGAATGATGTTCCATATCGACCATCAATCTGCCACCGAAAAGTGTGATTGAATATCTGATGTCGATGGATGCGATGATGCTGCTACTTTGATTTAGATTGAGTTGTCCAGTGTAAACTCCTGCAGATGAAAGTGGAGTGTTTTCAGGTAGTTTGAGCTCGATTCCAAAATATGAGTAACCTGTTGATACCCATATCTGGTCTATATTTGTATCTAGGAATTGGCTCGCATTCCCAGAGATTGTGATGTCCACTAAACCAACAGATTGTGTTGAGATAATTGTCACATTTTGAGGCGGACGATCATCGCCTACAATAAGCACTTGTTTACTCCATGGGAGTGTTGGTATGCTTCTCGGAGTCATCAATGTAATATCTCGTGATGTGCTATTGAGAAATTGAGATGCTCGTGAAACATTGGCTAATCCCCATCCTTGTATCATTGGATCAACGTTAAGATCAGTAGCCGAACTCATCAGAGCTACTTTTGCTTCAATAGGCGCAAGGGCCAAATGCTTTTGCATAAGGAGTGCAATCATGCCTGCCACCAATGGAGTAGAGGCAGATGTTCCAGACCAGCGGGTGTAGCTTGACCCAAACTGACTGCTATTATAAGTTGGATATTCGTCTGGGTTAACATTGTTCCCTCTTCCTGATACTATTTGATATCCTGGTGCTACAACATCTGGTTTTGCAGTGTACCCTAATGGATCTGTCACTGTCCTCAATACTGGTCCAACACTGCTAAATGCTACTACGCCACTATCACCATATGAAGCTCCAACTGTAACCGCTTTCTCAGCAACACCGGGAGAGTTTATTGTGAGCGCCGCTGGACCTGAATTTCCAGCAGCTACAGCTACTGAGATTCCTGCTGAAATTGCATTCTCAATCTCACCCACAGATGCCTCAACAAGGAAAGTGCTTTCCAGCCACTCTCCGCCAAGACTGAGGCTTATGACGTCCACATTCTGCTCTATAGCAAACTCAATACCTTGAGCAATAACATCATCCTCGCCTGCGCCTGCATAATCAAGAACTTTAATTGCTAAAAGATCAGCTCCAGGTGCGATTCCCTTAAGGATGCCACCGCTAGCTGTTCCATCACCTACTGCATTCCATGCACACGCTGTCCCATGTCCATTGTCATCATAGGCATCAATTCCATTTACAGGATTCATGTCATCCTGTCCTTTAATCAGGTCCTTGAATCCAATTAACCGGTCTTGAAGATCGGGATGTTCTCCCCAGACACCACTATCCAGAACTGCAATTGTAACACCAGTACCGTTGACTCCCTCTGCCCACAACTGGTCTGCACAAAGAATCGAATCAAAGTGAACATATCCATTCCCGTTCTCAGCCAAGACATAATTTTCTGGTGGCTCAGAGTTCTCAATTAATTGTCTTTTCTGGTTCAAATGAATCTCTTCAATAAAAGCTAACTTAGCAAGTTCATTAATTTCATCAACTCTGATAGATAATGAAATCATTGGAATCAGATGAAATGCGTATTTTATGTGAACGCTTTTCAAACCACTAAGTTGTATTCTTTCCGCCATCTGGTCAGCTAATAGTGTATCCGAAAATTCTACAATGACTGAGATGTAACTACTAGATTCCATCGTGCTCAACGCCTGAGCCAGGTCTGGCTTAATGTTTGCAGTATGATATTCTACAGTATCATTCATACCGGTTCCAAAGATGGCGATTGGTGTAAATAGTAGACTCAGAAGCAGAAGAGCTGCAAAACGGTGATAGAGGGATTTACGGATAGTTCGCATCTTAGAATGTCCTTCCAATCGAACGACCTCCAAACCTAAGATAAGGGTTTTCTTGAGTGCTTTCTAGTATTCTTAAAGCTCACAAGTCTAGCTCGGAAATTCCGAGAAACGTGCGTAAATTTGTTCATGTTAATATTATAGTGACGGATAGACACTATGTCATCCTGAAACGGAGTGAACTAATGAAATGGGTGAAAAACCACAATCATATGAGCGGCGTCTTCAGCTAAAACATTTCTTCGAAGATCGTGAAACCAAGGAAACTCGAAGAACATGGTTGGAGCTTCAGGTAAGCATGCCAGAACAAGCTTCTGAGGGCTGGGTGAATGATGGAAAAATACGGCTCTCGATTGGCGAAGATAGAAACGTCAAGGGTTCGTTTCTTCTCTCAATAGATGAGGCTACAAGATTTCTAAAAGCGCTTGAAATTGCCATAACCGACCACGAAGTCGAAAAAGCTGCTCTATGGAGAAAGTGATAGGCTACTTGGACTCTCTGTAGGAGTCTGAGTAGCTAGAGATGTCTTTATGCGTTGGAAAGCAATACAAAGAATAGTTTTATCCTCCAAGAGGATTCAGGTTCTTGTTTCACACTGGAGGATTCCCTATGACTGATTATATCACATCCATAGGATATGAAGTGCTTGTTGTATTTGGTATTCCCATGGATGACGTTGTTGCTTCGTTGCCCTACGTTATTCCTTTACTAACGCTGTCGGTCTTGTTGTTCTTGTACCAACGACACCTTCCTCAAAACGCCTTGAAACGCAACATTATGCTTCTCATAGGAGTCCTTAGTTTTGGAGTTGCAATAATTGCAGTACTTTATGCTACATTTGGTCAGCTATTAGGTTTTGGTTCTTCGGCTACATTCAGAAATTTCCTGCAACTCCTGACTAACCTCTTCTTTGGCTCTATTTGGAGCTCTCTCATATATGTAGCTGTATTTGTTGTTATTATCTCAATCATCAGCTACTATGTTATCTCACCACCTGATCCAGATTTTGTTTCTCTACAAGATGAGCTCAGAGATATAAAGGAGGAAGCTAAGACATCAAAAGATGCCTTCCAAAAACTGGAAGCAGAGAATAAACGGCTCAATGAATTTCTCTCAGAAAAGGAGGATTCACTCACTGCACTTGAAGGAGAACTTGAAACAATTAAAGCTGAAGTTGGAGAGCGAGAAAAGTCAATCGCAATAATGGAAGAGCAACTTAAAACAGTCCCTGCTGCAGCTCCGGCTCCTAGTGAAAGCCTTCTTGAGAAGTTGAAGATGAAGGATGCTCTTATTGAATCTCTAGAAACTGAAATAGCTGATTTACGCCTTGCAGCTGAAGGAGCAACTAGGACCTCTCCTGCATTTGCTGATGATAATATCGTTGTTGAGTTGTCAAGTAAATTGAAAGATGCCCAAATGAAATGGGATGATTTAGGACGGAGAGCTGAAACTGCTGCTGAAGTTTCTGATAGTGTCATTTCTGATCTTGTTGACCTTATCTCGCAAGTTGAATCGAGTAATCAGAGCGATGGTGGCAAACGAGCATTGGTTTCATTGATAGAGAGTCTAGGTCGTTCTATGACTCGGGTTGCCAGAGAAGTTGGTGACTCCCATGGAGAGGAACCGAAAGTCGAGATGATTGGAGCCATAATCATGGTGAATGAGATTGTTGATTCAATAAAGAAACTTGTTCGCCAATAATCCGGATTTCGCTTCTTCAAATCAATGCCTGATATTTCTGACGACAAATTGATTAATGGATTCTTTCGAAAATTGTTTTAGAAGGTAGTGTATATGCCTACACAAAGGCTATTTCCGGACCTCATAACTTCTTTTTTAAGATAATAGATGATATGGGCTCTCTTTCTTCTTATCTACGTAACATGAAATTGGTGTAGACTCATTGGGGGAAAATGAACCGTTCTTGTTAGTATAATTCTTGCACAATGCTTAATAGTAACTATATTGCTGACGAGGACTAATCACATACCCGTGGAGAACGCTTTAGAGGAGAGAACTGACCACCGCATGGCCAGTTTTGGAGGTTTTTATGCGTCTAGAGGAGACACCATCGATGCGGAGATGGCTTGTCCTTCATGATGTACTTGTTCTCCACTTAAAACGTGAGGAGAAAAATAGAAAATGAATAACCTGAGAAAAACTGCGGTTCTACTTCTTTGTGGTGTGTTCGTTATAAGCATGGCACTTGTGCCATTCGCACCTCTCGCCAATGTTGACTCCCAGGTAGCAGCTCCAACCGATTATCAAAAGGAGTTTATCCAAAAGTGGGCACAACGTCTACAGGAAAACTTCCCGGTGGAGAAAGTTGATCCAATAATAACATCCTATATCGAAACAGGTGTTTTGGATGATAGTGTAGTCACAACAACAAGTGGTGACACAAAGCTTTTGCTGTATCTCACACCTTCATTTGATGCTTCCGTACTTGCAGATGTTGCAAAGGTACGATGGCAGATTGATCTAAAACTCTTGAGGGTGGCATCAGTTGATGTAAGCTCGATTTCTGCTTTGAAAAAGCTGACATCTTTTGATGGAATTCAATACATCCAAGCTGACTACATCCGAGCGCCTGAACCGGCAACGGATTTGGCAGACCTGGTTAATCCTGATATGTTCTATATCAACGAATTAATCGGCGCTACTGGACCATATGCTACTGGCTATTCTGGAGATGGCGTCATCGTAGGTGTCGTCGACTCTGGTGTCGACTTCAGCCAAGAAGACCTAAGGAATGCTGAGTACAACAATGGTACATACCCAATGTCCTATGACCCATCAAGTATGGGTTTGACTGAGATGGTAATCGCAAACAGTACCTATGTAGAAAACACAACTGCTTGGCTCGAAGCTGGATATCTTCTGACTTACGAGATGGGCGGTAAATACTATCTTGATGTTTCAGGCTGGGATCCAGTTTGTAACATGGAAGGTAGTCATAGAAACCTCATGGGCGTTCGACCTCCATATGGAGATGGTTACCCAGAAGGTGATGTTGTTGGTTTCATCGGTCTATATGAGTGGGCATGGGGTGGAAACAATGTTTCTGAGTTTGTCTACCATGAGATGTGGAAGGACTGGGAGATTCCTGCTCCTACAGCTGATAATTACACATTCGGTTGGGCATACCAACAGAAGATTGATGGTTATGCAAAAGTGTTCGCTCCTTCAATGATTTATGATGATGATCTAATTATTGACTGGAATGGCACACTTGCATGGACTCGAATGTGGAACTGGGCAATTCGATCACAACATCCCGCTGGTACACCATATCTACCCTATGAGATAGACCTCAATGTCACTGCTGACAGAGATCTAATCACAGGAATGATGGATTGGAGCTTCGTTGATGATATTGCTGAAGGTTACGTCTTCAATAAAGGAAATAACGTTCTTACAGCTGATGTTGACGATGATGGCGTAATGGATTGTGGTCTTGGCTCACTAAGCTGGGCATTAGACAGTCTTGGTTACTTGACTGAGGATCCTGGCCTGTTCTTCGGTATCGCTGATGATGGTATGGCATGGAACTCATTGTTCACAACATCAACCGATCACGGCCACTGGACAGCTTCTGCAATTGCATCAGCTGGTACCTATGGTCATGACATCTACGGTAATGGAACACTCTATTATCTACCCGGTGTAGCTCCTGGTGCTAAGATCATTGCCTCTAAAGGAATATCCGCAGGTGGTGATTTAGCTGCTCAAGTTTGGGCCATGGGCTTCACTCTGAATGAAACCTCTGGCTACTGGGAATACATTGGTGATGGACCAAGTCACAGGGCTCACATGGTTTCCAACTCTTGGGGTTGGGGTCCTGGTGGCATGTACCTTCAGTTGAGAATTTACTCAATGGTGTGGGACCTTGCATCAGTACCTGGTGTATTGGCACCGTCCTATCCTGGAGTGCTGATTTTGTTCTCTGCGGGCAATGAAGGTAGTGACTATGGTTCAATGGGCACACCTGGCGGCACATTCTCTGTGATTAGCGTTGGTGCGACCATGGCAAACCATTACTATGTCAACTCCTACTATCCATACCAACCAAACTATCAGCAAGCATTCTTCTCAGCTACAGGTCCAGCATACACTGGCTACGTGAAGCCTGATGTAATGGCTCCTGGATTCTTCGGATATAATCCGGAACCATCAGAGAATGACTGGCTTGATGCTGGTCCTACATTCCTCTCTTGGTCTGGAACAAGTCTTTCCTGTCCACTTGCAGCAGGTGTATCTGCCTTAATCATGGAAGCTTGGGCTGACAACCACGGAGCTGTAATGCCATCACCGCAGTTAACAAAAGACATTCTCTTATCAACTGCTGATGACATGGGTTATGACCCAGCTGTACAAGGCCACGGCTTCATCAATGCTGAGGCTGCATGCAGGGCTATCCAAGAAGGATACACATCTGAATTCATCTTCGAATCAGAGAGCTTTGCAAGCTATGCTGAACAGATTGCTGAGTCATGGGCATACTGGGTACCCTATTGGGCTCCATTTGATGACATCTACTACGAGGACTGGTTTGATCCTGTAGGTCTAGAGTCAAGCGACATATTCTTTGGCACAGTCACTCGATCAGAAGTGAAGACAATCACTCTGAACATAGACGATTATGCTGGAAATGGCGCAAACACTGCTAGTTTCAGTTCAGCACCACAACCGTGGTACTACACTGAAGGTTCCAAGCTTGAGTTCTCACTCACTGGCTACACATACAATGACACTCTTACCAATGTCATTAGGTCTGGATACTTCAATCTCTTTGACAACATGACTGGTCCAGAACAGACTGCCTTCCTTGCTGCTAGATACGCGACTATCCAGGTTGCATTTGATGCATCTGATATGGGCATTACAGGTCGTCTGTTCGATTGGAGTGACACAGCTGGTGGACCAGAATTGAACTTCTGGAACGGTACAGATGGTGACTATCTTGTCTATGTACAGCGCTGTGATGAACCTAATCTGCTCACCTTCCGTGTTGCTGATCCTGTTGCATTGTCAAATCTCTTCAGTTACAACCCAACACTGATTCTGTTTGGTGCTAGTGGAGTGACTGTAGATGTGACAATACAGATCTGGGCACAGACACCCGATACTGATGTCGTTATTACTGACGATGGCACAACTGGTGTCAATGCAACACTCACTGTAGATGCAGATGCTGAGTACGGATTCCATCAGGGATCAATCACATTTGTGGCTGGTGGCTTCACTCACGAGATACCATACTCCTACACTGTCGAGATGCCTCTTGATGGTGCAGCGGGTGCTGAAATGGTCCTTGTCGATGGAGCAGGTCCCGAAGTGACCCCATACGATAGTGGAACAGCGATAACACACTTCACTCCTGGTACAGACAGTACTCAAGAGGGCGGTGGTTTCACAATATTCCACATCGATATTCCGTACAACGATGCAATCAATGCATCAGTTCTCGTCATGAGAGCTGAGTGGATGAACCAAGGAACTGTAGTTGACATGCAACTAAGGGATGAACTCGGTGCTACTATCACAGGCACAAATGATGGTGGTCGTCCATTTGACCCACAACCAACAGGTGATTTGACTAACACCATTATTTGGGATCCTGGCTATCTGATAAATGGTACATACTGGTTTGAATACAACATCCACGTGTTTGATGGTGCGGATGTACCGGAACCCATCAAAATTACGTTCCAGGTCTATGGCCCAACAGCCTTGACGCAAGCTGAGAACGATTTCAAGTGGACTGCTAAAGATATGACAACCCCAACAAGCATCTCCGAGGATGATGTGTTGATTGGAGACCATATTGTCGTGACAACCAATTGGACCATTCCAGATGTGGCTGGACTTCCGGAATACTCAGTCATTACTGGTACACAACTGAGTCTCTTGAGTGGTCTTTATGCACATCCAACAGGTACATATGCAGATCCCCAAGGTGCTGATACCTGGCCAGTTCCATTGACCAGCACTGATATCTACATCTGGCAAACTGTCGGTCCCATATCTGCAGGTGACACAGTCGTCGTGACCTTAGATGCACAAGGCAGTGCAGACCCATCATTCGATGTCTATGAATGGAATGATCTCAATTCTAACGGGCTTGTAGAGCTTAATGAGGTTCCAGATAACACTGGAGCTGCGCTCCTGTCTGTGGACAACGGAGGCGGTGGAGCAGCTGAAACTGGTACATACATTTCTCCTGCTGACATGTACATTGCCATCCGTGTGTTCTGCTGGGCTTGGGCATACAACCATCAGAGCTACATGCTTGAAGTTGACACAAGGGTTTCAATTGACTTGCCAAGTGCTACAGATCTTGTCACATATGACACCTATAACATACTAGTCAACAAGACTATGGACATCTACCTGTACTGCTGGACTGAAACTGATGTCGTCTGGCTCATTGACTTTGGAAAAGTCACCTTCCGTAACTTCTTCGGACCGAAACTAACAATCAATGATGCTATCGATCTTGGTGATGATCGCTATAACTTCACATTCTCAGCGACAGACCGAAACGAGGATGATTCCATCTTCTACATGGTCTGGCTTAGCTCAGATGGAGGCGATACATACCAGCTCTTAGGGCAGAACTTGACTGAAACGTTCTTTGTCTGGGATTCGGATGGATGGCTTGAAGGCGACTACTACTATAGAGTACGAGTATACAGCGTTGACCTTGGAATCATAGTTGACGGCGAACCACTCGGTACTGCTGAGAGTCCACCAGACTCATACGGTCCAATGGCTCTATACGTAGACTCAATCAGTGGTCCATTCTCTGCAGGTAATGTGCCAGTCACAACACCGCCACCCACTACATCCACCCCACCAACCACACCTACAACAGGTGAGGTGATTTTTGATCCACTCCTTATTGGATTGATTGGTGGAATCGGTGTTGGTGTTGTTGTGCTGTTGATACTCTTCCTAATTAGGAAGAAGTAGTAGCTACAGAGGAAGTATAGTTTAACGGAACATGGGGGCTTTGCCCCCATCCCCCTTCTTTTTCTTGTTTCAAATAGTGAAGCTCGTCAGGACCTACCCCAAGCCAATCTGAAGTTCCATTTGTCACTTCATAATTCAACAAATTAAAACTAAATTTGGTTAGGGAAAACTCTCCTGTATAATAATCTCAGAGGATTTTCTTCTTTGTCGCAGAGGTGGACAAGCTCCATCAATTTTGCCCACTGGTATCATCGAAACAGGTCGCATGTTGAATGGTATTTTGAGAGTTTTTGAAACTGCATCCTCGTCAAACGCTCCTATCCAGCACGCTCCATACCCATGAAAATGTGCGCCATATAGAATGTTCAAAGTGAGAGCTGCTGTATCTTGATAGACATAGAGGGTTCTTCCACGATCATGATATCTTTCAGCTGACTCTTCGGGGACTGCACATATGACAAAGATGACCGGTGCACCAGCAATGAAATCTTGGTTAAATGCATCATTTGCAAGATGTTTCCTCAAATCCTTATTTGTTACAATAATAATCCTCCATGGCTGACGATTCCCTGCACTCGGTGCCCTAGTTCCTATACTTACTAGTTCTTCTATTGTTGAATCAGGAATAGGTTCACTTGTAAATCTTCTAATTGATTGTCGTGACATCAATTTTTTAATACACTCGATACTCAATCAGAATACCTCCGGGTTTACAATATTTGGCGGCTTCTCATTATTCAAAGCAGCAATAACGTTCCTTGCACACATTACAGACATTGTTGTCCTTGTTTTTCTACTGGCACTTCCTATATGTGGGACAAGGACCACATTTTCAAGATCTAACAATGGATCATCCTCCTTAATTGGCTCTTCCCTAAATACATCAATCCCTGCACCTCCGAGTTTTCCAGTTGAAAGAGCTTCTACTAATGCCTCTTGATTGACAACCTGTCCTCTAGAGGTGTTGATTAATATGGCACCTTGTTTCATCATTTCTATCTCTTTCTTCCCAATGAGATGGTAGGTTTCAGAGGTAAGAGGAACATGCAGACTCACAATATCGGATTCACGAAGAAGAGTTTCCAATTTGGCTGGTTTGAGGTTCATTTGGTTCTCCATAGCAGCAACATCATCATTGCGACTTCGGGAGTGATAGAGGACTCTCATATCGAATCCTCTTGCCCTTCTTGCAACAGCTTGCCCAATTCTCCCCATGCCAACTATGCCTAGAGTCGCACCGTGAATATCAATTCCTAGTAGCAATTGAGGTCCCCATGCCACATGCCATTTTCCATTCCTGACATATCTGTCGGCTTCAGCAATACGTCTTGCTGTAGCTAATATTAATGCCCAAGTCAAATCTGCTGTAGTTTCTGTTAGGACTCCTGGAGTATTGGTGATTAGGATTCCCCTCTTTGATGCTTCTTTCACATCAATATTGTCATAACCAACAGCGTACTGTGCAATCACTCTTAGATTAGGAAGTTTTGCGATCAGTTCCGAATCAACAGGGTCTGAGAGGAGAGTTATTAGTCCCTGGCAGTCTGCTGCCATTTCAATTATCTCATTTTTTGTGGGAGGATATTCAGATTGCCAAATAGAGACATCGAATTTGCTTGTGAGCATGTCGATGCCTTCTTGAGGAATTTTCCGAGTAACAAACACTTTGTGCGCCATGATGTTCAATTTCGATTTACTTTCGGAGTTCTTGAATCCTATTATACAGGAATGTGTAACTGAATCATGCTTAGAACAGACTGCTTATATTCAAATTTTGAATTTATCAATGCCGTAGGATTGTGAGTTGCAGATGTCTATGGAGCTTCCAAACAGTGCGATTTTAGTCCTTGGCAGCCTTGCAGCCGAGGGACCAATGACTCCAAAGACCATCATTGAAAAGGTAGGGCTCGCGCCTCGCACGATTTCTTTTGCACTTAGAACTCTCGTTCGTGAACGTGTAATTCGAAAGACACCCAATCTGGCAGACATGCGTCAACCAATCTATCATATCAATATGGATCGAGTCAAAGAACTCCAGCTTCGGTTTGACTCAGGTCTGATCTCACAAATATCATCTTCCTTTAGGCCATCTGGTCACTCTTTCACTCACTAGTACATGAAAATGAGTAATTTAGGCATCTCATTTTTGAGTAGCTATTCCAATTTGATAAAACTGCTGTAAAGCGTTTCTTTATTAATTACTCCGTGCAAATATTATGTGGGAACAGAAAGGACCACAAAATACGGGATGGTACAGATTCCATGTCCATTGAGCTACCCCGCAGTGCAATAATTGTTTTGGACAGATTGACTACCGAAGGTCCTATGACTCCTAAAGATATCAGCAGTAGAGTTGACCTTGCACCAAGAACTGTTAGTTTTGCTTTAAGAAAACTAATGGGTCAAAAGCTATGCAAGAAAATACCAAATCTTACTGATATGCGTCAGCCATTATATGCCGCTGATGTAGAACGAGCTCGAGAATTACGCATGAAGTTTGAACATGTTTTCAGACAAGTTCTTGTGTAAAATATTTTCAACACATGAATTTTCCTTGTGCTATCTATTTATTGAACGAGCTATTCCACCTTTAAATCCTGATAGGAAATAATATGATTATGTTAATAACAAGAAATGAAATGACCCTGGCAGGCGATATTTTATGGCTCATGAAGGACTTGCGGCTTTCTTGATTATTCTTGGAGTGTTTCTTCTTTTGGCATATTATTTTGGTCCAAGAAATGAAGTTCGGTTACGGAAACGACAAGAAGGTATGATGATGCTTATCCCATCTGCTGCTATACTATTCATTATTGCAGTAGTCGTTTATAGTGGGATTCTAGGGTAGTTCTCGCGAAAAATCAAGTGCAACAAGTTTGCAGAAGATACCTGCTGATACAAGATCCGCTGTTGTTCCTGGATTCAAAACATTTCCCTCTCTACGCAACTCATCATCCAACTTCTTCATTAACTCAAGTGAGCCAGTATCATGATTCCAGGCATTCATTGTCCTTTCAGCTAATTTCCTGACATTCTCAGCTCGCTTAATGCCTGCTTTTTTCACAATGAGCCCATCAGGTCGTAATGAAAGTAACCAAACAAATGTTTGTACAATTCCCTCCTCCAAGTTCTCAAGATTATCAGTTATATTATCGAGATATGGAAAAACTTTGGTGATAGTCAAATCGAAATTATTAGCCCATTCACTACTAATCTCATCAACTTCCGCTGATAGCTTGAAAAGCTCATAAAGAGTCAGCTCATCTTCAATAATATTCGCTAATACACGAGGATTATCGATATCATACCTGCTATGAGTTTCTGTCCAACTTGCTGAGCTTTCAGCTCTGGGATTTGTTGATCTTACTAGATGGAATGCTTTGTATAGATTCCGTGTGTCCTCTACTGATGTATTCTCTGTAATCCTCCTCAACCAGTTTTGTAAATCCTGTATTGAAAAACATCCATTTTCTGTGATTGATGCACTTGTTGCTATGATGAGTGGAACGTAGAGAAGAATTGTGCCAAGTATTGTATTCCTTTTGTTAATACCTGTAAATGTGTCCAAGGTACTGAGATGAATTAATTCTCCGATTCTAAGTTTGGATGGATTCAACTGTCCACCAGCTAGCGCTTCTCCTCTGGAGGCACTAAGGTGAAGACCTCTTCCCATTAGTGAGGCACTTGCAAGGAAGTGCCTATAATCTGTATCTGAGAATCCGAATTGTCTATTCACGTTTCCGGGTTTTGGCGAACTTGCCTCGAGAAGAATAGATAGTTGCCCAATGCTTGCGAGTTTCCAAGACGTATCTATCATTAGGTTTTCACGAATTCCTTGTTCCGATTTAGACATTCGCTTTATCCGATTTAGAAAGCGTAAAAAGGAACTAATAACAATAGTGCGCCGAATCGAATATGTACGTTCCTGCACGCTTACAGTTTTCTCATGTTGGTATTTTTGTGTCAGTTATCGTGTATCTAGCTGTTAGAGGTTTTTTTGTTATTTTGAGAATCGGAGGTGTTCTTTGGTCGCAAGCAGGAGGATACCTCGCAATTGCGGTACCTCTTCTCCCTGTCATTCTATTGGGATTCACAACATGTGTCATATCCTATGCTTTCTCGTATCTGGGTTTATGGATGATGGACAACAATCAATACATCCTTGGAGTTATTACGATCTTCCTGTCAGTCATAGTCATACCAGGAGTGCTTGGAGTCTATTCTTGGTTTGCTTATACATTGCTTTCCTAGTGATCTACTATTTTAGGTATAATATCTGATGCACGTCCTCTCAAGACAATATCAGCTACAGAATCACGGTTCAATCCTTCGAGATTTACTAGAATGATCTTCGCACCTGAGTTCTTGGCGAGCTGGGGCAAAAAAGCTGCAGGATACACAGAGAGACTTGTCCCAATGACAAGCATTAGGTCAGTATCACGACACATCTCAATGGCTTTTGACATTGGTATCTCTGGCAACGGTTCTCCAAATAAGATGGCCTCTGATTTTAGAACTCCGGCACACTTTTCGCATCTAGGTGGAATTTCACCATTTGCAACACTCTGGTGTATTGTTTCACCTACATATTCTGCATTACATTCAATGCAGTATGCGCGGAGATAATTCCCGTGTAGCTCAACAACATTTCTATTTCCAGCTGCTTGGTGTAAATTATCGATGTTCTGAGTTATCACACCAATTAGTTTCCCTTCCGCTTCAAGCTTGGCGAGAGCTTTGTGGGCTGCATTAGGTTTAGCTTTGAGTATCGTTTCAACCAGTTCCCGACCCATTGTCCAAAATTTCGTAGGGTTTTGCATGAAGCTTTCAATAGTTGCATACTCATGAGGGTCATATCGTTCCCAAAGACCTCCCTCAGATCGGAAATCCGGAATGCCTGAGTCAACACTAATACCTGCCCCTGTGAAAGCGATTATTCTCGTGCTCTTAGCTATTAGTTGCTTTGCGTGTTTCAAATCCTCAGGGTCTAGCATGTTGTTTGAAATCGAGAAAATCCCCTTGATTTTGTTTTCGGTTATTTCAAATTTTACCATGTCGAAAGGTTTTTCTTTATTTAGATACGGAATGGTCCAAGTCACCAAGGGGAGCTGAAACATCGAATCAGTCCCTCAATTACGATCCCTTTCTGCATGATTTGTCAGTCAGTGCAAACTAGGACTAGGCAGTGTGACTGTAGAATGAAGGATAATAACGAGAAAGATCATGAGATTGAATTGGATTTATCTGACGATGATCTAGAAAATAATGACACCATTGAACTTTCTCCCGAAGACCCTCTTCTCTCACAGATTGATGAAGAGTGTGAAAAATCGAGTGATCTTCTTGATAGACTTCAGAGACTACAAGCAGAATTCGATAACTATAGGAAGCGAATGGATGCACGATTTTCGGAAGCAGCCAAGTTTGCAAGTGAAGAGATCCTCTTGAAAGTTCTTGGTATTTATGATAACATTCTGCGAGCACTTGAGTTAGATTTCGCGAATGATCCACACGCAGCAAGGACTGGAATAAGTGCAATTGAACAGCAGATTAGCAAGGTCTTATCAATGGAAGGAGTACGTCCTATAGACTCTATTGGGAAAGAGTTCGATCCTTATTATCAGCATGCTGTACAAAGGATGAACGATCCAGAGAAACCGGATGGAATAATTCTCAAGGAATATCAGAGAGGATACATGTTAAAAGAGAAAGTTTTGCGTCCTGCTGTTGTCTGTGTGAATCGTCATGATGTCCCTGCTGTCAAAATAAGTGCTGAAGAAAATTTAGATGATGAAAAAAGTGGTGAATAGAAATGGCTGGTAAAATTGTTGGAATAGATTTGGGGACAACGAATAGTGGTATTGCCTATATGGAAGGTGGAAAACCAACTATAATCCCAAATGCTGAAGGGAAGCGTTTGACTCCATCAGTCGTTGGAATTACTCCAAATGGTGAAATCATCGTTGGAGAGCTGGCAAAGCGACAGGCAGTATCAATGCCTGACCGCACTGTTCGATCAATAAAACGGAAGATGGGGCAGGATTACACGGTTAAGATTGGTGATAAAGAATATACTCCTCAGGAAATCTCAGCTATGATCTTGAAAAAGATGAAGAACGATGCTGAAGCATTTCTTGGTGAGTCAATACAAAAAGCTGTGATCACCGTACCTGCTTATTTCAATGATAGTCAAAGACAAGCCACAAAAGACGCTGGAAAAATAGCTGGATTTGAAGTTGAACGGATTGTGAATGAACCTACAGCCTCCGCGTTGGCCTATGGTCTTGATAAAAGCAAGGAGGTAAAAGTCCTAGTCTATGACCTAGGAGGAGGTACATTTGATGTTTCAATCTTGGACATCGGCGCAGTTGAAGGCGAGGTTGTATATGAAGTTCTTTCAACAAGTGGAAATACACAACTTGGAGGAGATGATTGGGACAATCGAATAATCAATTGGATGGTTGATGAGTTCACGAATCAAACTGGTGTTGATTTATCCAAAGATCTCTCAGCAATGCAAAGAGTTCGTGATGCTGCTGAACAAGCAAAGATTGAACTCTCAACTGTGATGAAGACAAACATTAATCTGCCATATATCACAGCAGATGCAAGTGGTGCCAAACACCTCAATTTAGATATAACCCGTTCGCAATTTGAAAAAATGACAGATGATTTGGTTGACGCCACTATTGGTCCAATACGGCAAGCTCTCGGAGATGCAAAACTCGAACCTGAACAAATCAACAAGATTCTATTGGTAGGTGGAGCTACACGTATGCCAATGATTCAGAATGTCATTCGCGATCTGTTTGGAAAAGAAGGTGACAAAAGCATCAATCCAGATGAGTGTGTGGCTCTTGGGGCTGCCGCACAAGCTGGAGTTTTGTCTGGATCTGTCAAAGATATTCTGCTACTGGATGTGACCCCACTCACACTCAGCATCGAAACTTTAGGAGGCATTGCTACACCTCTCATTGATCGGAACACAACTATTCCAACTAGAAAGAGCAAGATGTTCACAACTGCAGCTGATGGTCAAACAGCTGTTGATATTCATGTTGTTCAGGGTGAGCGAAAAATGGCTGCTGATAATATGACCTTAGGACGATTCCAGCTCGTAGGTATACCTCCGGCTCCACGAGCTACACCTCAGATTGAAGTTACATTTGATATCGATGCAAATGGAATAGCTAACGTCAAAGCTAAAGACACAGCAACAGGAAATGAGCAATCTATTACAATCACTGCAAGTACCAATCTCTCGGACCAAGATGTGGAACGAATGGTTAAGGATGCAGAGAAATATGCTGAGGACGATGCAAAGCGTCAGGATGCTGTTCAAACTAGGAATGATGCTGACCAAATGATCTATCAGGGTCAGAAGCTTCTCAAGGACTTAGGTGACAAAGTACCTAAGGATCTTAAGAAGGAATTTGAGACTAAAGCAGCTGAGTTGCAAAAAGCAATAGAGTCTGACAATCTTGAGAAAATGAAATCCGGCACCAATGAACTCCAGCAGATTATCTACAAGATTTCTGAAAAGGTATATGCAAGTGCAGGACCAGGACCTGCAGGACCCGGCACCATGGGATTTGATCCAAGCACGATGGCTAGTGCTGGAGCCACTGATTCAACATCTGGACAAGCATCAAAAGAAGATGATGAAGATGTTGTGGATGTTGACTTTGAAGATTTAGAATAGTACCAAATCATGGGTGATACTCTATGGCAGAAGATGATTATTATGACATTCTGGGTGTAAATCGAAGTGCAACCCAGGATGAAATAAGGAAAGCATATCGTCGTCTAGCCAAACAGTATCATCCAGATCGCAATCCTGACAAAAACGCAGAGGAGAAACTGAAACGAATCAATGAAGCCTACGATGTCTTAAGTGATTCTGAGAAACGTGCAAACTACGATCGTTACGGTACTGCAGATTTTCAAGGTATTAACATGGATGGGTTTGGAGATATCTTTAGTTCTCTATTTCGTGGATTTGGAGGGTTTGGCGATATCGGCTTTGGACGAAGAGGAAGAGCGGGTCCATCTCCTGGTCAAACGTTACGAATGACAATCAAATTAAGTTTTGATGAAGCATTCTTTGGGACTGAAAAGGAGATTGCTTTCAAAAGAAAGGTCAGTTGTGAGAATTGTGGCGGAAGTGGAGCCAAACCCGGTACTGCGCCTATAACGTGCAGGACCTGCAATGGTCAGGGGCAAGTTGTGAGGTCAATGGGTGGGTTCATGAGTGTTGCGCAGACATGTCCAACCTGTCATGGACTTGGAGAATCAATTGATACGCCATGCCCCAAATGCAAGGGGGCGGGACTGCAAGATGAACGGAAAGAAACCACAGTTCCTATACCTCCTGGAATAGAAGATGGACAGGGGATACGCATCCAAGGTGGAGGTAATTTTGGTGCTCGAGGTGGTCCTCCAGGAGATCTCATTCTTATGTTCTCAGTGGAAACCCACAAGCTCTTTGTAAGAAGAGGTCTTCATGTCTACCTTGAAACTGACATCCCCTTCTCAGTAGCAGTTTTAGGCGGAGATGTTGAAGTACCAACAATGTGGGGAAATAGTATGATTAAAGTAAAACAAGGTACTGGAGGCGGAACCCTCTTCCGCATGAAGGGCAAAGGTGTCCATACCGAGGATGGTCGGAGTGGAGATCAGCTTGTTAGAGTGAACATTCACATTCCTCAGAAAATCAATAAGGAACAGAAAGAGTATCTCTCTCGATTTCATGATTTATTCAGTTAGAATTCTATAGGTTTGCACAAGCAGGCTTTCATTCTCATTTTAGGAAATTTGTGAGAGTATGCAGCTCTAATTAACCATGCAGTATCTGCTCCTCTCCCCGTCCCCGCGACACATACAATATCTTTGTTAACGGGGACCAAGCCTGCGTCTGCTGCCATCATGGCAATCTCTGCACAAACCTTCGTCCCTTGACCGAAAGTTTTCAAAGCCACAGCAACGATTTCAGTAGTCATCCAAGTACCTAATTCTTTTCTAAAGCTCCGAGCGACGCCAGCAAAAGCGTGCGTTGCAGTTAGTACCTTTGCTCCAAACTTTTCAATTTCTTGTTTATTTTCATCACTGAGCTCGTTCTTATTCTCGATTGCGAATCCAGTTTGATGTGATACAACTACTACCTTCTTATCTGTGAATTCTTTGGCTGCTGCAATACCAGTAGCACCTTCAGTTGTTGCAGCAACAACATATTCAATAGCAGGATTCTCGATGAGATGCTCTCTAACTATTGTTAGAACCTTTTCCGTATGGTTCGGAGACGCATTATCGAAGTAAAATGTTTTTACAGGCATGATTAAGCATCCTTTGTTTGTTGTGTCCTAACTAACCACTCAAGAACAGCAAAAGCAAGCAAAACAATGACTGCTAGCATAAAGTCTACTGCGCCTCCAGTAATGATAGAAGCTGCCCATGATGCTAAGACCACTACAAGTACTGCTAAAGCTAGACGCATTGTATAATATATCCATTTATCACTCGTGCTCTTTTCCTCATCTTTCTTAACCTGCTCCTGACCATATTCATTGGCAATTTCCTCAGGAGAACCTAATTCCTCAAGCACCTCAGCAATCAGGATCTGCTTATCCTCATCCGGACTCTTTTCTGTTTTCACTCTGTAAGATTCAAAGATGTGAGACCTCAAATCATCTAGAAGATCCTCTGTTTCAAAACTATCTGGTAATAGTTTAGTAATCCTCTTCAAGTATTTCTCAATTACACGATCGATATCATTTTCACTCATTTCTTGAGCGCCTCCAATTTTTCAAAGATGTCCCCAACAAGAACAGTCAACTGACGAAAAACGCGGTCTCCCTCTCCCGTCAGGACATACACCTTCCTGCTAGGCCCTGATTCAGATTTTTCCGAATGCACATTCAATAGTCTTTCTTTCCGAAGCCGGTGAAGTATTGGGTAAAGAGTCCCCTCCTTAACTTGAAGGAGACCATCAGTTTTCTCCTCAAGTTCACGCGCAATCCCATAACCATGTATTCCCTTCTCATGGCGATTTACGATGGCAAGAACTGCATATTGAAGAATGCCTCTTCTTATTTCTATCTTCCAACTATCTTCAAAGCTGGGCTCTTTCTCCAATCTAATGCAATCCTCTCAATTGTTCGGCGATGAGGATTCTACTACATCTCCTTAAGTCTATCCTATTCTAAACGAAATCTGCATCATGACGTCTACCAGGTAAACGTGCTCGAAGTTCGAGCCACAAAGTAGTAGAGTACTCCTTTGGTTCCTTGATTAACATATACAAGAAAGCGGCAAAAAACCTTAGAACTCCACTCAACATAAGCATAAGGAAGACTGAAAATCGAGCATCTCCAAATAACTCAAAGATGGTCTGTCCAAGGACTCCTGCGATTAATGAACCAACAAGATATACAGTTCCAATAAAGGTATTATAAACAGCAAGATGGGATGCTCTTTCATCCTCTGGTGAAATATCGTATATGTACGCAGTAATTGCATTCATACCCGATGCTGTACAAAACCCAGCGAGAATATTAGCCGCATAGACATAATATACATTTTGAGCAAATGCGTACATTATAGGTACAAGAAAAAGGAAACCTCTTCCAAGAAGGATTAAAGGCTTCCTCCCCACTCTATCACTAAGTCGACCAAATGGCATTGTGAATATAACAATTGATATTGTCATAACTGCTGATGCAATTGCGATTTCGAGATTGGTGTTATTTAACCAAGATTTCTGCACTATGATGAAGTATGGCCATGCCATAGACATAGCAAATGAAAAGAACACAGCAATGAAGCAAAATCTGCGAAAGTCTCCAGGCTGAGATAATAATCGATGGATTGGAGGGAATTTCTTAGATTTATCATTAGTTTTAGGATGTTCTTTGATTGTTAAAGACAAGACTGATGAGATGATTCCTACAACTGCAGTGAAGAAAAATGGACCGTAATACGCAACTCTGAATGCCTGTTCATCCATATGAAGTGGGAACAGTAGTAGACCAAGTGGTCCAAAGAGATTTCGAAGGAATGGAGCAAGTGTGGGTAAAACTGCGATGAACCCTGAAACTAGTGTCGCAGAAAGTGACGCAATATTTGTTGCTAGACCCAATTTGCCTAGTTCATTGCCTCTGTTTGTTTCATCCATCAATCCTCCAACTAATGAAAGCCAGGTTGGTATTTGTATACTGAAGAGGATTGATTGAATGGCATAAAGAATGATCATCTCTAGAGGTGTTGATGCCCACAAGAACATGTATACGACAAGGAGTCCTGTCAGAGTTCCAAATGCAACAAATGCCCTTGTGTTCCTTGCTCTATCTGATGCTACCCCCCAAACCGGTTGGAGAACTGTTGGTGCAACATTTCCAACACTACGAAATGCTCCTTGTTCAATAAAATTCTGAACTCCCCTTAGCGCTTCTTGCATATCAATAAGATATGCCTGAAGAAATGGCGAATGCAAACCCACTCCGAACTGAGTTAGCGCACCTACAAGATATACTCTAGAGGGAAGTCGACGAGCTTCATTCTTCTTTGCTAGAGGGTCGGTCTCGGTCATTCCTGTTTCTCGATGGCTCTTGGTCCTCCTATTAACTGTAGTTCTTGCAATCCCGATTGATGTGACCGGCATTGTTATGTAGACAGGGTTCTATGATATCTCTGGTTGTGAGAGCGTACAAATGCTCGATGAATCTATTTACAAGAAGAGAATCGAACAAATTCGCAGACATCTTGAAACATCAAATTTTGATTTTGGCATTCTTACACCTTCACCAAGTTTTCAGTATTTAACAGGTTTCGAATATGAGATGCATGAACGACTCCTTGCTCTTCTGATAATGAAAGACTCAGAAACACAAATCATTGCTCCTGCATTCGAAGTTTCCAATCTTCGTTCCAATACTTGGATTAATGAGTTTGTATCTTGGGCGGATGATGAGGATCCCTATGCAATTGTGACAGACCTCGTTGGAGGAAAGGGCAGAGGGTTGTCTGTCCTATTCGATGACCATACTCCCCTCAACGTATATTGGGCACTTGAAGCTGCTATAGGTGGTTTTAACAAATCCGCCTCATTGAGTTCCATTATTGATACCATGCGCCTTAAGAAATCAGATAGTGAGATTCAGTTGATGAAACAAGCAGGTCAAATTATTAGTAATGCAGTCCAAAGAGCGTTTCAGAAAGCAAACTTGGGAATGACTGAAATTGAAGTGAGGCAGATAGTAAACGATGAAGTCCGCTGTCAAGGAGCTACTCCTACATTCGCTGCTGTCCAATTTGGTGAGAATAGTGCTTTTCCGCATGCAGTTTCTGGTAGCCGTGAATTGAGGAAAGGTGATGTGGTTCTAATGGATTGCGGTTGTTCATTAGATGGTTATAATACTGATATGACCAGAGTAGGAGTTACAGGCGACCCGACGGATGTGCTTGAACGAGTGTATTCAACCGTGCTTCGAGCATTAGAAACAGCTCTGAAGCAGATTATACCAGGAATGTCCTGTGGAACTGCTGATGGTATCGCGCGTAGAGTAATTGATGATGCTGGATATGGTGAATTTTTTACTCATCGCCTTGGCCATGGAATTGGACTTGAAGTTCATGAACCTCCCTACTTAGTTAGAGGTAGTCCAAAAGAATTACAGGTTAGTATGTGTCATAGTATTGAGCCTGGAATCTATCTGGAAGGGAAATTCGGAATAAGAATTGAGGAATTGATCTGTGTACGTGAGAATGGACCCGAGTTACTAACCTTCATGCCGCGAGATCTCATTCTGATTGATCACTAGATGGACTCTCTTCAGCTGCTGGTTCACCTCTTGATTTTGTAATGATTTCATCCATCTTCTTGCGGTCTTCTTCTGAAAGATTTTGCATCGCTTCCGCTGACTGTCGTATCATTTGATTCATCATCACAGAGTAAACTGCTGGAAGTGCTGCCATGGTTTCTATTCGCTCCTTGTATTCTTGCTCGGCTAACTTTCTAGCATCTTGAAGTACCTCCTTACTCACATCTCCTTGTCCCACACCCGGACAGTCTTTACTACTTAGGGTATATTTTTCACCGTTGAATTCGAGTGGATATGTTTGGCATGAGATTGGTCTGCCATATCTTATTTCACAGGCATTTGCTTGTTCATTATAAAATATGCATGAAGTTGATTCTGAATCACTTGCTAGAGGCTTCCGACCTGTTTCGAAGTAGAATGAGTCCTTGTCAGACTCTGGCATGTGAATCGCTATGCCCGGAAGGATATTCATTATATATCCCTGATTCATCCAGCGAGCAAGATCGCCAATAGTGACTCCAACTCTAGGTCTGATATGACATGCTTTTGTTTCGCATTTACTCTCTAAACATTTGAAATTATACTTCGATTTTTCAGACAAACTGATCACCTTTTGATTCGAATAACATTTCGCTCTCAGATTATCTTTAATATTTTCGAATTGTGATTTTACCAACTCCGATAGGTTTTTGTTCAGGTGCCCCGCGCTCATAACCATCTCAGAGTAGAATTCTCTTCGCACTCGGAGTATTCAAAATGACTGAGTGGTATAGTAACGACGTTGAACATGTACTACAACGTCTTGATTCATCACCTAATGGTCTCTCAAATAAAGAGGCAAGGGTTAGGCTAAAGGAATATGGACCTAACGAGCTTGTTGAAACTGGGGGAATTAATCCCCTACGTATGTTTCTTAACCAATTTATGGATCCTATGGTAATCATCCTCCTCATTGCAATTGTCATCTCACTTCTTACCACTGTTTTATCCGCTGGAGCATCTGACCATGAAGGCGGTGTGATTGATGCTCTTGTCATTTCTGCGATAGTGGTATTCAATGCCATCTTTGGTTTTGTGCAAGAATACAAGTCTGAAAAAGCGCTTGAAGCGCTAAAGGAGATGGCAGCACCTAAAGCCCGAGCAATGCGAGATGGACTCTGGACTGAGATCGATGCTCGCGATGTTGTACCCGGTGACCTTCTTGGTTTTGAAGCTGGTGACCTTATTCCAGCAGATGGACGAGTTATCTATGCTGTGGGCTTATCGGCTGATGAAGCTCCACTCACCGGAGAATCTGTTGCTGTTCGAAAGCTGAGTGATCCGATTCATCTTCGCAAACCTGTTGTAGGCGATATGAAAAACATGGTTTTCCAAGGCACTACTATCACTGCTGGGAAGGGCCAAGCTGTAGTTGTTTCAACAGGCATGAGAACGCAGTTTGGAAAAATAGCTGAACTCGTTCAAAGTAGCGAAAAAACCATGACTCCACTACAAATTGACTTGGAGGACCTTGGTAAGAAACTTGGAATACTCATCATATTTCTCTGTATTATTGTCTTTGGTGCTGAAGTCATAAAGAATGCTGCAGAAACAATCATGGAAGCATTATTAGCTGCTATTGCGCTTGCTGTTTCTGCAATCCCTGAAGGTCTACCTGCAGTTGTTACAATAACCCTTGCAATTGGCGTACAACGAATGGTGGCAAGGAATGCTATTGTTAGAAGGCTCCCCTCAGTGGAAACGCTGGGTTCTACGACGATAATCTGTTCAGACAAGACTGGGACTATCACAAAGAACGAAATGACTGCAACAACAATGTTCGTAAATGGAATGACTATTTCAGTTTCTGGGGTGGGATATAATAAGTCTGGAAAATTTACGCGTGCTAGTGAAGATTATGGCGTGATGGGAGATCCACATGTCGTTAGACTTCTTGAAATTGGGCAGCTTTGTTGTAACTCTGTGTTACAACCAGATCCATCAGGAAAAGCCGATTATAGTGTTGTTGGCGACCCAACTGAGGGAGCACTTCTTGTTCTTGCAGAAAAAGCAGGACTGTCTCATGCTGATACATTGTCCCGTAATACCGAATTAACAGAAATCTCATTTGATTCTGCAAGAAAGCGAATGACATCAATCATCCGTGATGAAGATGGAAACCTCGTCGCTAATGCAAAGGGAGCTCCTGAAGTTCTTCTTCCACTCTGTACGCATATTTATGAAAATGATGATATTAGGGAGTTATCTGACGAAGAGAGAGAATCAATAATCCACATAAACGCTGGATTTGCAGAAGCAGCTCTGAGAGTTCTAGCGTTTGCATACCGTCCATTAGAATCCGAATTAGCTGATTGGGAACCAGAAAAAGTCGAACGAAACCTCATATTTGTTGGATTGATTGGGATGATTGATCCACCTCGAAAAGAAGTTCGTGATGCTATAGAAATATGCAAGATAGCTGGAATTCGACCAATTATGATTACTGGCGATCATATGCTCACTGCACGAGCGATTGCTAGAGACGTTGGATTGATTGATGTCGATGGTGAGGTGGTCAGTGGTGCAGAACTGGATGAGATGGCACCCAGCAAGTTTCAAGAAGTAGTTCAACGCTGCAATGTATTTGCTCGAGTTGCTCCAGAACATAAACTACAGATTGTAGGTGCTCTGAAGTCACATTCTCAAGTTGTTGCAATGACTGGAGATGGTGTCAATGATGCGCCTGCAATTAAAACTGCAGATGTTGGTATCGCAATGGGTATCCGAGGAGCTGATGTAACGAAAGAAGCGTCGGATGTTATCCTCACAGATGATAACTTTGCTACTATTGTTTCTGCAGTTGAGAAAGGTCGTGAGATTTATTCCAACATTAGAAAATTCGTTCGGTTTTTGCTAGCCGCAAACTTCGATGAAGTATTTCTAATATTCACAGTTGTGATGCTTGGATTACCACTACCAATAACCGCGATACAGATACTTTGGCTCAATCTCGCCACTGATGGTTTTCCTGCCCTAGCACTTGGAGTTGATCCTCCCGAATCTGGAGTAATGGATAGACCTCCTCGGAAACCCGGCGCTAAAATGATGGACCGTGGTATGATTACTTTCATTGTTACGGCTGGTGCTGTTGCATTCATATCATCAATTAGTGTGTTCATTTGGTCATTATGGGCATATGGGGGTTGGATTCCAGGCATTACTGGTCCCTCTGTAATATGGAGTTCTGACATATCTCCAATAACTGGAATTTCATGGGCTTATGTCTTGACTCATGGGCGATCTGCAGTATTTGCTAGTGTTGTGTGCTTTGAACTACTGTTTGTATGGAATTGCCGGGATGAGTATCACCCAGTCTGGAGGACTGAAATGCGTAAATCAAAGGTGCTAATGGGTGCTGTTGCCTTGTCAATTATTTTGACTCTCGCAACAATTTATTTCCCTCCTTTGGCTATGCTCTTTGAAACCGTACCAATAAACCTGATTGACTGGTGTATCGTTCTTGTGACCTGTATCCCCGCGCTTTTAATCCCGCCGCATATAATTTTTGGGCACCATCGTGAGTCAAAAAAAGATTAGGTTGGAAGGCGTTTATCTAACCAGCTATGTAGGTCTCCAAGTACTTGTTCTTTCTCTGGTTCTTCATGAAGTTGGTGATAGAGACCTTCGTAGAACATCCAGGTCTTATCGGTTGACCTTAGAGCATCAAAGAATTCCTTAGTCTTTTCAGGAATAACTAATTTATCAGCTCCCGCTTGCTGAATCATCACTGGCATTGTAATATCGGAGGCTGCTTGGAACGCATCCTTTGATGCTTTCAGTGCTTCAATGCCAAACCGAGGAGTGACCATGTCGACTCGAAGCGGGTCTCTTTCAAGTCTTTCAATATTTTCAGGACTCCTGGAAACATCCGCGTAATCTATGCCAATATCCACATATCTCTTCACATTCAATAGAGAGAGAATATTACCCGCAAACCGTTTTCCAGTCCCAATTTTCAGGTTCTGGCTCACAGCTGGACATTGGAGAAGAAGTCCATCGACAACCCTCGGATATCTCAAAACATACCTTATTGCGTTGACACCGCCTAAAGATGCGCCAAATAAGTATGTTATTTTGTTCAGATATTGATCTTTTATTTGCATAACCAAGTTTTGAATATCCTCTACATACTCTTCAAAACTCATTACATGTCCTTTTGTCCCAGAATAATGTCCGAACCCTCGCATATCAGGTGCAAAGACAGCAATTCCTCTCTCCGAGAGAAATTCCCCAATATTCTTCATATCTCCGGCATGACTGCCCAATCCATGTAGTGCAATCACTAGTGCTCTTGGCTTATCATCATCGGGGCGCCAGAGTGCTAAGAACATCCTAATTCCATCAAATCCAATGTACTTGCTCTCTTTGTATTTCAAAAGAAACACCCTTGCTTGTTCCAAAATGATTGGTGCTAAGTATTTTGTTCATGTAAAAGAATAGAATGACTGGTCAACATAGACCAGTCAAAATTCCATTAGAATCTATTTGGTTTGGGTTTTTCGCCGGAGTAGTCATAGAAACCCATGCCTGATTTTCTACCAAACCAGCCAGCTCGTACCATTTTTCGCAATAGAGTTGGTGCCCTATATTTGCTGTCCTTAAACTCTTCAAAGAAGTAATCTGCTATGTGTAACGTTGTATCAAGACCTACAAAGTCAAGCAGAGTTAATGGACCCATTGGCCAATTCAGCCCAAGATGAATCGCTTTATCCATGTCTTCAACGGTGGCTACCCCCTCTTGGATGGCAAATACAGCCTCAAGCAATGCTGGAACAAGTAGTCTATTGACTGCAAATCCAGGAGCTTCATTGACAAGTACTGTTTCCTTGCCAATCTTCTTTGAAACATCCTCAATTATCTGCACTGTTGAATCGTTGGTGGCTTGTCCCTTGATAATCTCTACAAGATTCATGATCGGAACAGGGTTAAAGAAATGCATTCCTATGAACTTCTCTGGTCTTTTTGTGACTGCAGCCATTTGGGTGATACTAATACTAGATGTGTTAGAAGCCAGAATTGCATGTTCTGGTGCAAATGTATCAACCTCTTTCCAAATGTCGAGCTTTAGACTGACAATTTCTGGAACTGCTTCGATAACAAGATCAGCATCCTTGACCGCATCTTCAAGATCTAAGACTCCATGGATTCTCGTGAGAATTGTGTCAACTTCGTCCTGAGTGATTTTTCCTTTCGCAATTCCTCTCTCCAAGTTCTTCTTGATAGTGGACAATCCCTTGTCGATGAACTTCTGGTCTATGTCACGCATCTTGACCTCATACCCGGCTTGCGCACATACATGAGCAATTCCGTTTCCCATTAGACCTGCGCCTAAAACAGCGATTTTCTTAATCTCCAATATGATCTACCTCTGGATTGATTCTAGGTGTGTTTTTGGTCCGACAATGCCGCTAAATATGTTTGACTATCAAGTCGGTTTTGCTACGAATAATGGTTTTTTTGAAACATATGATACTCTTTTCTCATACAAGACAATGGTTTCTAGCTCTGTCCTTTCATTAATTCATAGTCACAAATTGTGACTCCTTCTCGTGACCCTCTCACGTGGCTCCGCTATATATACCAAAACTGAGCAGTATTTCTTGTGAAATATCATGGCTCTAACAACTAACTCACGAAACATATCTGCGCTGAAGAACAAAAGTGGTGCTGTTTTTACAACCCAGGCTCTGACATATGCCTACTTGACTGTCGTAAGGTGATGAGCATGGAACACATTGAGAAACAAATCTGCTGGATATCTACCGATCCATCTATGAAAGGTGATTGGTCACATAGTGGTCATAGAACTGGTCAGTTAGTCTCAGAAATAGCATATCTTGTGACCAACCTATAATGGAGTGTGAAAAATCATGGCTTCATCTGAATACGATCTCAAATCCAAATTACCAAACAGATGTCTGTGTCGAACTCAGGCTATCATCCATGCATATACCTATCGGAGGTAACGAAATGACAAACAGAAACAAGAAACAGATTATGACAACACAAGCAATCACAACCGCCTTCTTCAGGAGGTAGAAACGCATGTGTGTCCTGTCTAATATTCACAAAATTGGTTTGAAATATCAACATAATTGCAATTTTAAGTACAGGATACAAAATAATGCTTTAAGAATAATGTTTATATCCAAACCATTAACAAAATATGGTTGGTTGTATAAACCAAAACTGGCGATGTGATGACTATGACACAACCAGGTATCCTCTCAAGAGCGAAGCTGTGCTTAGCTAGTGAGGATAAGACGATCTGTGTTCAGTCATTTGGAGCACTTTGTAACGCCGGTTTTAGCGTGTCAGAATAAAGCAATGCTATTTCACATTAGAGTTACACTGAACAAATCTCCTATCTCCGAATCTCCTAAGGTGGAGATTCTGCAGCGGCCCTCGTTTGTGTGATCCGAGGGTCGTTGCAATCCAAAGGAAGTTGACAGACATGAAACGTGAACCAGAACTTGCATATGTGGCTACTAAGCAGGCAAGTCTAGGAAGGGTATCAACTTCAAGTTCATACAAAGATCACAATCTAACGATTGGGTGCTGAAAATTCATGAGTAGAATGAAATCCTTTCTTGGTTTGCCGGACGCCACAGACAAGGTCGTGAAACTGGCACAAATTATGGGAATTTTAGGGCCATTGGCTAATCTCACTTTCTTCCTATCTACGACATTCTATGTGATTTTTGTTGCTGAGGCACTTGGCGGCGGTCCTGGAATGTATCTCCAAGGTATCGGCTTGGTAGGGACTTTGGTTGTGGTTCAGATGGTTGTCCAAATTATCTTGGACTATCCAACTGGAGCTATTGGTGATTGGATTGGTCAGAGGTACATCATTGCTGGTGCAAATGTGACCTATGGAATCTCATTTCTCATGATTTCCATAGTGACTGTTGATACTCCTTACGTGTATCTTGTGTTGGTTTATGCTCTACAAGGCCTTGCGCAGTCTCAATCCAGTGGAGCATGGGGTGCATGGTTCGACAATAATTATCGGATCGCTATGCCCGGTGACTCAGATAGAAAGCAGTATGGCGTTTTCTGGGGACGCATGGGCATGGTAATGCAGATAGTAGCTACAGCTTCTTTGATTCCAGGGAGTATTATGGCTGCTGCATTCTCAAGAGCTTGGGTTTTCCAACTACAAGGTGTCCTATCGTTTGTGTTTGCGATGCTTGTCTTCAGACTCGTACGAGACTTTCCTGAAGTAGAGGAGCAAAGAGCTCAGAAAGGCCAACGCCCAGAGATGGGTGAATACCTCTCCATACTCAAAGGTGGCGTCAGCTATCTCTTCAGACATGCATTTATTCGATACATCGCAGTAGGGAGCATGTTAGCTGTAAGCAGCATTATGGTTTGGGGAAACCTCATTCTATTTCCGATGTACTACCTATATTTGATCACAGATGTCGGTGTTGCAAGTTTCAGGACTCTACTTTTTATTCCTGGTATCTTCTCCCAAGAGCGCTCAGGTATATGGTCCCGCAGGTTTGAACCAAAGAAGTGGATTCCACGGTTTCGTCTTATGCAAACCTGTGGATTTGTCTTCTTCTGGGTTTTTGCTGCTATCATGCTACTATTCCCACCAACTGATACAAGTACAAGCCTCTGGACCCTTTACTGGCCTTTCACCCAAATACAACTCTTGAGTCTCCCTGCAGAGAATATTGTTCCAATTGCTCTCATATTCACAACATTTGTTTCAACCAGTTTCTTTGGAGGTTTTGCTGAGATCCTTACACAACGTGTGCTTTTGGATGTAATTCCGAATAAAATTAGGAACTCCATGTACTCTCTCTTCCCAACCGTTGCAACCTTGTTTGCGATACCTCAGATAGCTCTATTCGGATGGTTGATAACAATCATTGGATTCCCATTGACACTTGCTTCATGCGGTCTCGTATCCTTGACGGGGGTCGTGTTAATAGTCCATGGCTTTAGACATGATCCTCCTGAACCGGATGGTGAAACCTGGGCGAATGGTGATGCTATATCGCCTCCGATAGAACCAGAGGCTGGTGGATTAGAGGAGCTCTCTGAAGGAATACTCCTTGAAGATTAGATTCAGCTAAGAGGCTGCATTTCTTGTAGCCTCCCTTTCATTTTATCTGCCAGCACAAAGTTAATACTTACTCTCGTTGATTTCCAATCGGTGCATACTATTGTCTGATAGACCGCAATTTCTAACCGTTTCTTATTCTGACTCAGGTCTAAGTACTATGAGTTACGAGAGAAAGATGGTCCGCGAAAAAGATGTGAAGTTTGATGGAGAGGATGGCTCACTAGAGCTTACCGACGTCCGTCTAGTTTGGTATAAGAAACCTTCCAAAAAAAGCGGATTGAAAAAGTGGGGCGCTCTTGCTGGCGCAGTCGCTGGAGCAGCTCTGCTTGAAGGTGCAGGAAGACAAATGGGTGGCATTGGCCGTCATGTCACACGATCACTAGCAAGGGGCATCACTTATGCTGCTGTTGGGACCGCTATATCTTCTTGGACTGCTGAGAGTTACTATAACAAGGATCAAAATGGCAACACCGAGAGTTTGGCTCTACCTCTAATCGCCATTAGTCAAGCCACTCAAAGCGGCGAGAGGCTTATTGTAGAACTCAAGTCTGGAGGTGCGATGGAATTCCATTTCAAACAAAAGAAAGTAATTCCCTCAATAATTGCTAATGTTTCATCTGCACAGAATCAAGGCAAATGTCCGTATTGCGGAACAAATGCTGGAAACGTTCCAAGCTGCCCCAATTGCGGAGGCGTAATCGAAGGTGGCTCCGGAGGTGCACATGCACATGAAGGCGGAGGTCATGGTTCCATGACTATTCAATATACCGATCGAGATGGTGATGGTCAGCCAGATTCTGTGACAGTAAGAGGTGCAGGTGTACCTGCTGGCTCTCAAGCTGGATTCTGCATGAACTGTGGGACACCTTATCCGCAAGGTGCAAGATTCTGCAACTCATGTGGACAAAAAGTAGGATAATAAGACTCACTTAAGGGCTCTTTTTTGAGCCCATCACTTTCTCTTTTTCAGTTAGTAGTGAAACATCATCTTCTTTTGCTCTATTGATATCTACCGCTCTTTCCATCCCCTTCGAATACCTATATCCTCTAATAATTACAGCTGGAACTCTTTCACCAGCCTGTCCCATCAATGGCTCAGCAAATGCAGCTAATTCATCAATCTGACATACAGTTGATCGTTTCAAGATTCTTCCATAGAGATCATTTTTTCCTTTGTTATACTTGAAGGCATTAATTCCCGAGCATCCAATAGCTACATTGACCAATCCCTTTCTCCAAGGTCTACCGTGTGAGTCTGAGATTATAACAGCTAATTTCACTCCAGTTTTTCCCTCGAGCTTTAAACGCAGCTGTTCTGCAGAGTAGTCTGGATTTTTTGGTAGCAAAACATATTCGTCCACAGGCGCGTTAGACTTGTCGACTCCACTGAAGTTACAGATTAGTCCTGATTGTGTTTCTGTGATCAGCACACCATCAATCTTGAGTATCGCTGCTGATTCGCGTATTGCAAGCTCCACATGAACTGGGTCGAATGCATTTCTTTTAGCAATCTTCTCCGCCTGTTTTGAAACACTGATATCTGATGCTCGAACTAGTCTTCCTTCAGATTTTGAAACAATCTTGGAAGCGATGATTATAACATCTTCATCTTCTAGGCTGATTCCTTCCATTTTAATTGATTCAAGAATTAATGTAGTCAAATCATCTCCTGATTTGATAATCGGAATCGATCTCAAGGCAATTGCAGACATGATTGTAGACTTCATAATTATGCTCATGATATCGACGTGCGTTCCTCGGAAAAGTTTGTTCCTATATCAATTCATGACCGATAAGTTTAGAACACGTGTTCTAATATGATTTTAACCATTCTACTAATCTATCTATGACTTCAAAAGTGCTTCATTTAGTACCAAATAACAGAAAGAGGCGTTTTGAAGGGATTAGTGACAGAAATGATTAATATACAATAAGAGAAATCCGACTATTCAGCGCAGAATGCCGTTTCGTATGGAAATCAATCCTAGCGAATTGACAGAGGATGCACAATAGATTCCTAATTAGGAGCGAATTACATTGTCCGATAAGAAATCGAACTCAAATCCAACACCAGCCCCAGCCAAGGTCGAAACAGGAGACATCAAGCAGGGGACAATTGCAAAATTCATGCGAAAACGTACGCAGCTTGTTGGATTTGAAACTGGTCTTAACAAGCATACCCAATATGCGATCGAGTTCTTGGACAACGCTATCGATGCGCTTGAAAGCTGGTGGTGGAAGACAAAAAGGCACCCACGTCTTCAAGATCAACTAGATCCCGCTGTTATAGCTGAGGTCCGAGCCAAACTTGAAGAAGGCCAAATTGATACCATTGCCCTAAGTAAGCAGCTTGAAAGAGATGTGAAGGCTGGAAAGGAAATAGAAATTCCGCAGCGACGAAAAGAAACTATTGATGAAAGAATAACAGAATTCAGAAAATTTGTAATGCCTTTACGTTCATTATTGTCAAAGAGAGAGCCAATAGTCGTTATGGAATTAAAGGAAGTGCAAATGCCTGATTTAGTATCTATTGATGATGAAGAAGGTTTCAAAGTATACGAGTTCACTTGTTTTGATACTGGCGTTGGTATGGTCCCGAATGACCTTGAGAAATTTGGCATCTATCTTGCGTCAAGTAAGTCTGAGAAACTAAGACAAACAAGAGGAAGTCAAGGATTTGGTGCACCTTCAGCCTTCAGTGATGCTCAGAATACCACTGGAAAACCAATCTTCACGATATCGAAAAGATTCCACTCTGATACTGCTACTGTCACCAACTTCTACACAACTACTGCAAACACAAAGGAACATGTTGGCGGACCAGTAAATATGGATCTTCCATTTCACCATGGCACCTACATTAGATTGTATTATTTGAATATCCAATACCGACGAGGTTATGCTGACATTTATGCTGAGATGGCCTCGCTTCTGAACTCCCATGTCACGATTATTTTCATTGATCCATACGGTGTAGTTCACATACATCCTCGTAGAGTTAGTACTTTTCCGGAAGAGCCAAAATACGCTCAACCACACCCTGCAAGTATAAGGATTGGTGAGTTCCAAGATCTCTTAAGAGAAACCAGAGAACCTGATCTTAGAAGCTTTCTAACCAAAGCATTTTGTCGACTTAGCACTAATAAAGCAAAGACAATTGTATCGAACGCTAGTAAGGATCTCAGAAGAAGGCATCTAGATGACCTTAAAATGACAACTCCTACCGACACTCTTTCGAAGACTGAGGTCGAGCTCCTTTATCGAGCTTTTTCAAGTGAGGACTATATTGCTCCTCCTACAGATACAGTTGTTCCTGTTGGTGAAGAGATATTTGAACAGACAATAAAGATGGCCTACAAACCTGACTTTGTTGCTGCAGTAACAAGAAAACCTACATCTGGAAAAGGTCTTTCTTTCGCCATCGAGGTTTGCATTGCTTATGGCGGTGAAATAAAACCTGCCTCTTCAGCACCTATGGTCCTTTGGAGGTTTGTAAATCGAGTACCAAAATTAAGAGATAATAGTGATTGTGCTACCTGGAAAGCAACTGCATCAGTAAATTGGAGGAACTATAAACTGCAGACTTTTGACAATGGAATTCCTCGTGGTCCTGTTATGGTATTCATTCACGTTGCTGGAGCATATGTTCACGTCATGTTCAAGGGCCAGAGCAAACAAGCTCTTGCAGAGGATGAGGTGCTTCTTAGAGAGATTAAACTCGCTCTTGAAGATGCAGGACGTAAATTTAGGAGATTCATAACACGACGTGAAACAGCTCGAAGAAAGGCAAAACGAGCTGGAATTCTTGCAATGTATGCTGACCAATTTGCACAGAGTCTGGTGACCATTGCCAATGATGGTAAGAAGAAACCTCTTTTTGATGCTGAAACAATTGCAGGTAAAATAAGGGACTCAATCACAGGTTTCGAAACTGTTGAAGATCAAGAAGAAACTGAAACTGACGCTTTTGGAACTGATCTTATTGCTGACATCCCTCTAGATGATGAAGAAGAAGTTATTGAAGAAGGTGAGCTTGAGTGAGCCGTAAAAAAGCCAAGGAAAAGTCAACTACAATTCAAGCAACACTGAATGAGGTTGTTGAAGAGCCCAAGACGAAGAAGAGTACCAAAGCAAAGTCAACAAAGAAGAAAACAAAGAAGCCAGACCAAAAAGCAGCAAGCTCAAAGAAACCAAAACGTGTGTCAAAAAAAGGCTCTGAGAAGAAAGTAGTTCCTAAAAAGAAGGCTGTGTCGAAAAAGCAGAAGAAAGAACCCAAACCAAAGAAAGAGGTTCCGACCGAACTACCAGAAAGTGCGTTTAGTTTAACTGACCTTCCTGGTGTAGGATCCAAACTTCAAGAAAAGCTCATCAAAGCAAAATATGAAACTGTAGAAAAGATTTCTCGCGCAAGACCTCCTTCACTAGCGAAGAAAGTCGAGGGACTTAGTCAAGCCGGAGCAAAGAAACTTACAGATGCTGCAAAAGATCTGGTGAAACGAAGTGTATCAACTCCTGCAATAACAGAGCCTTCTGAACCTCAGCCAGAGGCTCCAGAAGAGGAAATCAGAGCTCCGAAACTATCGCTCACAGATGTTCCTGGCTTAGGATCTAAACTTGCTCTTTCCATGGAGCGTGCTGGTTATGATTCTGTTGCTCGGTTGGCTCGAGCCTCACCTGAGAATGTCGCAAAGAAAGTTGGCGGCCTTAGTATCGCGAGAGCAGCGTCAATTGTTAATGCTGCAAAAGATATGGTTCGGGAACAGGAACTAGCTGAACTGACCGTAGAACCGATCCCTACACCTACACCTACACCTGCAACTTCGACAGAAACAATGACGACGCCAGAGAAGGAAGAAACAGTGATAGAACCCAAACCTCGGAAAAAACCAACAAAAGAGAAACCATCAAAGAAAGCTGTTCCTGGTAAGAAAGCTCCTCCAGTTAAAGGACCAACAAAGACACTCAAACCACCACCAAAAAAGAAGCCCAAACCAACAAGAAAGGAATCGGGGTTGAGTGTTCCTACAACCATCAAGAATTTAGCCGATGAGATGAAGGAAAACTGGGCTGCTGCAGAGAAGCGAGTTCAAGCCTCCAAAGAACCTGGTGAAAGTGTAGAACCTATTATTGAAACCGTCGAAGTTGTAAACCTCACAGCAGATGATACAACTGAGAGGATTATAGATACAGCAATCGATATTCTAAACGAAACCATGTTGACTGGCAGGCCTGCATTTGATATCCCAAGCAGGTCTGGTGACAACATAGTATGGGATGAGGTACGCGACTTACTCCTTCTGGGAATGCGTACAATATCTCGTCCATATCACTCGCTTGCATCAGTTGTTGATGCAACAAGAACCGCGCGCGTGATGGAGATTGTGTTTAACCTTCTCAAATCTAATTTACATGCTACCAAAAGAGAAGTTTACTACAGTGATGTTAATCTATTTAGAGAACAGAAGTACAGCGATAAGATCATTGAAGACGTTGCTTCAATGATTCAGACCACACGTGATAGTATTCATGTCGTGGCATCTGCTCGTGGTTCCGCAATGGGTCGGGTCACTATTCGGGATGGCGGTGATCTTATCGATCTTACAAAGATGGGTACAGGTGGATGGGCTGTTACACCCTTCTTGGACCAGCTAGAGATAGTCGAAAGTGATGCCGAGTTCATCATATTATCTGAGAAGGATGCTGCAGTTATGCGACTAGCAGAAGCGAAATATTGGAATCGTCAACCATGTATTGTGATAACTGGTAAGGGTTCAGGAGATATTGCTACCAGAGCTTTTCTAAAGATGCTTGTTAAAGAGCTTGAGATACCAGCTTTTGCACTTGTTGACTCTGATCCTTATGGTCACTACATATATTCGGTCTTTCTCAGAGGAAGTAAGAGACTTAGCTACGAATCTCCATTCATTGCTACCCCTGAGCTTAAGCTTCTTGGTGTCCTAAGTCGTGATTTGGATGAATATAAGATTCCTAAAGCAGTAAGGATTCCAATGCAGCCTACTGATATTAAACGAGTCAAAGATATGCTGAAAGAACCATTTGTTAAACGAAATAAACCATGGGTTGAAGATTTAGAACTAATGTTGAGGCTTAAAGAGAAGGCAGAGATTCAAGCCTTTGCTAGCCACAGTTTCGAGTATCTCACTGATGAGTATCTTCCTCGAAAGCTCGAAACTGGCGATTGGATTTAACCTAAAATCCAATCCATGCCACAAGTGAGTTCTTATTACCTAATGAGCTCGAACTAGAATAGCTATAGAGAATCTTAGGGATAGGATGATTGTGATATCAAAAATTGGAACTGAAGTGATTGACAGTCATGCGCACTTCTTTACATATAACACAATTAAACGATGGATAGAGAGCGGAGCTTCACTTGAGCGAATGCAGAATAGAGTCGCTTTTCAGACTGATATGCCAAAACTTACAATCCCTGATGAAACTTGGGATGCTGGTCAGATGTGGGCTGATGAATTAGATAAGTATGGAATTACAGCTATTGGTATGATGATTGGAGAAGAGGTCTGGGATGAATTTAATGCGACTAGAAAACGGTTTCCAGGTCGATTTCTAGGGTATGCTAATATCAATCCTGCTGATGAAAACGCAGTAGAAAACGTGAAACGAGCTGGAAAGGATGAGTTTCAAGGAATAAAATTATACCCCAGCTCTTGGGATTTCCATGTGTATGATGATCGAGTATACCCAATCTTTGAGGAAGCTCTTAGGCAAAAACTACTGGTTATTCTTCATTTTGGTATAACTATAGGGACTCAGGCTAACCTTCGTTATGGAAACCCCTTAGATATACAAAAGCCTGCACTTGATTTTCCCGATTTGAACTTCATGATTGCCCATTTCGGAGCTGGATTTTTCCGCGAGGTATTGATGCTCATGTATCAGACTCATAATGTTGTGATGGATACAAGTGGTAGCAACAACTGGATGAACTATCAAGAGGTGGACTTAACAATAACTAAAATCTTTGAACGTGCCTTGAAAGCAGGGGCTTCTTGCAGAGTTGTTTTTGGGACTGATTCTTCATTCTTTCCTCGTGGATTTAGATATAACATACTAGAAGAGCAGTACAATGCAGTCAAGTCTTTGTTACCTAAATTTAATTATAAACAGGAAGATGTTGATTTGATTTTTAGAGATAATATACTTCGACTCACAGGGTTCAAACCGAGGAAAGACTAGCAATCTTACGCTTTCCTGATTTTCTTGTCAAGGCCTTTCAGCCTCTTTTGATCATCGCCCTCTCTATACTTAGCTGCGGCTTCTTGATATTTGGCTAATGCATCCCGGGAACTCCCCTGCTTGGATAATTGGTCTCCTTGGGATTCCAAATCTTTTCCCCATTCTATATACGCTTCTCTAACTTTTTCTGAACAACGAGCTCGCTTCTTAGCATCGGTGCTGAACATATAGAGTTCTCTTGCCTTCCTAAATTGAACAATCGCCCATTCGTACTCGTTGACCTTCATATGGTTCTCGCCTTGGTCAAAATGGAACTTGGCCATCGCATCATATCCAATATCAACTCTCTTTGTACTTTCTGCGATGCCCTTCTCATTTCTTGCTCTTTCGAAAAGCATCTTGGCTATTTCAAAAGATTCAATCGCTTTTTCGTGTTCATTCTCATGGAGGAGTTGTTCCCCATGATCAATCCTTGCTTTGCCCATAGCCTCAAAGACATAGCTTGGATACTCAAACTCATCTGAGGTGAGAGCAACGCCACAATTCGGACATACAGGAGTTTCTAACTCTTGGAGAGGTCCTTTCAAATCAATCTTTGATGGTTTTCCAACGACCACATCAATGAACGTTTTTGTAGTAGTTCCTCTCCCCTCAGGAAATAGGTGTTCAACAGCTTCTCTTGCTTCCTCGCGAAGCTCCTTTGGAGCTCCTTCAGGAAATAGGTGATCTAGAGCCTCTTCCGTCGTTACTGGAATCTCCTCATCATAAACCCTGGGAGGTTCTATCTCCGTGAATGGCATTCCCACTTTGACATCTTCAACACCTTCCTCCCATGACATATCAGTACTCTTTCCTTCTTCTTGCTCAGGCTCTTCCTCTGAAGTTTCAATCGATACCTCGGACTCTTCTTCAGTAGAAGATTCCTCAACGAATGAAATATCTTCTTCAATTGGTTTCAATTCAACTGATGATAATTCTCCATCATCCCAACTGAAATCCTCTCCAACTGGAGGTAATACCTCCGAATCTGCTGCAATAGGTTCTTCAGCAGGAGTTTCATCTAAAGCAGATTCATCTAAACCCGGCAATTTATCGGCTTCATCTAATATCTCAGACTCTTCGAGTGTTGGTTCAGGTGGCGCTGATGGCAAATCTTCAGGCACTTTGTTTCCACAACCTATGCAGAATGTCGATCCTCTTCTGACGCGTTTCCCACAGGTGGGACAAATTACTTGATCATTCATTGTCGGATGACATTCCTATGGTTAGATAGCTCTCTGGCTTCAGGATAGAAATTGAAAGTTCACATATGAACTGATTTAGTACAAAATAATTGAATGTGCATTTTTATCATATTGGGATATAGATGTAGAAATACGTAATCCACGCGATTACTGCTCCAAGTGATACTCCAGCAATTGACTGCATGAGAGTGTGCTGTTTCAATGTAACCCTTGAGTAAATTACAAGCGCCCATATGATGCCAACAATGAGAGCAAAAGGACCATATACATAGATCAATGCGGCACCTGGACCTCCAACTCCTGCTCCATGAACCGATATCTTCGATTTCAAGCTTACCAATGTAACTCCCAAAGTGACAGTAAAATAAGTCACAGCAAGCGTGCTCATAATATGACATCTCAGTATGCCATATACTGCGAATGCTATAACATAGCACATCATTGAAAACAAAAAGAACTTAGTTCTACTCTCACGCTTGGAAACATCCAAGTCCACATTCCCTTTCAAAGCTTCAAGGATAATAGGTGTAACAGGGAGCACGACCATTATGACTATACAAATAATGATTGATGATGCGGCATCAAGAACAGGTCCCAAACCAATTGGTGATGATATCGAAAATATAATCCCAATATACAGGTTTATGAGCGGAGCTGGCGTAAGTCTGGAAATTATACGCGAGATAGTTATACCTGTTCCTTCTAACTCAAGAAGCTCATCATGATACTTCACTAGATTCACCGATTGCTTTCAGGATTTCACACCCAATCTTCAATCTTTTCTATAATTTATCTCCTGAAATCATTTTAGAAAATTGGATATTTCCGGTAGTTATATGACAGCAAGCTTTTTCTTTGTCCATTTAACACCTTTCAGATACAGAACACCCAGAAACTGCTATGGATGTGTACAAAAACATGCCAGCAATGCCAAAGCGTGAAATATTCGAGAGGATTATTCAAAATATTACAAGCAAGTTTCCAGATGTCTATGCTGCATTATTCATAAGCCCTGAAGGATTTCCCATAAACACTTGGGGTGTTACGCTAGAGCGTGCCGAAGAAATTTCTGCACTTCTAAGCGCATTGATTGGCAAGACTTGGGAGATAGTCAGAGGTGTTAAAGAAGGCGGAGAGTTAGCATTCATTCAGATACAAACAAACATGGGTGGAATTCGAATCGCTCCTCAAGAAGAGTTTATTCTTGTCACATTAACGCGTGGTTGAAACTGATTACTATTACATCATTATTGTAACGAATCTAGGAATGATTGATGTATATAGAGTCAACTTCTTTAGAAGTGTTATAGTCTAATCACTCGGTCTGTTCACTAGTGCTATTTTTATACTCAGTGAATCAACACTATCACGTCTAGATACTCAACAAAATCTGAAGATCAAAGTTGAGTGATAATGGGAGGTCTTCTATTTGTCACCAAAGAAGGCAGCAGATGAAGAACACGACGACGAGGAAATGGATTACGAGGAATTTGAAGGAACTGAAGAAGAAACATTAGAAGACTCCGGAGGAGATGACTCCAGCGTTTCAGGCATTGAAGTCACTGATCTTCCGGGTGTAGGTCCAGCTATTGGAAAACGTCTAGCTGAGTCCGGCTATAAGAATGTTGAAGCAATCGCTGTTGCATCACCAGGTGAACTTGCTGCTGCAGGATCAATTGGTGAAACGACTGCTACGAAGATTATCAAAGCAGCTCGTGAGATGCTGGATATCGGTTTCGAAACAGCGGACCTTCTTCTCGAACGCCGAAGAACTGCTGGTAGAATTTCAACAGGATCGAAAGCTCTCGATGAATTGTTTGGTGGCGGCATTGAAACACAATCTATTACTGAGATGTATGGTTCTTTCAGATCTGGAAAGACTCAAATGGCGCATCAATTATGCGTAAATATACAACGCTTGCCTGAAGATGGTGGATTGAATGCAAAAGCCATCTACGTTGACACTGAAGGTACCTTTCGACCAGAACGTCTTGTTGACATGGCTGAAGCATATGGAATGGATAGTGCAAAAGTTCTGAAGAATGTCGTATGGGCTCGTGCCTATAATTCAGATCATCAGATCCTACTTTGTGATCAAGCCATGGAAATGGCTACTGAGCACAATGCCAAGTTGCTAGTCGTAGACTCAGTCACAAGTCATTTCAGAGCAGAATATACCGGTAGAGGCACTCTTGCAGCAAGGCAGCAGAAGTTAAACAAGCATCTGCACCATCTTCAGCGAGGCGCAGAGATTAACAACATGGCTGTTTACATCACAAATCAAGTGATGTCTCGACCTGATGCTTTCTTTGGAGATCCAACCGCTCCAGTAGGTGGACATGTACTTGCACATGTACCTCAAACCCGCTGCTATCTCAGAAAGTCAAAGGGCGAACGAAGGATCTGTCGTCTTGTAGACTCGCCTAATCTTCCTGAAGGTGAAGCGGTATTCACCGTCTTGAAAGAAGGCATTCGTGACGTTTGATCATAGAAGTATTGATGGTCTCCCAGAGACCATCCACCTTTCTCTATTCGAAATTAGCTGATTCAATAATATCTAGAACAGTTTTTTCCCAGCTATCAAGTTTGTCAGGGCTGTTAGGGTAGTTGCTGTATGCTTTATTCATTTTCTTCATCAATCCCGCAGCTTTTTGTAATTTGATTAAGAGTGAAATTCTACCTGCTCCTCTTTTTACTCTCTTTAATTTATCAACGATACTAAGTGAGAAACCATCACCACGATTTGCAGCCATCAGGTCCTCTGCTTCCAAGAGTTTCCGTTCGAAACCAAAGTCCATATCTTCATCAGAAACACTTTGGAGGAGTCTCCTGAAGATTTCAAGTGATGCAAGCCTTTGACCAAAACTCGAGAGATATCTTGTGTTATATGACCAAAGTCCATTTGCAGAAACATCCCTTCTAGCTATCGCACCTCGTACTACTTCACCTAGGATTATTCCCGCTCTCATTCCAGCTCCTATCCCACCACCATGGATTGGATTGACTTGTAATGCTGCATCTCCAACAAAAGCAATACCATCTCCAACTAGACTCTTTAGTGGTCGTCGAACTGGCACTGCGCCTCCTTTTCCATCAATCACCTTAGTCCCAAAAAGAAGTGGATAGGTTTCTTTAAACTTCACAAAATGTGATTTGGGCGAGCCTCGACCATCTCCTCCAGTTATACCAATGCCTGCATTAACTACTTTTGCACCCTTCGGAAAAATCCAGCCATACCCTTTTGGTGCAATTTCGCCTCCAAGAAAGACACGAGCTACTTCAGGCTCAGCTAAAGGCATCTTCAAGGTGAGAATTTCTCTATAGCAGAGTGCGATGTCCTCTTTGCTGATGTCGTTCTCGACTAGAGCATTGTCCAATTTGTTTCTAATCACTGCTGCAAATCCACTGGCATCAACAACGACCTTACTCTTTATGATGACTGAATCTCCTGAGGAGAGGTCTTTGTACTGGACACCTGTGACCTGATCGCCTATCATCATGGGGCTTCCAACATGGATATTGGGCATGAATGTCGCTCCAGCGCTAATAGCTTCACGCAAGAGTCTTTGCCCAAAGATGAGTCGATTTACCGTCCATCCATCAAAATCCGCCCAATCTCTGACCTTTAATTCGTTTTTCATGTTGGGAGGATAGACATCAGCTCCCGAAATTACTGATGAAATTTCTTTGTCCTCTGGGTAATCTATCCCTGTCGCTTCAAAATGAGCCTTACTAACCTCATCTCCACATACTTTTTGACCGATTTCTTCCTTTGGTTTTCTATCCAAAAGAAGTGTTTTCAGCCCAAGCTCTGCACACCTTCTTGCAGTGACACATCCTGCGGAACCAGCTCCAACAATGACAACATCAGGTCTCTTCAATATCTATCGACAATCAAAAGGCGCTCTGGAATTTAAATTAGACCATGACAACCTAAATCCAACATTAGGCAGAATGGTTATCTACAACCGAATATCGCTCCGGATTATGAAATCTCCGCAGGGCTTGGTCGTCATAGGTCTTCAATGGGGTGATGAAGGTAAAGGTAAGATTGTTGATGTCTTATCCGAGAACTTCGATATTGTTGTCAGATTTCAAGGTGGTAGTAACGCAGGGCACACGGTAATAGTTGCAAACGACACTCACAAATTCAGAATCATGCCTACCGGTGCAGTACGTGGAAAGAGAACGGTGATTGGTAATGGTGTTGTTATTGACCCTACAGTTCTTATAGAAGAAATTGAGGCTCTTCGAGAGGCTAAGATAGAGATTGATCTGTTGATCAGTGACCGCGCACATCTGATTACACCTTTTCACATTCAGATTGATGGTCTTAACGAGACTGCCAAAGGAAACATGAAACTCGGAACCACAAAAAGAGGAATAGGTCCTACGTACTGTGATAAAGTGGCTAGAGTAGGCGTCAGGCTCAGTGATTTTACTCAACGTAATAGTGAACAGTGGTCAGTGTTAGAGTCTTCAGCAAAATCAATCATTGAGAAGATATATGGGACAGTAGTTGATGACCCATACATAGCTTCATTGGAATCATTTTCGTCTATCATTAAGAAGTTGCTACCATATGTAGGTGATTCAGGAGAGTACTTGGAGTCGGCATTCAATACAGGCAAACGCGTTCTTTTTGAGGGTGCTCAAGGAACTCTCCTCGACATAGACCATGGGACTTATCCCTTTGTTACTAGTTCAAATTGCGTTTCTGCAGCTGCATCTGTTGGGACCGGAGTACCATTTTCAAGGCTTGACGCTGTACTAGGTGTCTGCAAGGCTTACATGACACGCGTTGGAACCGGACCATTTCCTACAGAACTTAAAGATGACATTGGTCATAGAATGCAGAACCGAGGGAAAGAGTTTGGAACGGTTACTGGTCGTCCACGAAGATGTGGATGGTTAGATTTAGTTGCACTAAGATATGCCATTCGTATAAATGGGTGCTCACACCTTGCTTTGACCAAAGTCGATGTTCTAACAGGCATTAATCCTCTAAAAGTCTGCGTAGCATATGATGTAAACGGTACTGAAACTTCGACATTTCCCAGTTACACAGAAATGCTTTCAGAGGTTGTTCCTATCTATGATGAGATGGCGGGTTGGACAGAAGAGATTGAACCTTCTCCTGAACATAGCGATTTTAACAACCTTCCTAGTCAATTACAAAATTATATCGGTTTTATAGAAAGATCAACTGGATCAAAGGTAGCTATGGTTTCTGTTGGTCCAAGGAGAACTGATACAATTGTAGATTCAAGATTCCGTTTCTGACGACTACACATGTTTCATTTCTATCATTACTATAGAACCAACAATTATTGCTGCAATAATGAGTAATAATGGAGGAGCATAATTTATGAATATCCCAAAGTACCATACGATCCTTGCGGGATCCAGAGCTATAATGGCGAAATGTCCCCACACCAATAGGAATCCATACACCGCGAAAATTGGATAAAGGATTGGTCCCCCAGTTATTACAAGAAGGAGAATAAACACAGCCAACCTGCTTTTAGTAGGATCAAAAAGTGGCACCTTTATGGTTTCTTGATCGCTAATCTGAAAGTAATATGCGATGAGAACGGTGGGCATACGCAATCGAATGAACTCTAGAATTTGGATGCCTTGTTGAATCGACAGAAGAATGAAAGTATGGCACAGCATGTACCCTAAAACCAATGCATTCAGAGTTGGTAAGAACGGTGTGAAGAGCTGAAGACTTTCAATAATTCCAACCAAAACGGAGAAATTTATCATGAGAAGAAAAAGATGTCCAATTCCACCTTTCAAATATTGAAGTTTTGACACTATCCAAATCCTTCCTAGTAGTCCTCTCAGACGCCTAGCTTGAATGGTTTTGGTGGTTGGGTTCCAGACAATTGATCAAGCTGACCCAATTCAGCTTGCTTTGCCACTGCCCTTTGAACTAAATCAGTAAAGAGGGTGTTGATGTTTTCACCCGTCTTAGCTGAAGTTTCATAGTGCAAGACATCCAACCATTGCGTGACCATTTTTCCAGCTTCTGGAGGAACCAATCTGTCTTCGCGGTCAATCTTGTTAGCAACAACCGCGACCACAGCATTTGGACACACAGTGATAAACTTGGTGAACCACTCACCAATGTCCAAAAAAGTCTGAGGTCGAGTCACATCGTACACTATGATAGCCATTGAAGCGCCGGCCATATACCTTCTTCTCAGCTCGTTGTAGGTGGGTTGTCCTGCAAGATCCCAAAGGACAACTCGTGCTGTAATTGTACTGCCACTTGGTGATACAGTATTTACTGTTTTTAGAGCAAATGTTGTGCCAATAGTAGCTATATAGCGTTCGCTAAAGCTGTCTTCCGTATATCTCTTAATACAGCTAGTCTTGCCTACTGCTCCATTACCTAGAGCGACCATTTTGAGCATGTGGCTAGCGTCTTCCATCACGGTGGCACAACGTCCTAATTTTCACTACCATTTATTTCTGCCATTGTTGGGTTAATAATAGTTCTGAGTATATTGTCGAGCTATCATTGCGATTTGTAAGAATGATGAGTAATACAAAAATGGGTCTATCACAGTAAGGATTATACTTGACATTTTCCATACGCGGATGTAATTTGGACTGTAGGTGACTATCTTGGCAGAGCAATTTCTAAGTCGTTTAACGAAGATTGAAGAGAGCATCAATCAACTTGGTGAAACTCTAAAACGCATGATTACAATTCTTGGTACAGTGACTGAGATTAAATCTGAGGTGCGAGTTGCCAAGGATGAGATTATTGCTGCAATAGGTAAGCAGACCTCAGCTGCATCACCTCCTGATAATCAAGAGGCTCTTGCCAATATGGTCGTACAGGAAGTTGGAGCCATTCGAGTATTTGTTCAACAATCAATGGAAAAACTCAGGAATGAAATGATTGCTCTCATTGATGAAATGTTGACTAAGATGCCTGAAACTGCTCCTCCAAAACCAGCTGCACCAACTCCTCCTCCTAAAGCAACGCCCACGCCGACTCCAGAACCTGCTCCAGTTGTCACCCCTGAGCCTGAACCTGAACCCGTTGCTACCTTTGCTCCAACAGCTCTCCCTGCAGATCGCGCAATGCAAATTGCAGGTCATTTGAATTCAATTGTTAAATCTCTAAAAATGGGTTGTATTGCAGGGGATGTTCTTGATGCCATGGCTGAGGCAAAAGCGGCAATTTTGAAGATTGTGCCAAGTGACCCAATTATGGTTCATATTGATAGATGGGCCGGAATTGTGGGGGGATATCAGAAACGCCATGAACTCCAAGCTCGTGATGTGATAAAGCTCAAGAAAGAAATCAAAGATGAGATTCCAAAATACAAACCTGCTTAATCTTCAAGCATCGGGGCTCCATCAGCAATAAGCTTCACAGTAGCAAGTACTCTGATTATGTCTGTGGTGGCCACCAAACCAATGATATCATTTCCTTCAATGACTGGAATATGTCGTTTCCCAGTTTGATTCATTAGGGTGATTACCTGCCCAATATCTGCTTCAGGTCCGATGGTGACGACTGGAGTTGTCATGATATCTTCCAAGCAAAGAGTGTGGTATAATTCCTCGGAAAGAAGTTGTGCTCCAATGACTTCACGAAGAGTGACCATACCTGCGAGAACATCTGCTTTTGTGACCAAGAGACTTCCAACATCTTCAACAGCCATCAATCTGACTGCATCTGTCACAGGAGTGTCTACTTCTGCTGTGATGATTAATGAAGTCATGAAGTCCCTTACTTTCATATTTCTCTTCACCTCGTCTGGATAGGTCTACATCAAAGGACCTTTAGCTTCTGATAGAGCCTTTCCCAGAACAACCTCTGCAATACGAGTAAACACATTGTTTACCTCGTCGCCAGTTTTTGCTGAAGTTTCAAAATACTCCGCTTGGAACCAATCGCGAAGCATCAATCCAGGTTCCTGAGGGACCATCCTTTGATCGGCGAGGTCAATCTTGTTAGCACTAATGATAACAGGCGAAGCAGGACAAACCTCTCTGAACGATTCAAACCAATTGTTCATTGCCATGAATGTTTCAGGACGTGTAACGTCATATACAATGATGGCACCTGACGCACCTTTCATGAATTGCCTTCGAAGTTCTCTGTATGTTGATTGACCACCCATATCCCAAACGTTCAAACGAACCTTACGAATACTGCCCTCGCTATCTGTCACATCAATGTCTTTTGTCGCGAATGTAGTTCCAATGGTCTGTTTATACTCTTCATCAAAGACGTTCTCAGTATATCTCCTTACAAGCGATGTTTTCCCAACGGCTGCCTCTCCTAGTAGGACCACACGAAACTTGTACCCTTCAAAGCCATCGGACGTGTCTGTGTCAGATATGGTTTCTGAAGTATCAATTCTCTGCGTCATACATTGGCAACCCCGAGTTATCGCTTTCCGGACGTACTCTCACTCTTCACGAGTCTTGTTTTATATCTTTTCTGCGGAGATTAAACTTGTTTTAATTTAGCTCTTTACGTAATCCAATCTGCATTTCTTGGAATGTGAATCTCGAAAGCTACGATTGGATAGCCAATTCCGAAGTTAGAGAGTATTCTGGGAGAAATCTCTCCAAAAGATCCCCATGGTTCATCATTAATCTTAATGCTTGCGCACCTACCTTCAATGAAGTCTGTGCTCTTTTCTGATTCGAACGTGAATTGTTTGTCTAATCCAAGATTACGTAAAAGAAATCCTATCTCGCTCATTAGACTAGTGATGTTTACCTTTACATCTGTCGTCACACCGCAAATCGACGTAACCTGGTTTGCGCGGGTTTCCTTTGACTCATCCGGAACTGTCACATCTCCAACCTCGAAGATCTTCTGTGGATAATCCGCATGTTGATTCTGTGAAATGAAATCAAGGAGAATTGGAAGAAGAGAGTTCCTGAGGACCGAGTAGTTGCGACTCTTTGGATTACCAGTTTCTACCAGTGGCCGATTTCGATTCATTTTTTCATTCAGTAAATCAGGAGAACTCATGATGTAGTTCATGACTTCTTGATAGCCAAGTCCAACCAATAAATCTCGAATCTTGTTTTTGATTCTAGTTATCGGATTGATTTTTCCCATAGTCATTGTTTGGGGCATAGCGGGCTCCAATCGGTCATATCCATATCCGATAGCTATGTCTTCGATTATATCGACGGGATGAAGAATGTCCATTCTGAACTTGGGGATGAACACCTGAATTTGTTTTGCTTTCGTTGTTTTTGCTCCATAACCCATTCTTTCCAATGCTCTGACAATCTGACTTTCTGATAAATCGAGACCTAAAAGCGAATTAACGTCGTCCACGTTGATCCTTATTCGATCCGGCTTAAAATCTGGAGTTTCATCAGTAGTGCCATCAGGATATACGACTGTAACAGACTCAATTTTACCCCCTCTTTCTTCAAGGGATGCGGTGATGATGTTCAGAGCTTGATGTACTGTCGGCAAATGTGTCCCTGTAACTTCAACGAATATATTCCTGGTTTCTGTGGTTATTCGTCCTAGGTGGTTGCTGTTGATGACTGGAGGGAGACTCAAAATTTGATTTTTAGAGTCATAGAGTAATGGCCATTTCTTATGTTTCTGAATAATGGGCCCAAATTCAACTCCTTTCTCATGTTGATTCAGAATTGTTGGACCATCCATCTCTTTCTCATAACCTAATGGTATGAACTTGATCATCTCAGGAGCACGCAATCCATAAATCACTGGGAATTCAAGTTCGTCGTATACATAGAGACCAATGCTGGCTTTGCTTCTATTCCTTCCATGTGTTGATGTTAGAGAATCTTGCAGGTGCATGTATTCCTTTATCAATTCATCATCAGAAGGTACACCCTTAATGATAGAGCAGCAAATGAAGGGTCTGATTTTTGCAAGTCCTGTTTTGACAATGACTTGTTTCCCTGATTTTTTCACAGCATATGTCTTCAATCCTGTTTCAATACTCAAGAATGACCTAACTGACCTAGCTATGCCTTCTGTGGATAGCATATCTTGGCGGTCTGGATTCACTTCTATCTCAATGATGTTTCCATCTACATTCTCAACCTCAGCTTTTATCAGAAATAGCGTATCTTCTAGCTCTTGCATGGTGAGTTTCTTTCCTATTAATGAAAGAAGATCATCGATTCGACATTCTATAATCATTCTTATCACCTACCTGATGAAGTAGCTCCTCCTAAGCCAGGTCAAATCTCGCGAGAAAAGGTCCCTTATGTCATTAATTCCCATTGAAGCCATGTACAGCCTTCCACTTCCAATTCCCCACGCAAGAACTGTGTCCTTAATTCCAAGAGGCTGAGTGACTTCAGGTCTGAAAATCCCTGAACCTCCAAGTTCAATCCACCCAAGCTTCTCATGCTTTCCAAAGGTTTCAACACTAGGCTCTGTGAATGGGAACTGACCAGGTTTGAATTTAAGTTCCTCAATGCCAACACCTTTGCATATTGAGGTAAGATATCCAAGCAGGTCTCGCAATGTCAATCCTTTGTCCATAATTATTCCTTCACACTGATCGAACTCCTGTGCGTGTGTTGCACTAAGAGTTTCAGACCTGAAATTCCTATCAATTATGAACATCTTCTGAGGACCTTTACGATGTTCATAAAGAAACCTCATAGAAACAGGAGTTGTATGTGGACGTAGACATAGGCGTGTTGCTATTTCTTCATGGTATGGCCAATCCCATCCTTTTGATCCTGTGTGACCACCATTCTCGTGAACCTCCTTTACAGTATTGTAGTATTTCTTATCGCTGATTTGCCCATGACTGTATGGGGCTACAACACGGAATTGATCTTGGACTTCCCTAGCAACATGGTCTTGAGGGACGAAGAGTGTATCATGAGCCCAGAATTCAGTTTCCACATATGGTCCGAACCATTCAGTGAATCCTAATCCGATCATTATTTCTCTTAACCAATCGTTGAACTCTGCATACGGATGCTTTTTGCCGTAGTTACGATAAGCTGGTTGTATGTCAACATTATATGGTCTGAAAGTTGCAGTTTTCCATGCATCACTTGCAAGAAGCTCTGGAGTAATATCTCCAATCCCTTTCACGACACCTTCAACTAATTGCTCAATCTCTCCAATTTTAGCTTGGACAATCTCAGCTTCAAATCTCTTGGTGATAATCTCATAGACTAGTTTTCTCTCTAAGGCTATCTTCAAAGATTCAGCATGTGTTTTTGATAGTAATTCTCTTCCTGATGACAGTAAATCAAGAACCTCAGATATGTCTGATTCTGCAATGTCAACTGAACACTGGAGGATAGTGACATCGTCCTCTTTCGATATTTCTAGCCATCCATTTTTCCGAGCCCAGTTCATTGCGATTCTTGTAGTTTCTGAGTCTAATTCTGCTTGAGCAACAGCTTCATCAAAGGTAGCCTTCCCTCCTAGTTTTTTAACTCCATTAAAAAGACGGATTTCAGGAAGTCCAATCTCTGCATAGCTTATTCCTTCATCTGTAAGCGAATATGACACAATCTCTCTAGTTTGAATTTGCACAAAACTACGACTAGCTAATGAGTTGAGGATAGAAATTACTCGCTCATCACCTTGCTTGAGATTACTGGCAAGTTGTGACGATGAAACACGCTGGCCTAGATTCAATAGTTCTCTTAGTACTATTCTCTCACCTTCTGTCAGCTGTTCACTCATGTGTTAATCAAAACTCCTAAAACAATCAGATTGAAGCATGATGGACCCACCAGATTTTCACTATTATGGCATGACAAATGATCCCTTATGGGCTTGATGTAAATTGGCGGTTATCCATCCGTCCTTCACCTGTTGAAAGTTTCAACGATGCCCTCACCTTTTTAATCTGTCGCCGTAATTATGAATGGTCTTCACAAGCGTCTGCACAATAATCGTTATGTCGTAATGTTCAAATATGCTCAATTGAGGTTCTCAGTTGGCGGATTTGACCTGCCTCTGATTTTTAATAATCAGCAAAGATATACAGTGTGAAGGTGACAAAAAGTGTCCTTGAATCGATATAGGCTAAAGCGCAAAATAGAGCAGCTAAAAGCTTACCAAGGACGCCATAGTTCTTTCACCACAATCTACATCCCCCCCTCAAAGAACCTGACTGATGTCATAAGCTTTGTAAAAACTGAACTTGCAGGTGCAGAGAACATCAAAAGCAAAGCGAATCGAAAGAACGTTTCAGATAATCTTACAGCTATTCTCAGTGAACTCACCAAGATTACACAGCTACCTGAAAACGGTATTGCCTTCTTTTTTGGTATTAAGGAAGAAGGAGGAACAAACGAAGAGATACGTGAGATCATAGTTCCCCCTTCACCAATTTCGCAATTCGTATATCTCTGTGGCCGTGAATTTGTTACTGAAGAACTCGAGACAATGACGCAGCCAAAGAGTTTGGTTGTTATAGTACTAATCGAAGGCGGAAAGGTAACGATAGGTTATCTTCGTGGAAAGCATATGGAGCTGGTCCGTGATGAGGACTTCTATATCATCGGGAAAACAAGAGCTGGTGGACAGAGTGCAAAACGTTACTTACGAATTCGTGAAGAAAAGATGCTTGAGTTCTTCAAGCATGTTGGACGTTTGCTAGGTGAACTTCTTCTTGATAACTTGGATAACGTTGATGCAATTGTCTTGGGTGGTAATACAATCCGTTGTCAAGAGTTCCTAGAAAAGGGTGACCTGGACTATCGTCTGCGAGAGAAGGTTGCAGAAACCATCATTCCGGTGAGTGTAATTGATGAAACTGGTTTGTTCCAAGCAATGAAAGAGGCATCTCGTGTGCTCCGTGAAACTGAAATCTATGCTGAGCGGCAGACCTGGGACGGTTTTATGGGTGACCTCTTGAAAGGGCTCAATACTGTCACCTATGGCAAGAAAGAAGTCATGGATGCACTCCGTCAAGGCCGTGTAGATACAATCATGGTTTCCGAAGATCTTGCTGATCAGATGGATGAACTTTATGAAGAAACAGCTAATTATGGGTCTCAGCTTCTTGTTTTTTCAAATCAAACAGAATCTGGAGCACAACTGAAAGCTTTTGGCGGGATGGCTGCACGATTACGCTGGTAGCCTATCCCTTTGGTGGATGAGGCATTCCTCTTAGAGTTTCAATATCCTCTATCCATTTAGTAAGTTCTGTGCTTATGTTATTGATATATTCCAAGAGTGCTTGCTGATATTTACGAAGATGCTGCTGTTCTAGCTTCTTTGATTTTGAGAGGAAATCTCTAACACGCCGCGGAAATCCAATTGCCCACTGACGAAGATTCAGTTCCGCTTTCTTGTCCTCCAATATCTTCTTGGCTACCCTGATTGTTCGACGTTTCGCTATGAGGTCTTCAAGTAGCTTCTGGAGTGTAATTGTAGCTGCAACAAGTTCCTTTGAATCTAGTTTTGCATCTTGGTTACGGCTGGTATAGTAAACACGTTTGAGGTCTCTCTTTGCAGTCATCACATGCGTAAGAAGTCTTGTTAATGAATGAACCATGGCAATTTTCAGTAAAGTCTATGAGGTAAAAAAGGTCTGTGTTGCTGTATCCCTCTAGTATCAAGATTCATACAGATGAAAAATTGCACTTACCGCGGCTATATGGACAAATCCTACAGCGATTTGCGTCTTTGGTAGGCTTTGGTCTTCTCCCATGATACCAAATTTCATCCAATCTCTTCAGTTCTTTCAACACTCTCTTAGGCTTGAATCGTGTTGTGAATTTTCTTCCAGCATTGCATCGCCAGCAGTCTCTGAATGATTTCTTACTCATGCATCTCTCTGCATTCTCTTGAAGACAGTAAATTGTTACAAGAATTGTTGAAGAACATGAAATACCACATTCATGGAGTGCAAGGGCATAGAGTTCCAGTTGAAAGACATCCTCTAACCTTGCCTGTTTTGGGAGATACAATGTAGGAAATTTGTACTCTATTACAAGATCCAATATTGCAGTCTCTTCCCAATGGAGAATTCCTCCATCAAATCTTCCAGTATAGCGGTGACCCAATGACTTCACATTTTCCTCTGAGAAGTAATAATACTTAATGAGCCTCTCTTGGCTTGAATCCATTTTGAGAAATTCTGACAGGCTAAATTGCGCTGGACTTGCGTATTTTATCTTCATTCCAATTGTGATGAAACCAGTTCTTAGATCTCTCACAAGAAGAAGAATTCCAAAGAGAAATAACATGAGCATAAGAAGGCTGATCAGATCACTCATGAAATCACCCGAAGATCCAGAAGATGCCAATAATCAAAGTAAGTATGATTACCAATAGAGGCAGAAGTTGAATTTCATTTCTTTTGAAATTTTGATTATTATCTACAAGTGCAACACGCTGATGTAATTTTGTTCCAGTAATGCTCTTAGATGAATGAGATTCTCCAAACTGTTGTTTCAGAAGCAGGCGATATTCGCATTGATACTGTATTCTCAATTCTGATACTTCTCTCATATCATAATAAGGGCCTTTTTCTATTTCTGACAGCCTCATCATAGGTCAAAGTATTGTTTTTGATTACAATACAAAAGGACCACACATCAGACCAAACAGTAGAGATTTACTTATTAACGAGTTTGAGGACTTACATCAGCAGGATTTCGCTACGGAGACAAATGCTGATGTCAGACGAAACCTATGAAGGTGCAACCGCCGGAAAAGTACTAGTTTTTGATGAAAGTGAAACCGTAAAATTTCCTAAGGCTTTTAAAAACGCCATGGGAACTGGTCAAGGTCTGATGGTGCTAGTGCACAAGGACCGACTCATTAAGATATTTCCTTTAGAGAGTGACGAAGTATTATTTCTGAGTCTTGAGATTGGAAAGCTCACAAATGACTTCTTGACCAAACTCTCTCAAATATTCAAAAGAGCAGGTCTCGTTGATCTCTTATTCTCAACGGGAGTGTGTCTCCGAGGAACAAGATGTTTCTACGAGTGTTACTTTAACCCTGGACAACTTAGCTCAGACATAAATGAATTAGAGAGTTCTCTCAAGGTTCTTGATGGAGTTCAAAGAGTCGTAATCGAACACGTATCAGTTTGATTCTATGATTCCTAGCCTCATGCTACCACATTGGTGCATAAAACATGCAGAACATTGTTCAATTCATTCTGGACATGATTAGTCAGGGATATGTAGGTCTCTTCATTATTTGTTTTGCAATAAACATGATTCCCTTCCTTAGTCCTAGCAACATGGTTCTTGCTGGTGCTGCTGTCCTCGTTTTTTCAATTCTAATGCCCGTAGGATTAATTGACGCAATTCTCATAGGCGTAATTGTAGCTATTACTGCTACTCTGGCAAAACTGATCCATTTTTATGTCGTAAGAGGGTCAAGAGCAGTTCTATCTGAGGCACGTTTAGCATCTCTTGACACAGAGAAACAGCGTGTTGAGAAATGGGGTGCTCTTGCACTCTTTATTGCAGCGGCTTCTCCAGTACCTGACGATCCATTGATTGTTTATGTCGGACTTGCTAAATATAATACTGTCAAATTTATAATCAGTTACTTTACGGGAAAAGTTGCTGTTACAATTGCAGGGGCAGTAATAGCTTTAAGTGGACTTGCCTTGGGTGGTGGATTCTTTGAATCCATGCCCATTGTTGTTGCATCAATTGCATTAACTGCAATCATAACTGGAATTCTTTTTAAGAGGAAAACCGAAGGTCAAGAATCTGATATACTTCAAGATATTCTTGAAGATGAATTAACTCGAAACGAAGATTACATACAAGAAGAAAAAGATGGTAATTCTAAGACTCCTGAGAGTTAATGTTCGGTGCATAATTCTTAAGTGTACTATCAAGGAATTCAAAATAGTCTAGGTGAGAATTTTGGCCAGTACAAGTTTAGCAGAAATAAAATGCGCTAAATGCAAGAATGTCTATGAAGCAAATGTAGTAGATCATATTGATCTTTCAGAAGACCGCGATATGATCAAAGCCCTAAAAGCTGGCAAAGCAAATCGAGTCCAATGCCCGAAGTGTAAGAAGGTCATGTACCTCAGTAGGAGTGTAGTTGTGAATTTTGAGCCAGAAAATAAAATTGTTGTCTATGACCCATCGGCTCGAACCAAAGCTGCAAAAGAGAATCTTATCCAAGATTTTCACAGTGTAATATCCTTCAATGAAACTTTGAGTGAGATAGGAGAAGACACCGAATTTCTTGTCATTAGTAAACTTGATCCATTAAAATCAATGCTTGATGAGTATCTTAAGCAACACAGATAATTTCCTAGAGCTTTCTTTTTCCTAATAGAAACTCCTCAACCCATCTTTCAGCTCGATACATTGTTGTAGGAGCAGGAGGCATCTTAAACCCATAAGCTGAGATTGATTCTAGAGACCCGCCAAGACCTCTCTTTAAAGCAAGCTTAGTTCCTCTTATTGCATCCATTAAAATAGGACCTGCATTTGGCCCATCAGTAACTTCCATTCGGATGTCTATTTTGATAGGTGCTCCACCAAATTGTCGGCCATTGATGTAAAAGTAGGAGTCTCTAGCGTTAGCCATGAAATCAACGTAATCGCTTGAGCCAGCAACTAGAGGTGCATCATATGGTAAATCCTGACTGATGGCTTCACTCTTCACTCCTCGTTTTCTCATTCGACCCCTATAATGCGAATCGAGTGACTCTGCACCACCGCCTACATCCAATTGATAGCTTTTATCCACCCTGACACCTCTTGATACAAGAAGCTGTAAAATGTTACGATGAAAGACTGTTGAACCCAATTGATCCTGAATATCATCTCCCACAAGAGGAAGTCCTTTCTCTTCGAATTTCTTACTCCATTCCAAATCAGAAGCAATCGGTATTGGTGTGCCATTTATGTATGCACATCCTGCATCAAGAGCTGCTTTCGCATAGAACTTAGTTGCTTCTTCAGCTGAACCTGGAATTAGATTGATGAGTATCTCTGCACCAGAGTCTTTGAGGACTTTCACAACATCTGTATCCTTTTCTGATGAGATTTTCACTAATGCTTTGAGCATATCGTCTACTCCATCAAGCGCTTGTCCTTTCCTGACCTTGACTCCGGTTGTTGGCACTTCTGCAAAACGCATCACATTGTTTGGTTTGGCGAAAATAGCTTCTGCTAGGTCAAAGCCTACTTTTGTGTCTGCTACATCAAATGCTGCTACAAAACGAATGTCCTTTACATGATAACCAGCAAAGTCTGGATGTGTTAAGCCTATGACATCACCATCTGCTTTTGCATCCTTGTAGAATTCAACACCTTGCACAAGTGCACTTGCGCAGTTGCCAACTCCAACAATTGCGACCTTTATTCCGTTCAAATATGCCACCTCTGGCTCTAATCGTCAAAACCTCTGGATTTCTTATAAGTTATTCTATGGATATAGAATAGTTTTCGCATTTTATCTGTTGGGGAAGGACTTATGTTGGTATGTTGCATACATTATTTCGGACGAATGGCAGACGCCCCATTGCTCCACGCATCGTCGAAGAGTCGTGGGAACGATGCGACCGCATTGCACTGGCGTATACGAATGTCCATCTGCAGGGAAATTCGTGCTCTCACCCCCGAGGGTTCAGAGAAGTGTCTTGGCAATGTGTGTACTGGAGCGCCACTCATGTTCAAAATAACTAAAAGAGGGTGGACCTCGAGCCCAAAAAAATCGGGCACATCGGTGTCGCCTTCGTCCACCTCTTTTTATGTTATATGGGGAATTCTTATAGGGGATTCATTTATTTCATAACTCAGCAGTGCCCTCAAATTATTGAATCACATGCTCCAGAGTTCCAGGCACAGCTTTGCGATCCCTGAGGAAGATTCTACTTTTGAAAGCCTGCAAATCCAAGGTGATAGACCATGGGATATCAAGATAGAGAGCCAATCGAAGCTCAAATTTCAGAACTAAAGCCAAGAATGAAGAGTGTGAACATTTCATTCAAGGTAATTGAAAAAGGTGAAGTCAGGGAGGTAGCATCCAGAGCTGACGGAGAACAACACCGTGTGTGTGATACAATTGTAGGTGACAATACTGGTCTTGTGACAGTACCCCTTTGGGACACCTCAATTGATGAGGTTGAAGTTGAGAAGACCTATCGACTCGAGAACGGGTACACAACCCTCTTTCAAGGTCATTTAAGACTCAATATCGGCCGCTATGGTACTCTAAAGGAAGCTGAAACAGCTATCGAAGAGGTAAATAGTGAGGTTGACATGAGTGAGCAGGAACATGAGCGTCGCCCAAGATATGGTGGTGGCGGTCGTGGATATGGAAGAGGCGGCGGAGGCGGAGGCTACGGTCGAGACCGTGGTTATGGGGGCCGGGATCGTCGTCGTAGCGGTGGCTATCGCGATAGAAGCGATGGCTACTAATCCTAAATTGAAATCATATTAGTTGGGGTAGGACTACACTCGTAGTTTCTCCCCCACTTCTTTTCAATCTAGACTTTCAGCTAGAAGATCCACAACATCAACTACACGCACAGAGCTGTTTATTTTTCTAGCTCCTTCTTTGAGATTATGCTCACAGAACGGACAAGAAGTCACAATCATTTCTGCTTCTACTGTATGAGCACTTTTCACCCTATCAGCTGCTATTCTCTTTGAAAGTTCTGAATCAAAAGAACGAAGTCCACCACCTGCTCCACAGCACATAGCAGTTTCTCTTGTGGTTTCCATTTCCACAAGCTGTAGACCTGGAATCATTTTGATTAAATCTCTTGGTTCTTCATATAGCCCTAAAGCTCTGGAGAGATGACATGGATCGTGATATGTAACTTTAATATCTCTGCCAAGAGGTTTCAATTTGAGTTTCTTCTCTCGGATTATTCTGGGAAGGACTTCAACCACATGCTTCGCTTCAGGAATATTCACTTTGAGCTTTGGATAATCTTCTCGCAGTGTATTAAGACATCCAGCACAGGTTACAACGATTTTTTTGATTCCTTCATCCCTCATTCTCTCAGCAAACTTTTCAGCATTTAAAGTCGCATCTGTTCTTCTCCCAGTCCTCAACATAACACTACCACAACATGGCTCGTCTGCGAGGACTCCAAAATCGACTCCAGCAGCTTTAAGGATTTTCACCGTTGATTTAGCAATGTTTGGTAGTTTTGTTGCTGCAGTACATCCAGTATAATAGAGAATTTCGCCTTTGAGTGGGATTTCAAAACCAACTTCTGCAGTCCAGTCACGCTTGGTTAAACCACTCTCTGTATAGGGATTGTTATATTCCATTATCCTCTTCGTGAGCTCATCCCGAACATCATTTGGAATTTCATTAAGAACTTCTCTGACTTTTTCGAGACAATCTGTTGGATCAAATTCAGCGGCACAGATTTCAGTGCAGTTCCCACATAGTGTGCAAGTAAATAGTGCTTCAGCATTCTCTGCTGTTCTCTCTAGAGTGCCCTCAAGGAGAGCTAATGCAACTTGAATTCTACCACGCATGAAACTAGTTTCAAATCCATACGAGTTTTTCCAGACTGGACAGACTCCATCAAATCCTCTGTCTTCATACACAGCATTTCTGCAAATCCCGCATCTTCGGCATTGCATCAGGTTCTCAATGAGGTCATCGAGGTCAATCTCTGTCATTACTAGATTCCTCCAAGTACTCTAGGATTCATTATGTTATTCGGGTCAATTGTATGCTTGATTAACTTGAGAAATGTCATATAATCATCCATGTCTTCAATCGCATCTTTCCAATACTCAGCAAGTTTGAAGGGCACTGCACCAGATTTGAAGAGGGATTTGGCAAGTTCTTTGTGAGCATTACGCACTTTCATCTCTTCCTCTTTATCTTGTGGATCAAAGTACATGTGAGGATACATGTTCATAGAAGAATGTCCAGTTTGAAAACCAGCAGTGTGTCCCATGAACCCATACCGGTCCATCGCTTCCATGATTAGATCAACTGATTTGTGGGAATTTCTAGGAGCTTGATGGTGGTATATTGTTCGCCAGTGCCATCCGTGAGCATAGCAAGCTCTCACAAAATTCCATAGACGACCTTCCCATTCAAAATGAATAAGTTCCTTCGCATCCAAAACCCTTCCTCCAAGACTCTTGCAGATTTCAGACGCAAGTTTAGCATCACTCTTCACTAAGTCTTCACGATTTCTGCCAATTGTCATCGATACTGACCGATTCTGAAATTCAATGGTTGGGTAACCAAACTCCTCTGCCAATAAGTCCCAAAATAAACTAAGAACCTCACCAGAATATATTGAGGTAAAAAGGCCGCTAATATCATTCTGTTTTATCTCGTCCAGAAATTGTTCTGCTTGCTCTGCAGTATCAAATCCGTACAAATTATAATCTAGATATTTTGGTCGTCTGAATATCTTCATAGATGCTCTTGTGATAATACCAAAACTGCCAAGTGAGCCAATGAAGAGACCTGTGATGTCTGAGCCAAATGCATATCTAATAAATGGTCCTGGAGCATAAGGATTGGCTTCAGAGCCTGTTTGGATAATCGAACCGTTAGGCAAAACAACTTCAAGTCCAAGAACCATCTCCCCAGTACATCCATACAGGCTTGAGCCAGGTCCTGCGCCATTTACTGCAATATTCCCTGCGACTGTACAGACAAGCGCAGATTCCGGGCACACAGGCAAAAAAAGATCATGCTTGCTAAGGAATTTATCCAATTCACCATAGGTAATTCCAGCACCTACGGCTACTGATCGGAGGTCTTTGTAGAGTTTAATTTCTGTTAACCGCAGGAGTTCTATGACAATTGAACCTGGTTTTGGTATAGCTTCCTGTTGCAGACTTGAACCACCCGATCTTGGAACTACTGGTATCTTGTGCTCGTTCGCTAGCATCAGTATTTTGGAAACCTGCTCTGTATTCGCTGGACGAATAACCAATTCAGGAATAACTGGATCTGCAGCCATAGATGCTGTTTGAGAATAAGTGAGTAGCACATCTGCTTTTGTGGACACGAATTCTTTACCTACAATCTCCTCGAAACCAGCAACTATTTTCGCATCCATCTAGTTTTCCCCTCCCTTCGGTTTTGGCAGAATTCCTGGATTCAGAATCTCATTTGAATCAACATTCCTCTTCATTTCGTTTAAAAATTGGAGATAACTGTCCATCTCAGAAATTCCATCTACCCAGTATCTTGCCAGCTTGAAAGGTACTGCTCCTGTTTTGAAAAGTCGGTGACAGAGGTCTCTGTGAGCCTCTTTGACTTTCATTTCCTCCTCCTTATCCTGCGGGTCGAAATATAGCTGCGGATATAAGTTGTAGCTAGCATGCCCTGATTGGAACCCTGCTGTGTGTCCAAGGACACCATACTCATCCATAACTGACCACAAAGATTCTACTGATTTGTGCCAATTGATAGGCGTTTGGTGATGGTAAAGGATTCGCCAGTGCCAACCATGAACATATGAAGACCTTGCAAGCTCTCTCATGCGGTCCTCCCACTCGTTCTTAGGTAGTTCCTTGATTCCGATGACATGTCCACCTAATTGTTCGCAAACGGATTTTGCAGCTCTCATATCACTCTTGAGTTGATCTATCCTTACTCGTCCTATAGCCACAGACACAGTGAACTTTGGCCAATCATATTCTGGAACACCATACTCTTCACCTACCATATCAAGAAAGAAATCAAGAATACTACCCTCATAAAGAGCCATCCAAATAGCATTGATCTCGTTCTCTTTCAACTCTAACAAGAATCTCTCTGCATTCTCAACTTCGTCGAACCCATATGTGTTATAATCAAAGAATCTCATTCTTTTATGAGTCTTCAGAGAGACCTTTGTGATGATTCCAAAGCTACCAAGAGACCCTATGAAAAGACCCGTGAGGTCTGGACCAAAGGCATACCGCAGGAAGGGTCCTGGTGAGTTAGGATTCGCTTCAGAACCTGTTTGGATAATAGTTCCATCTGGTAGAACAACTTCAAGCCCCATCACGAGTTCTGCTATACATCCAAAGACTCCTGACCCAAACCCTGCTCCATTTACAGCAACATTTCCTGCATATGTTGCAACCAAAGAAGATCCTGGATAGAACGGAACCCAGAGGTCATGTTCATTCAGATACTTATCTAAGGCACCAAAAGTAACACCTGCTCCAACTGTAACTGACCGTAGATCCTTATACAAGACAATATCATCAAGTCTCAAAAGTTCGACTACTAGACTATCTGCTTCTGGAATGACTTCACCTTGGAGACTTGAACCACCAGATCTTGGTGTCACGGGAATCTTGTATTTGTTTGCTACTTTTAGAACTCTTGATACTTCTTCTGTCGTTCCTGGTCTGACTACTGCACTTGGCATTACAGTATCATAACTCATTGACGCAGAAGTGGAATAAGCAAGAAGTACATCTCTTCTCGTAGAGATATATTCTTCACCAACAATCTTTGATAGTTCTTCCACTATCGTCTTATCCAAACTATGTCCTCCAGAAGATGACCTACTGCTAGAAGATATGTCTTATTTTCATAAGGTCTGAAGCCGAACCTTTCACTTTCAGCTTCCTTTTCAGTAGTGCTGATGCTGCGCTCATTTCCTCAAGGAATAGTTTTCGAATTGTATCCTCATCGCTTTGTATTCTCATGTCAGGATTGTCTATAGGACCTTCATGAACTGTGATGTTGTTATCTTTTACAATGAAGTGATATTCTGGCCCTTCTTTCAAGCTCAGTTGTGCTGTTCGCTCCCATCCTTCGATGGCTTCTAATGTCTTCTCTCGTTCAAGTCCAATAGTAATTCTTTCCTGCATGAGTTCAAGTAAGTCTTGAGTCATCTCTCAATACTCCGAGGGCATCGTGCAGCTAAAGGATGATTTAGTTGTTTCCTTTCCCGGTTTTTTCTAAACAATCAGGGTTGACCATATGCTTTTAGTACACCATTTCGCTTTCTTTATGTGTTGGAGAGGAGTGAAGAGTAATGAAAAAGTACGACTCGAAGATAATTGAAGGTCATTTTGACAAAGACGCTCATCTAGAATGGGAACGACTCGACCGAACTCCTAGAGGTAAGGTTCAGTTTCATATTCACCAATACTATCTTCGGAAGTACATCAAGAAAGGTGATCGAGTTCTTGAGATAGGGCCTGGTCCAGGTAGGTTTACGATTGAACTGGCAAAGATAGGAGCTAGAATTGGGATAGTTGATATTGCCAACGCGCAGCTGAAGATGAATGAAGACAAAGTCAGAGAAGCTGGATATGAAGATTGCATTGAGTGGAGACGGAAATTAGATATTCTCAATCTAGATGGAATCCCTGACAATGAATTTGACTCAACAGTGGTATTTGGCGGTCCTCTAAGCTATGTTCTTGAATTCGTTAACCAGGCTTTGGACGAGGTGATCAGAGTAACAAAACCTGGTGGAATCATCCTCACCAGTGTGATGTCATGTCTTGGTACATTTCATCATCTCATCAGGAATGTCTTTGATGAATGGGATCATATGGGCTTGGAGAATTTCGATGCCATCGTGGATACAGGAGATGTCCTAGGAAAGATGGCAGACAAAGGAACTCATCAATGCCATATGTTTCGCTGGAGTGAATATCGAGAACTTCTTTCTAGATATCCTGTTGAAATTCTAGACATATCGGCAGCAAATTTTCTATCAACAGGTTTGTTTAATGAGGAATACCTTACAGAGTTAATGGGTGATGAAGAGAAGTGGAACATGTTCCTGAAATGGGAACTTGAGTTCTGCAAGGAGCCTGGTGCAATAGATGGTGGCACTCACATGATTGCCATCCTACGAACCAATAGCTAACTTCGATATTCCTTCACAATCTCAAGGAATTTTTTCACATTTTCAGTGATGACCTCATACTTACCTTCCTTGATTGCTTTCTTGTCTGTTATGGCTCCACCTACTCCTAACGCAAAAGCACCTGCTTCAAGCATTGGTCCTGCAGAATCTAAATCGACTCCTCCAGTTGGAACAAGAGGAATATGCGGTAATGGTGCTCTTATGGCCTTTAGATACTCTGCACCTCCTACATTTCCACATGGAAAGACTTTCACAGCATCTGCACCCATTGAATACGCATTGAATATCTCAGTTGGTGTAAGAGCTCCAGGAATTATGGGTGTCGAGTGTTTGTTAGCGGTTTCAATCAGACTCTTAGAAGAATTCGGACTGACTATGAATTTACTACCAGCTTTGATGGCTTCTTTCGCCATTTTGCTGTCCACCACTGTTCCTGTACCAATTAGGACTTTTTTCCCATAATTCTCCAAAAGCTGTTTCATGACATCTATTGCACCCGGAACACTCATGGTCACTTCTATAATATTGACTCCGCCTTGCAGAAATGCATCCGCCACTTTGAATGCAATATCTGCCGACTCAACACGGATTATTGGAATAAGTGCTGTATCATGAATCAGTTTCATTGTATTTTCCTTGTTCCACACACTTTTCACCTCTCAATGCGTAATCCTCGCTGACGCCCTTTGATGAGCTCTTCAACCTCTGACTTGTATACAAATGCTAGATCTCCAGGAACGGAGTGTTTCAATGCAGAGAAAGCCGAGCCAAAATCAACCGCTTTCTGTAAGTCCTTCAACTCAATGTATCCATAAATAAATCCAGCACTGCAAGAGTCGCCTCCACCTAATCTATCTACAATCTCCACATCATAGACTGGACTTCTGTAAACCTTGCCATTAGAATAAGCAAAAACAGACCATTTGTTGAACCAGACCGATGGGGTTTCTCTTAGAGTAATGACAACTACCTCGAATCCGAACTTATCAATTAGTTTCGCTGCAACATCTTCATAGTCCTTGCCCTCAATCCCATAGACAACCTTGGTGTCTTCTTCAGTTGTGATTAATATATCAATGAACTCAGAAGCAGGTTCTGTGAACTTCTGCGCATCTTTTGATGTCCATAGTTTTCCTCTGTAATTTACGTCATAGGACACCTTCACACCCAATTCTTTGCATGTCTTGAGTGCTTCATTCGTCACTTCTGCACAATTCGCGCTAAGCGCAGGCGTAATCCCACTTGTATGAAATAGCTTAGTTCCTTTCAATATCTTTTTCCAATCTACCTCGCCAGGTTTTATCTTACTAATTGCAGATTCCTTTCGGTCATAGATCACGCGATTTGTGCGAGGAGCTGCTCCAAACTCAACGAAATAGATCCCACACCTATTACTAGCATCCCAGAGGATGTGTGATGTGTCAACTCCATGTTCTCGAGCTTTATTCCTAATGAAATGTCCAATAGAGTTGTCACCGAGCTTTGTGACATATGCAGAATTTAATCCTAATCGCGCGCAAGCTACAGAGACATTCATTTCTGCGCCACCTGCATTAGCGTTGAAGCTCTCTGTTTGTTCGAACCTTTTGAAGTCAGGAGGAGAGAGTCGAAGCATCACTTCTCCAAAAGTAACTACATCATAACCCATTATTCACACCACACTAGAGGTTTAACAATAACATACTCAATCATGGAAATGTTAAATCTGTCGTAATGTATCTCCTTATGAGAACTCAGTTCGTGCAATGACTTCGTCTTGAACAAACGGATCTAGCTCAATAAAGTACGCGCTATATCCTGCTACTCGAACAATAAGATCTCTATGCTGTAGAGGGTTGACTTTTGCATCTTCTAATGTTTCTCGAGAAACTACATTGAATTGGACATGGAATCCTCCCATCCTAAAATACGTGTCAACCATATTGATGAATTTCTTTCTTCTTGATTCAGTGTCAAAGAAGTCTGGTGTGAATTTCATGTTGTAGAGTGTACCATTATAGCACAATCCATGGTCAAGCCTTGAAACGGATTTCATCGCAGCAGTAGGTCCATTCACATCTCTATTCTGTGTTGGAGAAACTCCATCTGAGATCATATGGCCAGCTTTCCTGCCGTCTGGAGTGGCACCTAAAACCTCTCCTTGCGGAATGTACATCGATACTGAGAAAAGAGCACCATGATATGGTCCATTCCTTGTTGTCATTCTGCTCTGTATTGAATTACAAAAAGCTCGTCCAATATCTCTAGCAAGGAAATCCACTCTTTCAATATCATTCCCATATTTTGAAGGGTCATTCTCTAATCTTATTCTGAGCTCTTCATGACCTTCATAATTGCTAGAAAGTATCTCAAGTAGCTCATTCATCGATATCTCTTTCTTTTCGAAAACGAATTTCTGGAGGACTTCTAGTGAGTCAGCAGCAATCGCAATTCCAACTCCCATAATCCCTCCTGAATTATAGACTGCTCCACCTTCTTGCATTGTTTTGCCAGATTCATTGCATCCCTCAAGTAAGGCTGAGATGAATGGCGTTGGTGTATTTTGGGCATGTACAGCAGCTGCAACTCTGTCTGCGCGTGTCAGTAATTCTATCGTGTAGTCAATCTGTTCTTCATACGCCAGCCAAAGTTCACTGAACGATTTGAAATCCCGAGGGTCACCTGTTTCCCTCCCAATTACTTTACCTGACTTAGGATCTCTTCCGTTGTTCAAGGCAATCTCAAGAATCTTCGGTAAGTTGACATACCCTATGTTCTGTCTAGGATCAGATTTTCCACCGATAATTGGCTCAACACAACCAAGAACAGAATATTCATGAGCCTCTGGAGGTTTCGTGCCTTTTTCTATCATCATTGGTATGATTGCATCATCATTGAAGAGTCCTGGCATTCCCAGACCTTTCGAGATTACATCAACAACTTTCAGCTTGATGTCCTCAGGTGTGTTCTTATGCCAACGGAATGACACACTTGGTTGAGTGACTCTGATGTCTGCAGTGGCTTCAAGGATTAGTTTCGTGAGATCATTTGTAGCATCAGAGCCATCTGCGTTTTGACCACCAATCGTGAGGTTCTGAAACATTGGATGTCCTGCAAATGCAATACTGTAGTATTCATTTCTAATCTTGATGAGAGAAGTCAGCTTAATCCAGAGTAGCTCAAGCAATTCAATTGCTCTTTCTCGATCTATCCGTTCATTCTTAATGTCTGTTCTATAGTATGGAAACATGTACTGATCAAATCTACCTGTAGACATTGAATGACCATTTGATTCAGTCTGCATCAATAAATGGATAAACCAGAAAGATTGGATAGCTTCATGAAACGTTCCTGCAGGTTTAGCTGGGACCTTATTACAGATTCTTGATATCTCTCTTAACTCATGCCTTCTCAGTTCATCTGTTTCAATCTCCGCCATTTCGCAGGCAAGGTGAGAGAATCGTTCTGCAAACCTGAGAACTGCAATTATCTCAGTACGGACTGCATCGAAGTAATCACCTTCTTTGTCTTCTATCTCATCTAGGATTCTCAGGAATCCCTTCCTCAGAACGTTCTCATAATTTGCAATTACATGACCAATTCCCGTCCCAGGCGCCCCAATCGTAAATAATCCGACGCTAGATGCTTCTTTAGATTCATTAGGTATTAGTTCTCCAGAAATTTCTGCGGTACTCTTACCTTTCCAGAATTTGAAAACTTCCCGGAGATTCTGCTTATCCTTCTCGCTTATTGAGAAGCGTTCAGTCCTACGTTTATCAAACCGATCTAGTTCTTCTTCAATCCACTTCCAGCTATACTCTGGAAACACCTGACACGAACGTGGTGTCGGTCCCATATTACCAACGATTAGTTCATCCGGCTCTATTCTAATAGTCATATTATCCAGAACATGAGCAAAAGCGCCTGCATTCCGTAATATCACTGGTTTGGACCAATTTTCTTTCACGTAATTTGTGAAAAGGACAGCTCTCTCAGATGATATCGTTGGAACCGCTTCAAGCATTCTTTGCTTGAGTTGCTTACTACGGAACGTCATCTCTCAAACTACCGATTTTTCTGTTCATTACTTTTCGCATCTGGTATATCTAATGCAGCAATTTTGGTAAATAGCTATCCAATCTACTGAGAGCCTCATTAATTCTCTCTGTTGAAACTGCATAGCAAAGTCTGAGAAATCCCTCACCGTATTTTCCAAAAGCTGTTCCATGGATTGTAACAACATTGGTTTCATTCAGAATTTTGTGAACAAGATCATATGATTTCACGCCATACGCAGAAACATCTGGGAATGCGTAGAATGCGCCTCCAGGAGGAGCTATTTCAACTCCCTCAATATCGTTTAATCCCTTAGTAATAAGGTCTCGTCGTTTTCGAAATGTTTTGAGCATATCAGCCACGCAGTCTTGAGGGCCAACAGCCGCTGCTGCTGCAGCTTTTTGTGCAATTGAAGTCGGCATTGCGATTACATGTTCTTGTAGTTTGGTCATAGCACCGATAATCTCACTGGATCCTGTAGCCACAGCTATTCGCCAGCCTGTCATTGCATATGTTTTAGAAAGCGAAAATATCGAAACTGTCCTCTCTTTCATTTCTGGCAGAGAACCGATGAACAGTGGTTCTTCATCTACATATCTAAACTTCTCGTATGCTTCGTCAGCTATGACATAGATGTCATTCTCAATACATAGTTCAGCAATTCTTTTCAATTCACTATTGGGAGTGACTCCACCAGTTGGATTGTTGGGTGAGTTAAGAACAATCATTTTCGTCTTAGGAGTAATTTTGTGTTCTACATCCTCCGACAAAAGACCAAACCTATTTTCCTTCTTCAATTGTATGGGGATTGGTATACCTCCTGCTAGCTTTATGTGAGCGTAATGACTTACAAAACCAGGATCAGGATAAATCACCTCATCACCAGGATTTATCATCACCAAATTAGCTAGAACGAGTGCCCCCATACCTCCAGCGGTTAGTACCATTTCACTAACTGGATCTGCTTCGATATTATTGTCTCGCTTGAGTTTCTGCGCAAGTGCTTCTCTAACCTCTATATAACCTGCATTGTGAGTGTACCTAGTAAATCCATCGTCTATAGCTTTCTTTGCAGCTTCCTTGATGTGTTCAGGTGTGTCGAAATCAGGTATGCCAACAGTCATGTCAAAGACATCAGTTCTTCCAATAATCATGTTGAAGATTTTACGGATTTCACTAGCTGGAACATCTATATTTCTCTCAGCAAGCATAGGTGTCACCCTTCTGATGCTGCGAGAATATTCCTAGTTTATATAACCTATCTAATGGACCATCATACTTTAAGAAAAATCATCATGTACTTCAGAGAAGTTTTAAGTTACATCTGGTAATTAATCATCCAACTCAGTAAGGTTTGTGCTTAACTATGTCCAATCCAAGTGCCGAGGAAGTTCGAAAAACCAACATGAACACTCTTGCAGATACACATGTAATCTATGTTGAAACGATCCGCCGACTGATGGGTGATGAAGGATTGAAAGAGATTGGGGAGGTCAATCGTCTTCATGGTTTGGAGCTTGGTAATGCTGGAATCAAGAATGGCACTCTGAGAAAAGGTGACCTACAATCCATTTTCGAGTTCTTTCATGGAAGCTATCCTTACTTTGGATTTGAACTCTCTGTAGAAAATCAGACTGCCAAACGTTTTGATTTGAAGGTCACGTATTGTCCATGGATAGAATCCTTCAAGGCGCGAGGAGCTAGTCTGGATATATGCGAGCATGTAACTAAAATAGACGAGGGAATTGGTCAAGCTATTGATCCTAATGTGTCGATGTCATTGCCCAAGTGCATGATGCGTGGCGATGATTTCTGCATTTATCGTTGGGAAAGGAAGTGACTTCTATGACGACTGATAGAATTTTAATTATCAAACGTACAATGAAACTCTATGTTGCAGCTCTTTCAGATGCTGCAGATGAGGTTGGACTTGGACAGGTATGCATGGACAGAGGAATTACACCTCTAACAAAAAATAACCGAATGGCTGGATTCGCACGAACTGGGAAACTAAAACGCGCTCCTGCGAATCGACCATATGACGAGAATCAACTTGATGTATTCATGAGTCTGGGGACCGAAGCCTCAGATGGTGACATTCTTGTTATTGACATGGCTGGCGCAAATGATTGCTCAGCATGGGGGCAGATATTAACGAAGATTGGTTTAAAGCGAGGTGTTCGCGGAGCAGTTGTTGATGGCACCTCCCGAGATATCTATGATATTGATAAATTAAATTTCCCAGTTTTTGCCCGCGGTCGTCATCCCGGTACAATGAGAGGCCGTTTAGATATGGAGTCGGTCCAAAGTCCTATAGTCTGCGGTGGAGTCACTGTGAATCCAGGAGATTTAGTATTTGGAGATGGTGATGGAATTATTGTGATTCCAGCTAGTCGAATTGAGGATGTTTTAAGACACGCAGAAGCAGTTGTGGGGACTGATAAGTGGTGGTCTGAAAAATTAGATGAAGGAAAAGACCCTCATGACCTTCACAAAGAGCGACCAATCCCTTAGCTCTACTCAACGTAAATGATACACACCTTTCTTAGATGCGTAGTCATAGAGCTCAAGGATTTTTTCTGGAGTCGATTCTGGTTGTATGTTATGTGCAGGCGCGAGTATGTAGCCGCCTCCAGGTGCTAACGCTTTTATTCGTCTATCAACCTCTGCTCGCACATCGTTGACTGTACCTTGAGCTGACATAGCGTGTTGTAGATCTATCCCTCCATGAAATGTTAGCCTATCCCCATATTTCTTCTTGAGTTCAACAGAATCCATTCCCTTTGCAAGTGGCTGAATCGGATTCAAGATGTCAACATCAACTTCAAGAAGGTCTTCTATCATAGGCTCGATTGCACCACACGAGTGATACAGAATTTTCACGTGAGGCGCTCTTTTATGAATATCACTATAGATTCTCTTGTGTCTGTGTTTTACCATTTTTCTGTATACTCTTGGACTTATGAGAAGACCATCTTGATGTCCAAGATCATCCCCAACTTGCACGATGTCTAAATACTCTCCAACTTCATCCAAGAAGACTCGATTCATCTCTAAGGCAAGTTTCATGCTCTTCTCCATCATTGCATCCGCTAGGTTTGGTCTTCTTAGCAGGTCGATTAGGAACTTGTCAAACCCTCGCATATAATGAGCCACAATCTCGAAAACACCCCAAGGCCCTCCAACCATTCCTACAACTGCATAATCTGTTCTCTCATGTAGATATTCAGCCCAATCCCTAACTCCATCCAATCTTGATGGATCATCTGGATCAATCCAATCAAAATCCTCGATTTGTTCAACTTCCGTAAAATCAGCCCAAGGATAGTAGGTGACTTCGTTGTAACCTCCTATTACTTTCATACCGCATTTGAACTCAATTTCAATAGACCCATCTGGAAGTGGCTGAGGTGCAAAACTAGCTGAGGATTTCATGTATACTCGTCTAAAATCAACATTAAGACGTTTCAATAGCTCTTCCGATGTTTTCCATGTAGCCATTATTCCCCATTCTTGTGTTTCTGGAGCAGTTATGGCTAAATAATCCCGTAAGTTCTCATATGCTTGTGGAGTTGTCCAATAGTCCATCGGTACTCGATCAGGCTCTTCATGATTAACAGCAGCATGAAATCTCTCCCTAGGTTTCATGTTCATTCCTATTCCTCTAATTTTTCTAATCTCTTCTTAAATCGGGTTCAGACCGTAGTCTTTAATTAATCGGTGGGCACTACTCTGGACATCTTATACTATTCTGGTGTCATTGGAGCGATTCATGATGGTCGATATTAAGAAGGTTACAAGCCTTCTTCAAGAGGTTGTAGGTCCGAATCGAGTCACCGATAAAAAGTTCGACCTGATTCCATATAGTCGTGACCTTAGCCCTGCAGCGCAGAAAATACCAACTCATGTTGTCCTACCCGAATCTAGAGAAGAGATTCAAACCATTCTAAAGATTGCAAACAGTCATGAAATTCCGGTATACATACGTGGGGGAGGCACTTCTCATTGGGATGCCTATCTCCCGCAAGAACCTGGAATTATGCTTGATATGGGACGCTTGAATAAGGTCATTGAAATCAATACGAGAGACCTTGTAGCAACAGTGCAACCCAACTGCACATGGGCGAAATTAGACCGAGAGTTGAGAAAGCAGGGACTCACATATCTTTGTAGTGAAGCTGGAGGTCCTGCAATGACTGTTGGTGGGTCGGTCATGAAGGCAGGAGGTGGACCTCATTCCACAGCTAAGTTTGGCTTCCATGGCAACCAAGATATCATCTCTTTGGAGATGGTCTTGCCAAATGGAGATGTAGTAGAAACTGGGTCAGCAGCATGGCCAAGTGCAGGTAAATTCAAGCGTCAATGTCTCGGTCCTGATCTCGCTGGTATGTTCATTGGTGCAGAAGGAATTCTTGGAGTCTGTACTGAATTAACCTTGCGAGTTCGACCAACCACTGATATCTCAGAGCGGTTAACCGCCACAATGAAGACACTTGATGATGTTATTGAGTTTGGTCACTTCATCAACCAGCATGTAGGTGATGAGTACATGCAAGGCATATACCTCTGGGTTGCTCCAACAGCACCTGAAGTGCTCTTCTTAATGATGGATATTTTCGGTTACGAGCAGGAAATTGTTGACCATCGGAAGAAGATGATAATAGCGAAAATCAATGAGCTTGGTGGAGAAATAGGCGATCGCGCTCCAGCTGATGATTATTTTGGTAGAATTTTGACGGGACTAACAGACCTTTTCAACACAGGTGTCTGGCACTTCTTTGGAGCAGGATCTCTTCGAATTGATGATATAACCTTCTTGTATAGAATTTGGAAAGAGGAACTCATAGAGAAAAGAGGATACACGAAAGCGGGTTTTGGGGGACAGATTCTACCAAGGGATTGGTTAGCCTTCATGGTGACTAATTACAAGGAGCCAGAAGAATGGAAAGAGCTAGTGAAGATAGCACATGAGATTGATGAAATAACTCTCAATGGTCCAGTTGTTCCTTATGGAATTGGTGGACGGGACGGTCTTCGAAGCTTCGTCGCTGAGCGAAACACAGGATACTACAGGCTTCTTAAGACACTAAAGAAGACATTGGATCCAAAGAATATCTTGCAACGTGGAATTTTCATTCCGGAGGAAGAACTGCAATGAAAATTGAGCAATACAAAGACATGATCTATGCTTGCGGGAGATGTGAGTTCTGCCGTGGATTCGATTACAATGACCGATGTCCTGAAATTTTCACACAGCGCTGGGAGTCTTCTACAGCAAGAGGTAGAATGGCGATTGCCCGGTCAATTCTTGAGGGTAAGCTGGAATATTCTGAAGAACTTGCAGAAAGAATCTTTGGATGCTTTATGTGTGGAAGGTGTAGAGAGGAGTGTAAGAAAGCAGCTCAAATTGATGTAATTGAGATTACAAAGGCTATGCGGCAGGACTTCATAAACCAAGGAATAAAAATCCCTGAAGCTGGAACAAATATGGCTGAAACAGTCACATCGTCAGGTAACATCTTTGCAGACTCTGTCAAGGAACATACCAAGTGGACTGCAGGACTTGAATTCAACAAAGGATCAGGGACTTTGTTTTATCCGGGATGCCTAGCTAGTCATCGTTTCAAGGAGAAAACAAACATCCTTGTACGGTTGCTTCAAGCTGCTGGGTATGATTTAGATTTCTTAGGTGATGATCAGAAATGCTGCGGTACCCCCTATTGGGTAACAGGAATCATGAAAGATGCAAAGAAGTATGCAAAAGCATACTTGAAGAAATTGCAGGATCGTGGAGTTAATGAAATCATAACTCCTTGTCCTAGTTGCTTTAGAGCATTTGACGAGGAGTATCCTCATCTTCTAGGTTTGGATAAGTTACCAATTAAGGTACGTCATACTAGTGAAGTATTGCTTGAGATTGTTGAACAAAAGAAGCTGAAATTCAAGAATTCAGTTACGAAGAAAGTCACCTATCACGACCCATGCGAGATAGGACGTTATCGAGATATCTACGATTCACCACGAAAAGTTCTCGAATCAATCCCTGGTTTGGAATTCATTGAGATGTCAAGAAATCGTGAGCATGCATTCTGTTGCGGCGGTGGTGGAGGATGCAAAATCATGTTTCCTGATTACTCTCAGAAGGTATCAGACGAACGAATCAGAGATTTTGTTGGTACTAATGCTGAGTTAATGACGACCATCTGTCCAGCTTGCGAGATGAATCTGACACATGGTATGTATGAAGCTGACTTGGATATCAGGGTCTTGGATGTTGCTGAAATAATGGCTGTATCTGCTGGTATTGTTAATCCTGAAATTCTCGAATCTGACTATTTCCCTGAAGACTAATTGAGGATGGGAAACACCTTCTCCTCTCTTTTAGCCACCAACAGCTGCAATCATAAAAACAATCAGATCACCTTTGGAGAGTTTTGTTTTCTCTCCTTTTCGCGCAACCATGTTCATACCATTGACAATGACAACTGTGTCTCTTCTAAGGATTCGCTTCTCCTTGTCTTCCAGATAAACTTCGAATCTTTCTCCATACTCTTCATGGAGCTCATCAATTAAATCACGAACAGTTGAATCCTCACCTGTTTCAAATGAGAACTTATCATGTTCTGAATGCTTCAACCCTTTGTTCATGAGCTTCACGAAAACTGTTGTCAATTTCTTTTATCCACACTCATAATTCTTAATACAGTCTTAAAGTTTAAATTTACCCATATAAATACAAAAATCAACAGGAATGCCCACCATAGCCACGGGGCGGGACAAATGTCATAAAGGGGATGTTACCAGACATCACCTTGATTTCACCTTGATAACAAGGATACGCCCAACAATAGTGGGTAGTCAAAAAAGCTAACGACAGCATCGGTTGCGATAGAAATTGGCAGATAAGATATCAAAACTTACCCTCAGAGAATGGCTCGCACAACATGCTAGGGCTGAGCCAGTTCATTATAAGAAGATTGCAGAAGCATTGGCACGTGATCCTGCCTCAGTTTCAGCATCCCTCTCCATTGAAGGCAAACAAGCACAGGAAGATAATCGGCCTGCGTATTTCCTACGTACAGGACCTGGACTATATCAGTATAACGACCTTTGCGAAGGAGCAGTGGACGAGGAATTAATTGCTGAAGTGCGAGCTCGTGCTGATGACTTTAATCGTGCAACTCGCAGAGAGATGAGACATGAGATTGCTCGACTCGATTTAGAAGGATTTAACGATCTCGCAAGAATTGTTCTTCTTAACATTCGAGCCTGTGTAGAGGAGGCTGAAGAGGTTGATACACATAATGAAACCGTTGTGCTTCTAACATCATGGCGAGATGATGGTGGTAGGTCTCCTGTTGTTGTATACGCCAAGAAGTGCGACTTTGACGAGAGGATTGGGGCTGACCTCATTCGCGAGATTAGAGGGTCTCTTCCAACTCATCAAGCAAATCAGGGTGTTCTAATTACAAATGGCATTGTCACAAATGAAGGGAAACAGGAAGCACTGGGATATGCCACTAAAGACATGAAGGTCTCAGTCCCGCCGGTTCACATAATGGATATTGAAATCATTTTGAATGTCCTTCTAGAGAGTCGTACTGGTGTTCGTACAAAGAATGTCGAGGTGCTCCTTCTAGATCAGGATTTCTTTAAGAGACTTCGACACTCGTGATAGTATTTTGAGCACTCCGACAAATGCCGTATTGAATAGGAGCTAATAATATTAAAGTCGATATTAAAGTCTCAAAAAATGATACCCTTTAGTTTAAATATCAGCGTACACCCCTAAAACATTATCACGATAACGATTCGTTTTCTTGTCGTGAGAGAGAAAAAAAGGAGAACAACGCAAATTGAGTGAGGAAGAAAAGCTCCTCTTCGTGCGAGAGAGCTCCGGCCTTGTAAAGGAAGTAGGTACCGGTTTCGCTCTTCTTCTTCCAATAGCACTAACACTAGGACCTTGGTTCCACTACTTTGGACCACAGGTTTCATCCTGGTATCCCGGCGCGCATCTGTTACCGATGTATGCCATCGGTTCAGGCATTGTATTCTTTGAAGCAATTTCACTGATGTGTCTGATGCTCGCGATGCCAAGGTCTGGTGCATCATACCACTTCACCGGACGTGGTCTGAGCCCTATATTTGGTGTAATGGAAGGCTGGCGAAGCGTGATTACCAACCCAGTCTTTAGAGGCACTGGAAGCTTTTTTGCTGTACAAATTTTCGCTGGCGGACTTGTCGTCATTGGATGGGCTACCGGAAACGCAGGCCTAGTATCCTTCGCGCAAGAACTTCAGGGTAACGTAATCTGGTTGTTCGTGGCTGCTGCGTTGATGATTTTTGTTGGATTCATCTTCAGCTATCTCAGTGTCAAATGGCTGGGATGGTTCGTTATAATCTTAGGTATCATTAACATAGTAGCTCTACTGGTTGCTGACCTAGTCCTAATTGCGAGCCCAATAAACCAGACTGTATGGGATGGTGTATTTGGTACTGGCGCTTGGGCTGCTGGTCCGGGTGCATTTAACCCGTCTACACCAGTCAACTACATAGACTTCAACCCTGGCGCAATTGGTGGTGCTCTCATTCTGACAGTTGGAGGAATGTGGCCCTATCTGATTATGCCAGTTGCAGGTGAGGTTTCACAGCCAAGCAGGAACATTCCGCTTAGCAACGTTGGTGGTTGGGCTGGCATTGCCGGCTTCTTCTTGCTATCTGCATTCGCAGTTCAGGCCAGCATGGGTAACAACCTCTATGGTATCAACCTCGCAAATGGTGTCACTGGGTTCTTCCCAGGATTTGGTAACTACGCAGCAATAGCGCTAGGAGCCAATCCAATTGCCTGGTTCGTGATCCTGTGCCCAATCTTTGCTAGTGTCTTAGACTCACCAAGCAATGCGCTGTGGGTGACCCGACCAATGCACTCGATGGCTATGGACAGGTTCTGCCCAGAGGCATTCGCAAGAGTCCACCCGAAGTACCATGTGCCACACATCACACTGTGGTTCTGGTTGATTCTATCGCTAGGTACAGTCCTATACGCAACAATCCTACAAGCCTTCTTTGGCACAGCCTTGGCTTCTCTGATAGGCGTGGCTTTCACCTATGTCTTCATCAGATGGCAAATGGCATTGGCTGCAGTTTCACTGCCATACTATAGGCCAACATTGTGGGAGCGGAGTGGTGCATGGAAATTCCTTGGCATTCCATTAGTTTCGCTTGCTGGTCTGATTTCAGGCGCAGCATTCTTCTATGCATTGATTGCCTACGTACCAGATCCCACTGTTCAGTTTGAGGTCTGGTTCACAGTCATTGTGTACCTGATTGGTCAACTGGCATACATGTACTATGGTGCTAAGAACAAAGCCAAGGGCATCGAGATGTCCGCAATCTTCGGACAACTACCACCAGAGTAGATTATAGAATATTTGAAGAGAGCCGCAAGCTCTCTTCTTCATTTCTTTTTTTTTCAACTATAGCTATCCTTACAATATCAAAGTATGATCAAAGTCGTTTCTTCTACTCTTCTTGAAAGTCATAGATTGGCGGGAATCTGTTTCTGCTCGCTTTGCTCGAAAAAGCCTCTAGTTTATCCCATGTTCGATGAAATTTTGAAGGAAATGACCAAGGTCTTATCAAAAGGAGCTCTTTTACATCATCAGAGGATTGGTAAGATGCAAGTGCTGCTTCCGCTTTTTCTCCGAACTCATGGCGATCATCATCTTCCAATACCTGTTGTTCAAACATATAGGAGTCCTCATACCATTGGTATCGTACAACGAGCTCGTTGTGATCCGCAAAGACTCTTTTTACCAGTCTCCAAGGCCAAAATGTTGACATCTGCTCCAGCTGCTCACCTGCACCGTAGAAGTCAATTGCCATCCCCTCTTTACAGTAAACATAATTCGGTCCTATTTCTCGGAATTTAGGATTTGGTTTAGACATACGTCCTTTCTTTGTCCAATCATACCACTCTGCTCTTTTCTGACTTTGAATCTCACAATGCTGAAGTACATATTTTACAGCCGCTGCTGTTCCATGGTGAGCTAATCCAGGTAATGACGGTCGCTGCAATCGTTCTTCTATGAGGCTTCGAACTTTTAGTACATCTTCTAGTGGTATTTTGCCCCATACCGGAAAGAATGCTTGACCAAAGGGCATCATATAGAGAAAAAGCAGGCCCACCGTTCCCAATGGTTTGAAATCATCGGGTAGTACTTCATCAATTGGCCATGTTTGATCATCCTTACCATAATGAACCTCACACACCTCAAACGATATGACTTCCTTCCATTCTGCATCAAAAACTGCTTGGTATTCTTTTCCTTTCTTTTCTCGAGGAAGAACGAATCTGGCGCAATTTGGATTAATTTGTATCTCATGCTGTTTCTCACTATAAGGATCTGTGCCAATATACTCGATATCTGGAAGTCTATCATTGTTGGACATTGTGCTATTTCACCATTGAAGTACCCCTTTTTTAAAGGTCACCCGGAGTTGCTAAATTGTGTTCGAACAGGGCAGTTCTTAAACCAGACGGTTGCGATTTAGCTCAAAATCACAAATGTTAATTAGCTGATAACATGAGCCTGCAGAAAGAGGACTATGAAAGATGAGTCAGCAATCAAAACGCAAGAAAGGAACTCCTATCTCTTTGGACGATTTTAATTTCAACCCCTCTGAATTGGACTTGAAATTTAGTCGAAACCTCATTACTGTCTTTGATGGCTATCGAATAAACAGAACTTACGAACTTGCCTTTATCGATAAGAAGATCAACAAAGGTGAATTGCCCCAAAGTTTCATAAGACAATGGGGAGTCATTCGAAAGGTTCTGCATAAGCTTGCTGCAATTGGTCCTAAGATTCCAGGCATTGAAGGCTGGCTCAATAGAAAGCAGTACTTCTCTTTTGCATCAATGGCTTTACTCACTATTGTTGCGCCTGTACTTTTACTCACATGGGTTTTTCAGTGGGCTTTCTTACAGGATTTCATTATTCCTCTAGCTGTACTAGCAATTGCGATGGTGCTAATCAACTTCCTTGCTTCTGCATGGTACAACCGTAAGATAGCTTGGGAGATTCATTACTACATTGAGGCGAATCCCAATCTAGTAGAAAATGAAAGAAAGCACTTGCGAAAATGGGTTCAGGAACTGATTTACCATGTTGCGAGGTTGATGCGAAAAAGTGGGGAAGATCCTGATAAGAATCTCACTAAATTCTTCAACGATGACTATGAAGGAATACTGATATTAAAAGAACCTGCGGGATTGCGTAAACATTATGTTGTGAAGATAAAACTGACTAGTTGATACCGCACAATTGTCTAATTTGTAAAGAGCTTTGATACAATCTATGCCCCCTACAATCTTATACTAGTTCTTCAATCGGTCTATAGTCTAGGTTAAATCCGAAATGACGAGGTCCTAATACCTTCAGACCTTCTGGACTTCTGAATAGCTTTTCTCCTTCCATACCTAAAACGCTTACTTTATCGCCTGGCTTTATGTCAGTGTTTGTAATTGGTTCGCCAGTTTTAGCATTAATAATCTCAATAATGTCTGGGCTCATTATCCAAGGTTTTCCATCAAGCCACGTAATGTGGTTCTCATTCTTGAACCATACCTTGAATTTCTTCCCATGCTTAATGCCTGAACCTTTAATCTCAGTTTCTCCCCACATATATCCCTCTCTATTCTCCCATGTCTTTTCAACGACCTCTCCTCTGAACAACACCCAACCACCGACTCTCTCTACAATCTTCTCAGCTGGATCATCACCTGATTCTCTGCATTCTCGGATCATTTTTCCAACATCATAGCTCTTTGTTAATGTGTTCGGAATAATTGCATCATGAAAGTCCTTTCCCTTAACTGGGAACGCCACATTTCCAAGCCTACCCCACGCAACTTCACTAAGTGCCTTTGAAAGGCGTTCACCCATCTCATAATTAATCACATTTTGTACAATGCTCTTATTTCCAAACCAGTCAATAAGAGCCATAGGTGCCATAGAATATCCTTTTACACACACTGTATTTTGACAAATTTCTGGAACCGCGCGTCCTGAGTAATCTCCATCAACACACGGGATACCATATTTAACTGCAGCATCGATTGGTGCTGGGGTATTGACTCCACCCAATTCGAATGGAGCAACAGCGGCAAACTTTACTCCCATATACTCTTCAAGTGATGCTAGACCTTCTGCTAGCTCCTTTTCAAAGAAATCCCATGTAAACCGTGTACGCAGTGCTTCAATCTCAGGAGTTGGTGGAGCTATTGTGCCTGAGTAGTATGCACAAGCAACCCAGTCGTTGTCACGAACTTTTCCTACATCTACGATTTCAATTGTTTTTCCAGCATCGACATGCGGGTATAGCATATCGAGACCAAGCTGTTTGCTACCTCCTCCGCCTGTCCCGAAGAAAGTGCAGCCTGTTGTAAGATCATCCACATCAGTTCTAGTCTTTAATAAAAGCGTCATCAGAACCCTTTCCAGATTTAATTTATTAAATCCATGTTAATATCTCTACTATTTATTTTCTTTCTAAAAAGAGAGAATCGGGAAGCGTGATACACTCCCCATATTTTTGTACTGAATTAGAGTTCAACTCTACCAGCTTGGACTTTACCATCCTCAACTGTGATTAGGAAACCTTTCAAGATTCCTTCTCTATATTCCGAACCCGGATTCACACAAAGTGTTCTACCAATTTGCCGGTATCCAACAGATTCGTGAATGTGTCCATGCATACCAAGAAGTGGTTCATACTTTTCAATCACAGCTCTAACTGACTTGCTCCCTACAGGACCCAGAACCTCCATTGCACCGGATTTCTTTATCTTGAATTCTTCATCCAATGTAGGAGCGGTATCCAGTCCGGAATTATATGGTGGATCATGAAAATTACATATCACATTTGAATAATCATTCGTTTCGAGTCGGGCAAACTCAGCTTCAAGCTTGTCCATTAATTCCTCATCAGGGCATTCTCGATGAGTGTTCCAAGGTGTGGAATTTACCCACTCCAAGCTAATCATAGGATACCCTCTTACATCTACAACTTTCTTAAGAGGATAGATGACCCGCGGATCGTCCTGAATGACCTTATCTATAGATAAGTCATCATCGTTCCCTGGATTGACAACTACCATAATGTCTTCTGGAATTCTTTCATTTGCCATATCCATCCATAGCTGTATTCTTTCTTGCATTAAATCTTGGAATAATTTGGTTATGGCGCCTGGTGTTTCTCGAAGTTTGGCAAGTTCCTCTGGTGTTAGGATCTTTGGATAGTATCCTTCATCCTTTGTGAATTTAATAAAAGTATCCAAGTCCTTTTGCTTCTTGAATGTTTTTTTGCTACCATGTGGTGAGGCATACCATCTATCTTCTTTCTCTTGAATAATTGGCATGATTGCCTTGCCAGTGAGGTCTCCGCACATCATTGCTACATCGGCTTTGAACACTTTTGGTGCTCTACACATCTTCTCCCATGTTTGCTGACTTCCGTGTGGATCGGCTGCTAGGAAAATTCTCATCAAACTACCTCATATAATGATAAAGAAATTCTCTTTAAGCCAATTTAAATCCTTAATGGTATAGCGGTATCCCAGTACTTTAATATGACTTTGAAAAATAAGCTGATAATGCCACATGACACAAGATATTAATGTAATTCAGCATCGTCATATGTAATCTGAGTATCGAGGTGCACTGACAAGTGACTGACAAATATGGTCCTATTCTTGATGATTTCATGAATGAAGCCTTAAGAATAGAAAAAGCAGCAGCTGATCTTGGAGTTCCACTCCGGATTATTGGCTGTCTCGCGTTTAGATTAAAGAGCCCAGAATTTGCAGATCTTCATATCAAAATGGGCCGTGAAGTAACCGACATAGATTTTGTATCATATTACAATCATCGACAGAAACTAATCAATCTCTTTCGAGATGATCTTGGATACTATTGGGTGCCACCTAGTTTTGCTAGAGCTTCAACACTCAGAGACCTATTCATAGATAAAGAAAGAGACCGGAAAATAGATGTCTTTTATGACCACCTAGAATTCTGTCATAAAATCGATTTTAAGAAAAACAAACGTCTAGATGTCGACTCACCCACAATTCCTCTAGCTGAGCTGTTTTTAGAAAAGACTCAGATTGTTGAGATAAATGCCAAGGACTTGAAAGACCTAATTATTACATTTCTTGCGCATGATGTAAATGAGGATGGACAAGACAAAGCTCTAAATGGAAAATACATAGCAAAGATGCTGTCTGATGACTGGGGCTTTTACTACACAGTCACAGAGAACATCAAGAAATTCATTGATTTTGTACCCACAGTTCAAGAACTTGACCAAGCGCAGAAGGACCTGGTCATTTCCAGAGCTAAGAAGTTGCATCAATTAATTGAGGACATTCCAAAGACTGGTGGATGGAAAAGAAGAGCGAAGGTTGGAACAAAGCAACGTTGGTACAAATTCGTCCATTCAATGGAAGGGACTCGAGACGCAAAGTAGGCAAGGTCTAGAATTGGGGTTTTGGGACCATGAAACTTACAAAAGGGAATGCATATGATATGCTTACAGGAGTAGGCATACTTGGAACCGGTGGTGGTGGCGATCCTGTATCATTCGGGAAGCCAATGGTGGATTGGGACTATAACAAAGGAAGAGTCTACGAGATAACTCCACCCGACGAAATCAGAGATGATGCCTTTATTGTATGCGGTGGCTATATGGGCTCTGTTCAAGCCTTCAAATCAGTAGGTGACATGCTTGAAGCTTGGGAAACTCGATATGAACTCCACGAGGCAATGAAGATATCTGAGAGAATTACAGGCAAGAACGTGAATCACCTTGTCCCCTTTGAACTTGGTGGGACTAATACAACTGTAATGCTATCATTAGCTGCAAGAGCAGGGATTACGTGTGTTGATGGAGATGGTCTTGGAAGATCCGCCCCTGAAACCCAAATGATTACTTTTGTTGGATACGGGATTGAGCTCTGTCCTATGCCTGTTGTTTCCAAGAATGGAAGCATAATCATTGTGGATAAAACTACATCCCCTGCACTTGCTGATGAAATCGGAAGATTCGCTGTAGTTCAGGATGGTGGTGCTGGAGCCAACAACCACTACTATCAATCTGGAGCACAGCTCAAGAAAGCAGTGATTCCAAACAGCATTTCAAAATCAATCGAACTTGGAGCTGCAATTCAAGATGCAAATGCGAACAAGAAGAACCCTATTGATGCATTTCTAGATGTAATGGGTGGGCAAGTCCTTACACAAGGTAAGGTCAAAGAGGTTAAAGGTGAGGATCGAGCAGGACATTGGCATGTCTTGGTCCGAATCAAACCCGACAACCTAAAGGGTCGTTTCGAATTAGTTGTAAAGAATGAGTATATGATGGCCATGTGTGATAGCAAGCCAGTAGTGATGTTTCCTGACCTCATCTGCCTACAAGATCCTGAGAATGGACATGGCATAATGAGTGCTAACCTTAGGGAAGGAATGGAAGTGGTCGTTACAGCTGTTTCAGCTCATGAAAGACTTCGGTTTGCTGGGAGCACTGAGATTGGGAAGAAAGCGTTCTCTCCCGAGAGATATGGTCATCCTGAGCTCGAATACAAGCAAATGGAAGAGATAATAGGACGGCTCCACTAGTTTCAAAGTAAGCCATTGTAGATATCCTGTGTATTTTCATAGGAGAGAGCAATCATATGACAAAATTAGCCCTCATTGGAGCAACAGGTATTGATTGGTGGAAAGATCCCAAGAAGAAATCCTTTGTTGATTTACATACACCCCCTGGTTGTGAGATTGGTAACTTCACTCCTCGACATGGTACTCACAGTGTTGAGTCTCTGACGGATGAAGCGTATAACTCTCCGTTCATCCTAGAACAAGTAGTGCTCGCGAACAAAAAGGGCTATGATGTAATCGTGATAGACTGTGCATGTGACCCAGTTCTTGAGGCTGCTCGCGAGGTTTCGGAGGTTCCAGTGGTTGGACCACGAAATACTGCTTTTCACTTAGCTCTTACCTTAGGAACTCGTTTTGGTGTAATTACGGTTCAAGGCGAAGCTCTGAAACGATGTATAGAACATGGGGTCAGAAAAGAGGGGCTCGAGTCGTTCTGTGCTGGAGTTCGTTACTTGAAAATGCCTGTTCTTGACATTGCCAAGAAACCTACTCAGGCGCAGAAAGAGATTCTTCATGAATGTCGAGATCTATTGAATAATCATGGTGCAGACGTTATTGTTCTTGGATGCACAGCATTATCCCATGAAGTCAATCTCAAACCTATAATGGAAGAGCTAAAGGTTCCCATCATCGATCCATGGATAGTAGCTATCAAAACCGCATTCATGCTTGTCGAATCTGGTCTATCTCATAGTAAGGTAGCATATCCTTTTCCACCTAAGAAAAAAATTAACGAAGCTCCTTGTCTCAAAGGAGCTTTCGATGATATCCTGAAAGAGAAATGACTTTTTTCTTTCAAGTGTGCTTTCTCAAGAGTACTACCATTAGGATAAGGACAACAACTGAAAAGATTGCATACATTAGATATGGGAGTGTTAGTTCAATTTCCATGAACCAACCACCTATTATGGGCCCAAGGAATAATCCTACTCCTCCCATGCTCTCAACAAGTCCTGCATGAGCTCCTTTCTCAATATCAGTTGATGAGACAACCAAATAAAGCGCCCCGAGGTAGTTAAAACCAACAGCTATTCCTGAGAGGATCATGGCAATGGCGAATACCCAAATATCCGTGAAGAGGAAAAGCATGAAGCCTGATATTGCTGAGAGTATTGCTCCTGAAACTATGGCTTGTTTCATATGCTCTCCTGATAATCTAGCAATCACGATGAATGTGACAGTACGAGATAGATTCCAGATTAGAAGGAGATTACCAAAATCCTGACTTACGAATGGATATCCTAAATCAGATAGGATTACAATGTAGGATGGAAACAAACCAAGTACTATTGTAGATACCACTCCCCAAAGCATCACAGATAGATAAGACGCAATGAATAATGGTGAGCTCTTACTCACCTTCTCTACTGAGTCCAGTGAAATGTTATCTTGAGTATTCGTTGATGAAGTGTTAGGCTTCCGTTTGTATCCTTGTAGGAAAACCGCAATAATTGTCAGTGCAAGAAATTCAACTCCCAGGACAACGAATATTCCAGATTGGTCTCCATAGATTCCTGAGAGATATGCTATTACCATTGGTGGTAGAATCATAGATGCACTCCAAGAGGTTGAGAAATTCCCCAATGATGCAACCTGTGATTCTGGCTCGAGCTCACTCACCATCCCCTCGATTGTAGGTGCTACGAACCCAAACACCAGTCCTTCGATAGCTCGTATCGCTATGAGTTGCCAAGGGCTAAAGAAAGGAAGGAGGTACAGTAGGATTACCACAATATATCCGCTTGTAGAGATTAAGAGCGTCTTTTTACGCCCCAAATCATCTGATAGACGACCTCCAATGGCTGGTGAAAACATGTAGACCAGGCCAAAAATCCCAAAAGCCAATCCAGACTCAAGTGGAGTCCCACCCATTCTAGTCGAGTACCACGATGCGAATATTTCAGTAGTTCCAAGTGTAAAAACCGTAAGAAAAGATGTGATGTATCCAATCATCCTGTTTCTTTTCTTAATATTCGGTGTCAAATCTGGTGTGCCCTCTATATCTAAACAGAAAGGTTCTACTGGTTCTTGCATTTGTTCAAGACTCCTAGTGTAATTGATTTGTGAACTCTCTGCCCAATATCTTTGCGTTCTCTACTGGTTCTGTTCCAGGAACTGGAAACGCAACGATTGTATTTGCACCTGCGTCAATCATCTGCTGGAGTCTCTTTATGCAAGCCTCCTTATCACCGACCAGACAAAGCTCTTTCACCATATCATCAGTGATGAGTTCTGTTAGCAACGCATCATCATTTTTCTCAGCTGCTTTTCTCATTGCTATAGTGTCTTCTGGTTTGACTCTTGCATGAGACATCAAAGGACCTCCCTCTTGGGAGTGAGGAAGATATAGCTTTGAGAATTCGCGAGCTATGCTAATTGCCTTGTCCAGATCATCATGGATAACCATGGGCATGTAGGCTACCATCTCGTAATCATCCAATGACTTGGCAACTTTTTTGGCACCTTTGGCAATGCACTCCCATGCAGATTTAACATAGGATGGAGTACAGAAAATAGAAAGTATCACTCCATCACCTATCTCTCCTGAAAGTTCTAGACCTTTAGGTCCCTCAAATGCAAGGTAAATAGGTGCACTCTTTCGTACTGGCTTGAAGACCAGTTTGATATCTTTAGCTGAGAAGAAGTTGTCAGCATGGTTGACATTCTCACCAGTCATCACTTTTCGAACAAGTTCAATACATGCACGAGTTCTTGATAGTGGCTTCTTATCGTAGATACCCATCTGGTCCATCCAGAAGGGCACTCCGGAGCCTAGACCAAATACGGTCCTCATATTTGACATCTCATCGAGGGTAGCAAATTCCATAGCTATCAATGCTGGGTGCCGCGAATACGGATTGACAACACCCAATCCCAACCTAATTTTTTCAGTAGCCATTGCTGCAGCAGCCATGTAAGGTATACCACCACGGAAGAAATAATCCTCAGCAAACCAAGCTGAACCCAAACCTGATGCTTCAGCAACCTTTGCTAATTCAACAGCTTCGTTGACTGGAAAGACACCCGTCATTGCTACACCCAATTCTTTGAAACCTTTCATGATTCTTACGTCCTTCAAAATATAAGAAGAGGGGCTGAGCCCCTCAATTAGGGAAGTTTCCCTATTTCCTCTAGATAGTCCGCCACAAACTTCAATTCGAGCATCTCAAGTGTTTCTCGAGTTGGCCAACTTGTTTTCTTATCCCAACCATGAAGTTCATAGTAGCGATCAAGCATTCCGTCCAGTTCTTCCTGCGAGTTCTTCTCACCCTTCAATGGCCCCGATGCTGCACCTTCGTTCATTAGACGCCATGGAAGATTGTCGTGTTCACGTGTTGCGCCTCTTGTAACATTGAATGCTTTCTCGATGGTGCAAACACGTCTTCCTGTAAGCATCATTTCTTCTTCCGACAATTCAATTCCAGTCGCAGCTGCATAGAGTCTTGCCATGTTATCTGGATTGACACCAAACGCTGCAGTTGATGTAAAGACACAGAAACCAAGTGCTTCTGTTATCTCATAGCAATCCTCATGCCATCGAACTATTTCAGCCCTGTATTCTGTGAAATGTGGTGAAGCCCATTTCTTATTCCCTGTCACTTTTTCTATGACATCAATTGCTTCTGGACTGGCTCCAAACTCAGCAAATGTTTCAGTCATAAGATGATCATTACCCCTAGGGTTCACTGCGAAAGCTAATGCATAGGCTTTTGCTGACCTAGTTTCAACATTCGATTGTTCGAGTCCTTTAGCATTCATAATCGCCCATTTGTAGGAATCTTTGCCAACCTTTTTCGTAGCAATTTTCAGACCATCCCCGAGAAGGTTTCCAAGATTTCCATCTCGAAGAGCTATTTTTTCAACAGTCTTCTTTACCTCATCTAATTTGCCCCAATCAAGTTCGAGTCCATCGGTATCCTTCTTGGTAAGCACTCCTCTAAGGTAGCTCTCAATTGCCCACTGAGTGACAGTCCCAGCAGTTATCGTATCAAGGCCAAGTCGATTGCATATCTCATTGAGGATTAGAACACCTTCAGTATCGATGATTCCAGGTCCATTACCCAATGCGCCAAAGGTTTCATATTCAGGCCCTCCACTTGCAATTCCTGCATTTGGTCCCTTCTCGATAGTTGAGTATCTGTGACAACCAATGGTACAACCAAAGCATGCTACTCGACGCTTCAGGTAGCCTTTCTCGTTCAAAGCCTGACCTGAGATCGGATGTGCATTTTCTGTATATCCTGTCTGCCAGTTTTTACCTGGAAAGGCATGTAGCTCATTAACCGCAGCAATCGAGCCAGAGGTTCCAAACTCATGCAAGGACTGAGCGCCACTATCCTTTTTGAGGAGTTCACGCATTTCTTTGGCAATCTCTGCAAATTTCTTTGGGTCTTTTACACGGACGGGTTTTGTACCCCTTACAGAAATTGCTTTGAGCTTCTTCTTGCCCATTACCGCAGCTCCTCCACCTCTACCAGCAGCATGATACAGTGAGCACTGAATTGAAGCAGCTCGAACTAGCTTCTCCCCAGCAGGTCCTATATACAACCCTCTAGAGTCTTCTCCATGCCATTTCTTCAGGAGTGCATCAGTTTCAATAATATCTTTGCCCCAGAGTTCTTTTGCTTCTCGAATTTCTACATGCTCATCTTCTATCAGGATGTATACTGGTTTTTTAGCAACACCATGTACAACAAGATGGTCATATCCGGCAAACTTAAGCTCTGCGCCCCAGTGACCTCCTGTATTGCTCTTTAGATACATGCCTGTGGTACATCCCACAGTAGTGACAGATGTACGGCCTGATGCTGGAGCTGTAGTACCAGTCACTGCACCTGGAGCAAAGATGATGATGTTTCTTGGATCATCCCAAGTGATAGATGGATCTTTACAATAATCCCAGAGTATCTTTGCATTGATACCTCTTGAGCCGATATAGAGTCTACGCCATTCTTCAGGAATGTCTTCTACCCAACTTTTTCCGGTTCCAATATCAACATGCAATATCCTACCTTGGTGTGCGTACATCTATGCAATCTCCTTTTTTAGTGCTTTATACACGTTCATTCTTGTAGAACGGTACTTTCTCTTTTCTTTGAGATTCGCTTCTGTTTTGTCTACCCATTGAAGTGCCTCAGGAACACAGTGTTTGACACAATATGGATCTCCTCCACATAAGTCACAGAACATTGGTTTTTTCGTTTCTGGGTGGAGTCGAATAGCATGATAGATACAAGCATCAATACAAGCACCTTGTGATGTGCAGAGTTTCTCATCCACTGTAATTATTCCAGTCACTTCATTTCTGGATAAAGCTCCATTTGGACATGATGCAATGCAAGGATGCGATTCGCATTGTTCACATAAAAGTTGCAAACCAAGAGCTATATCCTCTTTTTTTAGAATCTTTATTCTTCCTCTCGCTGAATCAAAAAGATCTTCTTTCATAAGAGAACATGCAAGTGAGCACTGCTTGCAACCTGTGCATTTGTCCATGTTAACAAATAGCAGTTTCTCCATCATACTTCCGTCCGGTTTTGTTAAAGTCGAATTACGATATCAGAACATACATTAAAATCCTATCGTTGTCGTTCTGTTTATTTGTTCATATCGATGCCGATAAAATCCATCAAAATGGCGATTAAACTAAGTCTAGGACTGTATAGAAGAACGAGCTGGTATTTTACTTGAAAGTGTTCCAAATGTTTAAACTTTCTTAAAGTTTGTTAAAATGATAGAAAAGCCTCTAGACCCAAAGCAACGGTTTTAAGACGTTGGAAACTTGGTTTTAATGAGTGATATTTGTGAATAGTGCAGATGAAAGCAAGAGTCGCTCGGATGAACTCTTGGTCGAAAGCATGGAAGAGTTTGATCGAACAGGTGATTTTCGAGAAGGAATTCACATGCTTCTATCTCATCACCCTCCCTCGATGTATGGCCATTGTCTTCGAGTTTCTATTCTGGGTCGATCACTCTACTTGTGTGGAAGATGCAGTGGTATTTACGGTGGCTTAGGTGGTGGTCTCCTTTTTCTCTTCGTATTCCAAGTACACCTAAATCCTGAATGGTTCTGGTTCTTTCTTTCTGTAGCGCTTGGTTTTACAACAGTAATTGATTGGATGAGTCAAAGACTCACTCCAAGAAAGACGACTAACTTTGTTCGAGTTTCGACTGGTTTTATGAGTGGACTCGCACTCGCGATAATTTTCTATCTTGGGAACCTAGCATATATGCTAGTAGCACTTGCAGTGATGAGCTCGTCAATTGGTCTAGTGGGTTTAATTGAGAATAAACGTCGAAATGCCTATTATAGAGAACTTCAAGCTGAGATCGATGCAACTCCTGAAAAGCCAGCAGAGTAACAGTGCAATTGTTATTCATGCCAAAGGGTTTTATTCTGTTTAGATTTTCTACCGAGTGTGAATTAACATGATCCCTTTTGCTAAGCCCATAATAGGTCAAGAGGAAATTGAAGCTGTAAAACGTGTTCTTGAATCAGGTATGTTAGCGGAAGGCAATGTTTCTCGAGAGCTTGAGAAACAATATGCAAAATATACAGGTACTAAGTTTGCCACAGTAACAACGAACGGAACTACAGCTCTTAGCACAGCTCTCGAAGCCATGGACATTCAACCCGGTGATGAGGTCATAACATCTCCCTTTACATTCATTGCTTCAGCAAACACGATTGCCATGATAGGTGCTGTTCCCATCTTTGTCGATGTCAAACCAGACAGCTATAATATTGATCCTGACCTCATCGAGGATGCAATTACCGACAAAACACGTGCAATCATGCCTGTGCATATTTTCGGAATGCCCGCAGAGATGAAACATATTATGGAAATTGCAGACTCGCATGATTTACAAGTGATTGAGGATGCATGTCAAGCACATGGAGCAGAGGTTGAAGGGAAGAAAGTTGGATCGATTGGACATGTTGCTGCATTCTCCTTCTATGCTACAAAGAATATGATGACCGGAGAAGGTGGTATGATTACCACAGACAACGAAGACCTCTATGATGAGATTCTGATGGTTAAAAACCATGGGCGTGGTAAGCAGGGCGGTTATAGCCACTATAGAATTGGATACAATAATCGAATGCTGGACATTGTATCAGCATTGGGCATCGAACAGCTCAAACGATTGCCCGAATCTGTTAAACAGAGACGTCAAAATGCTCAGGAGTTTAATGATTTCCTATCAGAGTTTGATGTGATTAGACCTCAGGTTGAAGACAAGGGACTAAAATCTTCATACCATCTCTACGCACCTCGGATATTCTCTGATAAGATGAATCGCGATGAGCTCGTAACATCCCTCAGAAACGAAGGTGTTGGGTCAAGAGCTGTATATGCCTTACCATGTCATAAGCAAGATACTTACCTCAATATCCACCAGTGGCGATGGGCGAAATTTGTGAATTATCCTAATTATTCAAAACTTAGTCTACCAGTATCTGAGGAAATCGGTCAGAAGCACTTTGACATCCCAATTCACCCTAGTCTTTCAACAGAAGACAAGGAACAGATTGAAAATGCCTTCTGTAAAATACTGGGCTAGGATTTCCTGAAATGAGGTAGAATAGACCGTAGGTCTTTTGATAATACTGTCACTGAAGCCGCATCGCTGACACTTTTGTCAACAGGATTGAAAGCTATGCTAAATGATGAAATATTGAACAATTCAATGTCATTCAAGCCATTACCTACACTAGCGATACTTTTTCTAGAATGCCCGTTTTGTTTTGCATATTTTAGAATAGTTTCTGCTTTTTCAGTCCCTCCCATGATGAATTTAACTGTCCCATCATGTGCGCCATTTTCTGAACCAAGGATATTAGTAAAACCAAAGTCAAGATCCAACCTTTCAATGAGTGGACCCATAAAGAATTGGCTTACACCACTTGAGATACAACCCACTTCATAGTCCCATGATTTCAGGGTATTTACTACTTCTTCTGCTCCTTCCATTAAAGGCAAAGAATTCACAATGTTGCTGTAGGATCTATCAATGGTTATTCCTTTCCAAATCTTGGTTCCATCAATTACAGATTGTTTTAGACTCATTTTTTCCTGAGCCATCTTTTGAAAGAGTGTGTCGTATTGATCTGCTAGTCCTACTTGTCTAGCTACTACATAAGCAGCGCTAGAGCCATCGAAGAGGACACCATCCAAATCCAATGAAATTACCTTTATTTCTAAAGTCATATTAACAACCAATTCTTGTCTTATTCCCAGCTTACATGGCTACACCAGTAACAGTAATTATCACTTTTGATGAGGTTTCTGTTGTCATGAACATCATCAGAAAGAGTGGGTATGGCACTATAAACGAAATCAGAAAGATATTCAGGAAAAAAAGAACTAAGGAAGAACTTTCTTTCGATATAGGCTATATGGATCGGGACTTGCTCAAGAGAATGCTTGTGGTTTGTGGTAGGGTCGGGAGTAAAAATGAAGAACTATACCATGAAAAAGCTGGTGCTCTTGAATCCGATTTTATCGTGGAAAAAGGTCGCTCATGGGTTCTTACGCAGAAAACAATCAAAGAGAATTATGACCCTAGCTTTCACAGAGGTGTATTACTGATTGGCAACAATAAAGAACTACCTGCTACACAGATATCATACGATGGTGTCTATTCCTTCACTGACTGGTTCATCCAAGACCTAGATGGTGATGGCATCCCTGATTTTCCATTTGGTCGTATCTTTGGTCCCTCTGAAACTGTATTGTATCACATGGATCCTTCCATTGTTGATAGTAATATTGCAGTTGTTTTTGATAGTCAACCCAAAAGATCTGACAGACATGCTATAGCACTAGCTGAATTGGGTTTTGATGTTGAAGTTTTACACCAGTTTTCTGATGATGATTCAAAATTGCTCTCTGTAAGTGAATTCATTCTTCAATTTTCAGATGGTGTTTTTACAACACGTATTCATGGAACTCCTGACAAATGGGCCACTCACAACTCGATCATTTTAAGTTCTGAACAAGCATCAGCAATTAAGTTCGAGGGATATCCCGTCGTCTATTCGGAAGCTTGTTGTACTGCACAAGAAGGTCCTTTATTAAAGGCATTTTTGAACTCTGGAGCTTCCTATATTGGCGCAACACTTGACACTATGAACAATCTAACGCCTTTTGATGATTGGCGTACTTGCGCATACTGCGATGGCTGGAAATTTGGTTTTCTAGATTTTCTTGATTCTCATGAACTCATAGGTGAAGTGAAACTCGCAGTCGACAAGACACTCACAGAGAATCTTGAAAGGAAAGCCCGCATTGAACTTGAAAACGTACGGAATGGAGAAACGACAACCCTTACTATTGATAATGCAGTTTCAGTTGCTGAATGGATGCTTTTCGGAAATCCACTACGGCGAACTACTGTTGGTCCGAATGCAAACTTCACACCTGGTAGACTGATTGTTGATACGTGAACTAATTTTTAGCTTTGGTAGCAATCATAGACCCTAAGGCTCCTCCAATAGATCCGATAGATGCCATGATAAGAATGGCAATAGCTATGTCTATTGCTGCATTGTTAAATCCCTGAATCCATTCTGAGATAGTAAACAAGATGAAGTAGCTAATAAGAGTCCCCGTAAAGCTAACAACAACTCCATCTTCAATTTTGGCATTTAGAAAACCAATAATGATCCCGGTAATCAACGGTGCTAGAAAATTCAGAATGAAAAACAATCCAAAATTAAACAGGATTGTAGCAACGATCATCAATACAAATCTCGCAACAGGAGTACCCAACCAAGATCTTAAACCGCTATCCATTTTTTCTCCTGATTCCAGTCTTTTGGAATCGTTTTAACCGTGATGCTTTCGTTTGAAATGATAAATTCATATGCACTCATGAGCTGTTCTAGTTCAACCACAATGTGGTTTGAGAGGAGAAATAATTGAGCGAAGAAAAAGACTCGACTGATAATAAGACGAGAGATATCTTGAAGATAAAATTGCACGCACCAAAGAATCCCTTCAAAGGCAACCCTTTCAAAAAGGATAGAAGTTAATAAGAAATTCATATTGACCTGCAATATATATTCAGATTGAACAAGCATCTGCTGGATTTAATTCTGGCAGATGCTATCGTATTTCTAAGCGTGATTCGATTGTCATTCCGCATCAAGGTTCCCAATGGCTATGATTTACTTTCCTCAGTGCATTCTTGGATTTATCCTGATATCCAACCAGTTCCAGAATGTACTGGAATCGGTTATTTTGGACGCGTTTATCATTTAGAACACGAAAAAGTGGCAATTATCATAAGGCAGACGAGAGTGGGTGAATCCTTACAAATCAATTATTCGGAGAGCGGTGTGGCAAAGGAGGAGCTAAAAGCCTTAATTATTCGAACTCTGGGACTTGGTATTGACATAGATGATGCTTTAGAACAAATTCGAAAAGATCCAATCATCGCTTATCTCACTTCGAGTGTCATGGGAATTAGACCTTATATGTCACCTACCCCTTTTGAAGCATTAATCAAAACGATAATCCAGCAGCAGGTATCTTACAAGTCAGCTAATATATTCACTAAGCGGATGGTACTTGGACTTACAAAACCTGTGAATTTTAAAAACCAATTATTGTATCATTTTCCAGATGCTGTTACCATTGCAAAAGCTGGACCAAACGTTTTGCGGCAGTATGGATTTGGGTACAAGACAGAATATATTCATCATGCCGCAAGTCTTGTAGCTGATGGTGAATTGGATGTTAACTCACTGATGGGACGTCCTTTTGACGAAGTTCTATCAACGCTTTTACCAATTCGAGGCATTGGCTTATGGACAGTAAGGGTTTTGTCTTTGGCTGGACTGGGGAACTTCTCAGTTTTTGCTTTCGATGACTTAGTGATACAAAAGGTTCTTGGGAATCTATATAATGGAGGGAAAAGGATGAATGCTAAACAGGTTCAAGAACATGCAAGAAATTGGGGGGACTCTAGTAATATTGTATTGTATCTGATTATGTGTGCAGAAGTTCTGGGGCTTATTAGTCAAAAAGACAAGTAGAAAATCCATAAAAGGACTCTCGCTGAAAAGCAGAACGACGTGTAAGGTGAAAACTCCTTGTCAAAGGTTGAAACGAAAAAGAACACAAAATTGTGGCGCATCTGGTCTATGTTTCTGAAGGAACTCAGATTAATTCAGAACGACAAATTTGCGTTACTGTTGGTTTTTGTTCTTCCAACCATGATAATGGTAACAATGTATGCCACAACCAACCAAGCTGCAATTGGCATCTCTCCTGAAACAGGGAAAAATGAAGGTGCTATTCGATTAGGTATAGTAGATCTTGATACAACCAACACGTTCCCACAAGAAGATCTTTCTGAGAATTTCACTTGGTATCTTTCAAATAGTCCAGATTTCATTGCTGTTATTTTCAATACGGAAGTAGAAGCTCTAGATGCATTGTATTTCAATAGAGTTGAGTCATATGCTGTAATCCCGTATGGATTTGAAGGGAACATAACAAACGATATTCCAGCTTTTGTTGGCATTCATATCAGTAGTACAGATTTTGAGATTCAGTCGTCAGTGTTTTCAAAATTCAATAGAGTTGTTCAGGCGTTTAGAGAGGATCATGGATGGGTAAAAGGTGAAATAGCGAATGAAATGTTTTCTGAGTTTCAGCCTCCCGGCGCCAGTGGTTTTGAAGCCACGTTTGGTGTCTTTATGATCGTTTTTGCAGTTTTTATTGCAGTAGCAGCTACAGCAGCTCAAGCAATAGTGGGGGATGTTCCTCTTAATCGAATGCTTCTGACTCCTGCAAGCAAAATGGAAGCAATCCTCGCTAAAGTTAGTGCATATTTTGTGGTTGGAATGCTGCAGGCGCAATTCCTGCTCATTCTTTGGCAAGTCCTGTTCAATATTGACGTATGGGCTCAATATCTTACAATGAATATTGTTCTTGCTCTCATGTCACTATCTGGTTCTGCTCTTGGAGTTCTAATATCCACATTGGTAACAACAAGACTTCAAGCAAACCAATCATTTCTCTTCCTACTCTTTGGTAGCGTAATTGTAGGGACAGGTTTTATGGACGTAGGGCTTGTGGATGATTACTATCCTCTCAATCTTGGTCGAGTCATGATGTCTGACACTGCATTCAAGGGTGTTGCACTAGCAGAGTTCACAGGTCACATACTCATTATCTTGGAATTATCTCTGGCTCTCATAATAATTGCTTGGATAATATTCGCGCGAAGAACAACCCTCGCATAGGTTCTACTAGTTTTCCATATGTGTGGTAAGACCCTTAAGGTTCAACCAACAATAAATACTATCCACAAGGAGGTATAATTGTCACATGAGTGTAGTTAAAGTAATTGAACTGATTGGAGAGTCACCTAATAGCTGGGAAGAAGCCTGTACAAATGCGCTAGCAGTTGCAGCAAAGACTGTTAGAGGAATTGTAGGAATAGATGTTGATCATTTCACTTGCAAAGTGAAGGACAACAAAATCATTGCTTTCCGAGCTAACATCAAAGTGGCTTTCAAGTACGAACCTTGAGTTTCGCATTTTTCCTCTACTCGTACAAGTTGAACCATGGGATCTGACTTATGCAGATCCCTCGTTCTTTTTCAGAAAAGGAATGGTATGCTCGATAGAAAAACAACTACTGAATTGTTCACTCCATGAGCAAGTGATGGTCCAAGAAGACTGTAACTCCGTTGCTGAGCAAGAAATCCCAAAAGCACACCAAGCACAAATCTTGTCGGCAGTCCAATCAAATCTAGATGTATTGCTCCAAAAATGAAGCTGCTAATCAATAATGCAACTATCTTGTAGTTTGATGTACCACGCCCTCTGAAGTACATCTCCATTCGTCGTTGCATGAAGCCTCTAAAGATGAGTTCTTCAGTGAATCCTACGAAAACTACCATTGCGATAGTCCAAGCAATCATTTCTGGCCAATTTCTAGCTACCAGTAGATCTTCGGCTATTGGTGCAGGTTCACTTGCTTGTGTCATGAACCATGACATTGCGATGTTCGCACCTATCATTAATGCTCCAACAACCAATCCAAGAATTGCATCAACTGGTGAAAGCATGTTCTTGATACCAATTGATGATTTCGGTAGTCCATTCTTTCGGATATAGTATATTGGTGGTATCACGAAAACAATCTCTGCCAAAGTCATGAGCAACATCGCCAATGGGTCTATGTATATATACCCACTATAGAAATCAATTATAATCAGAGGTGTTCCAATTAGCGGAAGCATGATAATTACGGTTGCTACAACCATGAGAATCATACCTATGGCTGTATACCCTAGAACGCCAACCATTTGGTTGCCATTGACCTGACTCTCTAACAGTGTGCCTGGTTCAAAGATGCCAATCCCACTTGATTCTTCAAGTTCATATATGTCCGGGTCTTCCATGACCAAAGAGGGCAACCTCAGTTCCATAGGATTAGTAACGAAGTTAAGCGTTTGGTTTACATCACTAATATGATTGCTTCTTCCGTACAGACTTTATGCACAATATCACTTATGAAATCACATTAGAATCGCTACTAAACTACTTGGGAAGATGAGACTAACTGTGGGTGAAGTTCTAGAACCAAAACGACGAAGAGGTAATGCATTACTTCTATCCACTCTCATCATTATTGCGACTATTGCAGGATTGTACGTTGTGCCTCCCACATATACTAATCCAGATTTACGAGTCAGAATCGCAATTATTGATTCGGGTATTAATATTAATCAGGAGCTGGAAACTCGAGTCGTGGCTGCTAAGAGCTTTGTGACCACATCTCTTGGATATCTAGAAGAGGATAACTCAACAACTGATAGTTCTCCTCGCGGTATCTCTCACGGAACATATATCGCCACAATAATCGCAACAGAAGATTCTGATGCTGCGATAGTAAATGCCAAGGTCATTGACTCCACAGATCTCGCTACTCCATTAGCTATAGTAGAAGCTATCAGATGGGTTGTTTTAGAAGAGAATTGTAGCGTGATCAACCTTAGTCTTGGTATCTCACCAATCTATAACGATACAATTGGGGATGCAATTCGTTGGGCTTTTCGTCAGGGGGTATGTATAGTTGCTGCTGCAGGAAATAATGGACAAGGCGGAGTTGCTGGCAGTTCAATAGAATCACCTGCAATATATCCAGAAGTTATCGCTGTTGCCGCAGTTGATGAAACACACTCACCTTACTCTTTTACAGCAATAGGTCCATTGCGAGATAGAATAATTAAACCCGATATCTCTGCTCGTGGTGATTTTTCAACAGATGGTAAAACTGTACTTGGAACAAGCTTTGCTGCACCAATCGTCGCAGCTGGAGCATCAAAGATTATTTCAAACTGCCTTACAAATGAATGGGCTTGGACACCTGGCATGGTGAAAGCTGCAATAATGCTTGGCGCATCTAATCTCCCATACGAAGAATGGCAAGTTGGATCTGGTCTACTTGATGTAGACACAAGTTTGTTGTACATCGAGTTTTCGCAGAAAAAAGATGGATTACCCCTCCTCTTTGCGGTAAGTCCAACTGAAAGCCCCTTCTCCTTTGAACGGTATTTTGTAAACCATACATCAAAAATACATGTGTCTATCTTTGCTTCGACAAATAGCACATTTGCTCTGAGTTATCGTGGCGTATCTGCAAAATGGCTGGCTGGTCCTTCGTCTATATGGGTGAATCAAAGTGGTGCTTTTATTTTTGAGGTGAGAGTCCAGTCATCGCATGCCGAAGAAGATCTAGAAGCATCAGTATTAATAACATCATCTGGATATTTGCAATTGAATATTGAACTTGAATTTGAAGCCATTGTGGCATTGAGGGAAGTGGCTTTTGATATCAGTCATACATCTTGGGCTATGGATTCTTCTTATGGACAATACAAGAAGCTATATAGCTTGTTGACAACAGTTGGTATTGCAGTTGATGAGCTAAGATTTCCTGAAAATGTAACCCTAGATGTCTTGTCTCTATATGATGCAGTGTTTGTACTCAATCCGTGTGCTTGGGCATATACCGTCAGTGGTTTCTCCTATGAGCAGATAGGCATTTTTTGGTATACTCCACAGCAGTTGAGTGCGTATTCTAATTACTTTGAGAATGGCGGCAATTTATTCCTAGTAGGACTACCAAATGCGAGCATTGATCAAAACAATGCCAATGAGCTATTCTCTCTATTTAATGTTACACTAAATAATGATCAAATTCCAAGCATAACAATCTCAGTGAATGGGTTACTCTCTACCGAATTGATTACAGAAATGATTCCGCACACGATAACTGAAAACATAGATTCGTTTGATTATAATGGATGTTCCCTAAATTATTCGGGTGACTCCTTCAAGATTGCTTGGGCTGATGTGCTTCTACGTGCTGAGAATGGAACATATTATCATGAGAATCGAACTGTTATGGTTGGATTTGAAAACAATAATACTGGACGTTTCATAGCAACTGGGAGTAACTATTTCATTGATAATTTTGCTCTATCTGGATTATATAAATCGGATCAAGATTTGATATTTGTTCTGCAAATAGTATACTGGCTTATTCGTTATCTGGATACCTAAAGTAGTGGTGCTATCTTTTCTGCTGCAGTGTTTGCAGCATAAACTAAGAGACCTGTCTTCATTCCTTTACTTGCTGCAAGAACAAGTATTGCTTTCTCACCAGCACTTTTCATGATCATTAAACCTTTCTCATTGGTCAAAAGAATTTCTTCTAGTGTTCCTTGATCCATTCTCTCAGCGGCAAGATCTGCAACTCCTAAGATTGATGCAGCCATTGCGGCTATCTCAGCTTCTTCGAGCCCTTGAGGAACTGCAGATGATATAGGTAGTCCCTCCTTTGAGAGAAGCATCCATGCTCGAATTCCTGCAGCGAGTGCTGTGGCTTCCTCCATAATTTGTCTTAGTTTCCCCTGCAGCTCTTCGAAACTTGGATCAAACATGGCTGCCACTCTTTGCTCTCTCTCGACTAGGATGAATGTCACTTACAAATGCGCATTAATAAAGTTTGCATGACATATTCAAATTCGGTCTTTAGAAGACTACTTTAGTTACTTCATAGATGTTCAGATGATTTAATGGTGAGTATCGACCATGAATTCAATATATCGACTCGACTCAGAGATACCAACAGAAGCAATAATCGGTTGGAAAAAAGGTGTTCGCGTTCTTGGAGTATCTGAAAGCTTCGACAAGGACGACACACGAAGTGTAGTGGCAGGAGTTGTCATGAGAGGAGATTTGAGAATTGATGGATTTAGTGTGTGCACTCCTTCAATTGGTGGTAAGGATTCCACTGAGGAATTTACCATGATGTTTAACCGTCTTAATCGTAGAGACATTCGTGCTTGGCTGCTTGGAGGCTCAGTAATTTCCTGGTTCAATATAGTTGATATTCATGAACTATATGAACGCACAAGAACACCCGTAATCTGCATTTCTTACCATCCCTCTGATGGAATTGAGAAATACCTGAAGGAATATTTTCCTGATGACTGGCAAACCCGTCTTGGTCTCCTTGAGAAAACAGGTGGTCGTAAAACCATTCAGCTTCAGACTGGCCATTCCCTATACCTCTCTGTTGCAGGTATTGGTCACATTAGAGCACGAAATCTAGTCGATAAATTAACCATTGATGGTAGAGTACCCGAACCTGTTAGAGTTGCTAGAACAATCGCTTCAGGACTACATCGTGATTTCATTGAAGCAGTTCGACTTAGTCGAGATTAATGAACTTCAAAGTGATTCCCTGTCTATTCGCATGTTCAATATGTTCTTTAAACAAATCCCTAAAAATATCCTCAACTATAGATATCCCTAGGGTTTCAATAGACGTCCTACTATTGATGAAAAACTGGTGAAGTAAATCTGGAGATGCACCAGCAGCTTCCAGCGAAACAGCATGTATTAGCATATCAATAACATCTGCCCCCAGCACAACACGAGCTTCAATACTAGCCTGTTTTTCAATATCACTCCATAACTCTAACAGACGACTTCCAAAGCTCGGACTCCTCTCTGCAATAGATTGGATTACTTTCTTCTCAGCAGTTCTTTTGCCTTCTTGGAGGTTCTCGCCTCCCGCTTCAATGGCTGTTCGAGGTATATCAGAAATTACCGATTCCGGAAGATCATGAATAGCGGCCATCATTGCAACTCTATTAACATTGACTTTTACTCCTTGGTGAATAAGAGCCTTCGAAATTAATAGTGCCATCAGGATTGTCCCAAACGAATGTTCTCCTACAGACTCTTGTCTTACTCTGTCTACTCCTGCAAGCGCCCATCCCGACCGTCCAATTTTCTTTAGAGTTTCTCCCTGTTTTGCTAAAACAATTATTTCCTTAGATATGTTCAATTTACTCACCTGTTATCCTGGAGTGAAAAAGAAAACGTTGGGGGTATGATACCCCCAAAAAGCGACCATACGCTACGTGATTTCAATCGTGCCATTGATAATGGCTAAGCGATAGTCAATCGTCATATTGATCATTTTGTCTGTAACCCAGTTTTCGTCCTGAAACTCATGCATGTCTGCAAGACCTATGCCATTATTAGTGAGGTTACCTCCAAATGTGCTAGCGATTTCACCGCCGTAGTTAAGATTTCCAAGGAATTCATCCCAAAGTGTAGCATTTATTATTCTGACCACAGCTAAATCACTACGAGGTACAACACTCGTCACAACCCATGAAGGTCCAGATGCAATATCGATATCCGGATTACCCATGTATCTCTGGTCGCCTTCTGCACCTATCACAAATGGCTCACGATTTGGAATGTCCCAGAACCATGTTTCGTTGGCGTATTCCATAGCTGTTCTGATTCCAACGATGCTAGCTCGTACTGGGGCAAAAATAACGGATGCGTTACCTAATAGAGGATTCCACATATTTCTAGCAAGCACTTCTGCAGTTAGTGAGTCATTATAGGATCCGACGTATTGGGTTGCCAACAGACTAACATTACCAAGAGTTTGATTTGCAAAATCTATACCTTGGAGAAACCCATCAATCAACTCTGCGACTGTTGGATCATCACTCACAGAACCTATAATCCCAACTATTCCACTTCGACTCATATCACCAACAGCAAGATATGCTGCAAGTGCCCCTGCAAGAAATCCTCCTTGCTTATTTGAGAAAGTTGCTGAAGCTACATTTGGTTGGCTAACATATCCCCCAACAAATCCAAACCTCTGATGTTGATTAGCTGCAGCGACTACATTAACCGCAGTTGCTAGTCCAACTTGAGTTCCAATTACTAGAATTAAATCATGGTTTCTATTTACTGCAAGCGTATTAATTATGGTCTGCAAATCTTCAACGTCATTTGCAACATAGAAGTCGTAATTAACTACTACATCAATTTGGTAAAGTCCTTCATAAGCGTGATCTGCCATACTTCTGTCGCCAAATCCGGGATCGATTACAACGACTGCAATGTTAGAAGGAACGTATTGATTTGTTAAAAATACAAAACTACCCACTGCAGAGAATACTAAAATTACTATTATTACGGACGATATGACGTTTGACCTTGAGCTCAAAATCATGCCTCCCTGGTCATTAACGTCGTTGCTTTGGACCATCGATTTAAACTTGTTGCTCTAAGAAGTAAAGCTCTTCTAGCGTCTTTTCCATTAAGAGTATCAGTTATAAATGCGGAAGCATGACAAAACTCCAATAAACAAAGTGGTCTGTGGTGTTATGCCTGGAGACACATTAGGTGAAGTAGCAACACTGCTTGAAAATACATTGAAGGTTCATCGTTCTGTGAACAACGCAGTTCTCTGCACAAAAGAAGGCGTAGTAGTGGCTGCCGTAGCACGAGGTGGAGAACTTGATCCCCGTTTACTTGCTACAGTATCTTCAGCATTAGTGTGGGGCGGAACATCAGCTATGCACCACCTGAAGAGCCCCGGTCCCTCTCATCTAATACATTCAACTAGTATTGAACGCATTCTTACTGTTGTACAGCCACACTATCATCTAATCGTCGTGATATCGCGGGCTGCAGATGCTGGATTAAACCTTGAATCACTGGTACCCGCATTTCAATCTCTGGCTACAAGAATGGAGTTAGTCATGAGTTCAACAAGTGCGTTCGGAAAACAGACAATACTAGGGAGAATTGTTGAAGAAATTCCTGAAGTGACACAAGGTGCTCTTCTAACAATCGAAGGTCTTCCATTAGGTTCTGTAGGTTTCAAGGATGAGGTTGAGGTGGCAGCCTTAATGAGTGCGCTTTTTGCTAACGGGTTGACCTATTCAGAAGTTACTGATTCAATAACTCTTGACTCTGCAGGTTTACGACTTTTAATTACTCGAGTAGATGATACCCGCTTATTGGCAGTTGTATGTCCTGGTCCAAATCAAGATGACATAGCACAGCGAGTTCGGTTGATTCTCGACGGAACTACCTAACGGCTACCAGCCTCAGCTTGTTCTTGCTTAACCGAGGTTTCAGTTCCTTCATCATCAATGAATTGGAATTCCCAGTCTGTCAAATTAATTGTAATGAAACAATCCTTTCCACGTTCCGGACAATCAATTCGAATAGTGACGTGATCAGCTGTGGACTCACGAATCTCAGGGTTAAGACATCCATCCTCGAGCTTCTCCATCAAGAACATGACGTAGGCTTCAGTGATTGTGTTAAGACTACCTTTCATTAGCAGGTCTCCGAGTTTATCCAAATAGTGTCGTTTCTTCCGGCCTTCACGAACCACTTTCACGAGACCTACTTCTTCCATTCTCGAAATATGCCATCTCACCGTGTCATGGTGCACACTAAGAGACTCTGCCATCTGTTCCTGATAACATCCTTGATTATTAACAATAAAAGCGAAGATTTTCTGAGCTGTATCGCTTCTCATCGTAAGGTATGCCATCTCTGCCTCCTGTGATCTCAACATTCGTGGATAGTATAATCGTTTTCCTGCGAATTTTAGAGACTTCACAAGACCCTCCCGTTCAAGAATCCGAAGGTGCCACGTCAAGGTTCCAAGTGGAGATGAAAGTATATCGACTAATTCAAGAAGATAAGTCCCAGGATTCTCACATAGCACCTGGTATAATTCTCTCCGGAACGGATGCAAAAGCAATGCCATACGTTTCTGCCTTCCCATGGCGTGGTCCTCTCTTCTCTCTCATCAATGATTTAACATCAGTGATATAATTGCTTCGCCTCTACCAAATTCGTAAGAATTTGGTGCACTTGTTGCTCCTACACAACTCTTAATTGCAATCTGCAAAATCAAAACTTGTTCCTGGGGAGGTTCCTGAGGAATTGTGCGGAATAACTGGGATTGTCACGCAGAAAAGTGACAACATTGGTGAACTTCTTGTTAAATGCAGTAGAAAGCTTACCTACCGAGGATACGACAGTGTGGGAGTCGCCGCTGTTCGAAATGGGAAGGTGGACCTCAGAAAGGATGTTGGCACTATTGATGCCGTCAACAAACTCCTTGGTCTGTCAACAATGAAAGGTGATCGCGGGATTGCCCAGTTAAGATGGGCAACATATGGTGCACCCACCAAAGCTAATGCTCAGCCCCATTTTGGTTGCGATGAAGTCATCTATGGCGCACACAATGGAAACATTCACAATTATGTTGAGTATAAGAATGAACTCATTGAAGCTGGTCATAAAGTAAGATCCGAAAATGATGGCGAACTCTGCGTTCATGCAGTAGACAAATATTACGAAAAAACTGGAGATATGTTTGAAGCTGTTAGACTATCCATTAATGACCTCAAGGGTGCTTATGCGTATGCAGTAGGTCGGGCTGATGAACATGAAATCTATGCAGTTAAGATGGGATCTTCACTTGTTGCAGGGGTTGCAGGTGATGCAACCATCGTTTCAAGTGATCTCCCCTCAGTTCTGCCTCTAACAAATAATGTAATTTACCTCGCAGATGGTGAGATGTTAGTTCTTTCTCCAAATGATGTTAAAGTGTATAGGATTGAAGACGGAAAACCGCTTGACAGACCTCCTCAAATTTCAAATGTTGATGCACGAGCAGCAGAGAAAGGTGGTTATCCCCACTTCATGCTTAAAGAAATCAATGAACAACCAAAGATTGCTACGGATGTCATAGGTATACTTGAAGGTCCTAAAAGTGAAGACTGGTTAAAACTCATCGAAGAGGCTTCAAGACACTATTTAGTTGCATGTGGCTCATCGTACAATGCAAGCATAGTTGGGACTTATTATTTCAACAGACTCGCAGGAATTCCAATGATTCATGCAATCGGTGGACAGTTTCAACCCATGTATGGAAAGACGATGGATGAGAATAGTCTTAG
>JAEORO010000068.1 GCA_016840855.1 Candidatus Thorarchaeota archaeon | reverse complement strand
TAATACTGGCAGTTTCTCAATATCCTGCATCTCTTCTTCAAAGGGAGACTCGATGACTCTAGCTAGAGTCCACTGACCATCTTCGAAAAGAGAGAGATTTAATCTTGCACCGGACCCTGTCTGATAATGAAGACTAGAATAGTCAAAGTAGGTCTTTGATACCGATCTTATTGAATCATGAAAGGCAGACAGATTTCGTTTCAGATTGGGGATCATGAAACTTACATATCCAAGTTCAGTCATTGTGGTCTTGAGAAGAGTCTTCGTGAACCTATATTCAGCAAATCCTTGTTCCACCTCAGCCCAATCAATGCCCTCTTTAAGTGTGAAAAAGAGCATAGCAGACTGAATGTTGAAAGCTGAATAATCGAGTATAGCACTGAATCTTACAAAGTGTCGGTCACGGAGGCGTTCCAAAGCTCTTGCAACAGTTCGGGGGGCCATCTGTAATGCTTCGGCTCCTTTGACTAAAGATATTGTGGGATTGATTGCTAGAATCTTTAGAACATCAAAATCAGTTTTTGTGATTGGAGTTTCTTCCATGAGAAAGGCAAAGGTATATGCAGACCTAACAGAGTCCTTTGTCAATAGGTTAAACTTACTTAGTGTCTTCAAGTTCTCCAATATTTTATTCTTGAAAGTTTCATTAATTGGTACTAGTGTTGGGTTTGTAGGATAAGCAACAAATTCCGGATTAGCTTTTAAATTTTCAACAGCTTTCAAAGCCTCCTCCATGGTGACTGTGCCTGCACACATGCCAAGATAGATTCGCATCGCATCTAGATAGAATAACACAGCAGGTTCAGCAACCTCAGGGAATAGATCATCATAAGGCGTTTCAATATCAACAGGCATAATCTTGCGTGAAGGTGCATCTTGAGATAATTCATCTATTCCTATTCGAGTGTTATCCAATTCCTTTCAACGCCAAGGGTCATGTTCTCCAGAGGGCATGCGTGATGCTATTGCTGGCACCACACTCTCAAGTCGTTTTTCAACCTCGTTACGGTCCGCTATAAATGTGCATATCTCTGAAGTGTTACCTGCAAGATTAGTGAGAATCTGTGTTAAATTTAACCAATCAACTTTTCTGGGAGTTTCTAGGTCAAGTATTGTTAGTGATTGACCAGATATGACTCGTGCTTTGGGAAAAGTGCTCGATTGTACTTGAAGCACTCGAGAAAATGGAGATGCCAGGGATTCTGTCTTGACACAAACTATGAGTTTCTGAGGAAGCCCGATATTTTGGAGGTCAACATAAGGGAGAGCAAGATTTTTTCGTAAATTGGAAATCTTTCTACGAAGTGTTCTTCCTGCGCGAGGCTTTAGACCCAGCTTAGAAAATCTCTTGGATACCTCAATTGATGTCGTATAATAGTTCGACTCTATTGCAGAAGCCACAATCAAATCTTCCAATAGAAGAGTAGTTCCATTACTCTGTTTTACGGCACCAACAGACGGTAGAACATCAACATATCCCTTAGCAGCATCAATAGTTGCCAGAAGGCGAAAGTCATCACTGAATGACCACATGCTGCCATCGAACAGAGCTAAGTTCAGATGATGCGAAATATTTTGAGTTTCATCTAGCTCGATGCTAAGGCTATAGGGTCTCTTTCTAAATCGATCAATCTGTTTTTGAAACCAAGAATACCTGCTATCGATTGGAGTAATTGCTTCAAAATACACTATCTCTCCCAAACTCGAAGACATCCTCGATTTAGTAACTCTTGTTACCAAGTTATTAGATTCAAGCCATCGTGAAAATTTCGTTATAACATCTGACATTCCTGGCGCATGTGCCCAACCAAATAGAGAGCGGAGACCAATTTGACCATAGTCAAGATTGCCACGAATAGTCAATCCATATTCGTTTGTTAGTTTTGCCCACAATTGGTTTATAGCCGATCGTGTCACACCCAGTTCACGAGCAAGAGCTGCTTGCCTCATCGAGGGAGCTATTGCTAGTCGATTCAATAAACGTAGATCACTGCGACCAAGTGGCTTCGGTATTGTCAAGAGAATACCCACGTATTATGGCCAATTGTTTAGTAATGAATGTGTCGCAAGTCCAATTTTTCACGATTTGCATTCAATTTCAGTTGTTTTTTTGAAGGCGTTTCTCAAATAAGGCTCTAAATAGCGCTAAGAGGCTTACTAGAAGTGGTTCTCTGTCAGACGCTCCCTTATTATACCGGTTTCCTACTCTCTATCTTGGATTCACACTGCAGACTGAGCTCAGAAGCTAGGTTATGCTGATTTTGTCAGCTGTATCTATCTTCCTAGTTAGTCTAAGGTAGGCGGCCAAATATGAAACAGAAAAACATAGGCCGTAGTAGCCAAAGAGTAGCAAGTGGATCCGCCATATCAACAACCAGCGACGAAGGAGGTGAAGACGATTAGCACTGACCGGATGAGGACTCTTTACGAGAGTATGACTAAGAGTCGCGCAGCATTAGAGTTGCTATCAATCGGTGTTGTGCGCGGCATTTCTACTGTAGTGCAGCCGCCATGCGAAGATCCTAGCCCGTTCTAGTTAGCATCAGTTATGCTGACTGGGACATAGGAGTATGCGGGCAAGCATGTCAGTGGAAATGAATCGTTGCTGGCACGGTTGGTATGGATTCTTGTCATTCTCTGCAGTGTGAGAGTCAAACAAAGAGAATCTACAACGAAGGAGAATTGGAACCCGAAACCAGCCCCCCAAGAAAAACTGGTCCGGGAGTGAATCCAATACCGACCTTTGAGATAGATAAGAGAACAATGAAGTATTCGAGGAGAGAAATAAAAAATGGACCCAAGAGTAGGCGATCAAGTTCCTGAACCCTGGTAATATAAAGAAAAAAAGCGGTATACCCGCAATGGAGGAAAAATGAAAAATGATACGAACACATAGAATCGAACCATTATTCGGAGATATCACCACGCCCGAGAACGGACGTGAGGTGGATCCCTTCACAGATTCAGAAACTGTAAGACTCGTTGCAATAAACCTCGAGTTAGCAGTAAGGAATCTTATTAATGCAAAGGCTCCACCAGAAAGTCTCGTGGTTACAGCGGACATCGGCACACAAAAAATCATGGCCATCCCCACAGCGGACGGCGACATTAAGGTGCTATTGTTCGAGTAGTAGCCACGGTGAATGCAATGGACCCGGCGTATTACCGGGGTGACAGTAGTGACCCCGGAATAGTACAGTCAGTAAAGTATGTATGAAAAGTGAGGCCTCTATATAGCCTCAGCTAGTACTTCCACTTGTTCTTACGCCGTTCATGATGTATCCGAAGCTAGTTTCGGATGAGTTGCAATTGGAACGGCAGTACACATTTCAACCAGTTTGGAGACAAGAGAATAGTGAAACTCATCCAGCATTCTGATGATAGGAGCAAACGTGAATTGGATGATGAACCCTCTAAAATTGAACTGGATCTTCTCACTTGGGAAGACCTACCGGAATCATTGCAAGAGAAAGAAGAGAGAGAAAGATTAGCAAGAATTGAAGATGAGAAAAAGAAACTTCACGAAATCAGAGAGAAGCTCGACAAGTTCGAGGAGAGGCTTTATGAAGTCAGGGAAGAGAGTCCCAGTCTGTTAGATTCCCTTCGCACAATTTTTTCATGGCGTAATTACTCAGTATATCTTACGACTTCTTGGGTATTCACAGCATTTAGCTACATGGGAGCATTCTTCAATCTCTATCTGCTTGAAGTACTAAACTGGGAGTATTGGTTAATTGGAGCCATCTTATCCATCACAGCTGCAGTTTCTGCAGTGTCACGTTTGGTTGGGGGTTATGTTGGTGATGTAAGTAATAGAAAGCACCTCTCCGTAATTGCTATGCTTATGATGGCAGGATACAATTTGATAATGGGCATCTTTATTGAGTTCACATGGATTATCATAGCTCTATTGCTTTTTTCAACTATGGATATTTTCAAGGGTGGTTCAACTGCGTTCATTATGGATAATATACCTAAGAAGCATGGTGGACTAGGGATTTCACTTTTTAGCGCAGGAAGGATATTTGGTGTAGTTACTCTTGGTGCGTTTGTCATTCTGAATACAGTAGATGGTTTTGGACCAGGTCTTCGCCGAATGTTCCTTATTGGAGGATTGTTTCTTGTTTTTGGAGCACTTGCGAGAGCTGCTCTTCTAGAGGGTAAAGCACCAGAGATGAAACGAGAAGGACTATCACTTATTCAATCCTTCATTCAAGATAATAAGAGAGCTGTGGGCTTGCTCGTCAAGACGGTTCCAGGAATGTTGGCAATTGTAGCATTGGACGCCATAAGTGATGCACTGTTCAGATTCGGCGCGTATATCTATATCTATGAACAAGTAGGCATCGAAATACCAGGGTTAATCCTCATGACCATTCTCACCATCATAATATCAGTGCCAGTGTTGCTTGGGACTGGAAGATTTTCTGATAGACGTGGTGAGCGGTTGACAGCGTTGATCGTTTATAGCATCATGCCAATTTGTGTGATACTTCTTCTCATATCACCAAGTTTTCCATATTGGGCACCAATGGCATTGATCAATCAAGCTAATCTGTTATTTGCAGGACTTGGAGCTATTTTTTCCACCCCATTCCTTGCATTAATATTGAAATCAGTTAACGATGCTGTATGGTATTTGTTATTACTAACCATTATCCAGAAGAACCTTCCAAGACACGACACATCGAAAATTCTTAGTGTGTTTTGGTTTTTCGTGTATCTCCTTTCTTCTGTCGGTCCGTCATTTGGAGGACTTGTATTCCAGTATTTCTATCAAGGTGATCTATTCGTTATCGTATTGTTGCTCAATATTATAATCCTTGGATGGATTGCTCGACAAGGTCTTGTTAAACCAGTAGAAAAAGCCGAGAGTTATCAAAATGAATAAGGTATTCCTTGTAAGAGTTATTATGCCTGAAATGGAAGACGGTGAAAATGATGAGTCTAAGTAAGACTGCAGTTCAAATTGTCAAGATCTTAGAGAAAACATACCCCGAAGCTCCTGTCACATATCTGAACTATCATAGTCCTTTTGAAATGTTAATTGTAACAATTCTATCTGCGCGTGCAACAGATGCTGGCGTAAACAAGACATCTCCAACTCTTTTCAAAAAATATCCCACTCCCGAGAAGTTGGCTAAAGCCAATCTTAACACCATTGGTCAAATCATACGACCACTTGGGGCTTTCAATAAAAAGGCTGGATACATCATAGAAACTTCTCATCTACTGGTCGAGAGATTCGATAGTAAGGTTCCAAACACAATGGAGGAACTCATCTCATTTCCAGGTGTGAGTAGAAAAACAGCAAATGTGGTACTCTCAGTGGTCTTTGGAATTAGCGAGGGTATTGTAGTGGATACCCATGTCATGCGTGTAACTATTCGATTAGGTCTGAGCGAGCATGATATGAAACCTGAGAAGATCGAGAAGGACCTAATGGAGATTCTACCAAAAGAATTGTGGAGGGACTATGCACGATTAATAGGTGCTCATGGAAGGTTAACTTGTAAGTCGCGAAAGCCAAATTGCATTAATTGCACCCTCAACAGTCTTTGTCCATCTGCTGCATTTGGTGAGTGATGGAATCTTAATTAGACCAAGGAAACAACTTATCTAGTCTCCGAATTCATTCAGGACAACTATACTTTGATGGGGAAGTCATCCAATGTTAGACATCCGATTCATTCGTGACAATGTTGACCTTATTCGAGATAACTTGAAACGTCGCCGAGATGATGAAAAACTGAAAGAGTTTGACCATCTCCTAGAACTTGATGAAAGAGTAAGGACATTGAAGAGGGATATACAAGACCTCAGAACACAGCGAAATAAGATCTCAAGAGAGATTGGTGAATTAAAGAAATCGGGTAAGGATGATTCAAGTCTTGTCAAAAAGGTGAACGCTATAAATAAGAAAATCAGTGCGGTTGAAGAAGAAACAACTGAATGTGAGTTGCAGCTCAAAAGAATTCAGATGAGTATCCCTAATCTACTGCATGAGAGTGTACCTTATGGCGTAGACGAAGAAGATAATGAGGTTGTGAAAGAATGGGGAGGAAAACCAGAGTTTACGTTCGAGTCACATAGTCATGTTGATCTACTTGACTCCTTAGATATAGGAGATATACCTAGAGCTGCAAGACTTGCAGGTTCAAGGTTTTACTATTTGAAGAATGAACTGGTCTTGCTTGATATTGCAATGCAGCAAATGGCTCTTGAAATGCTAATTAAACGTGACTTCACTCCAGTCTATCCTCCATTCATGATGAGACGAGAACCATACGAAGGAGTGACAGACCTTGCTGATTTTGAAAATGTAATGTACAAGATTGAAGGAGAGGACCTTTACCTAATTGCCACATCCGAACACCCAATGGCAGCAATGTACATGGGTGAGATATTTGAACCAATAGATCTTCCTCTCAAGATGGCTGGTGTGAGTGCTTGTTTCAGGAAGGAGGCTGGTTCTCATGGAAAGGACACAAAGGGAATATTCAGAGTGCATCAGTTCAACAAGATTGAACAATTCGTATTCAGCTTACCTGAAGATTCGTGGAACATCCATGAGGAACTTATCAAGAACGAAGAGGCTTTTGTTCAAGCATTGAAATTACCATACCGAGTTGTGAATGTTTGTACAGGAGACATTGGCATAGTAGCTGCAAAGAAATATGACCTTGAGTTCTGGTTTCCTGGACAACAAACATACAGAGAGGGTGGTTCCTGTAGTAATTGCACAGCCTACCAAGCAACTAGACTCAATATCAAGTACCGCCTAAAGAAAGGAGGGACTGAGAAAGGGTTCCTTCACACATTGAACAGCACAATGATGGCAAACCCGCGGACAATGGTCGCAATAATAGAAAATTATCAGAGAGAAGATGGCAGCGTGGAAATTCCTAAAGCACTACACAAGTACCTTCCATCTGAGATGAGGGAGATACTACCTCAGAAGAAATGAAACTCTAGCGCACAGCAAGCTTAAAACGGACATTCTTGATGCCAAGGATGGGGAACACCATTGACCACAGTACAACAGACATTTGAGCAACTAGTCTCCCTTGCCATTCAGAGGGAGGAGGAAGCACATGAGTTCTATGTGAAGGCTGCGAAAAACTCGGAGCTGAAAGCATCTGAAAAACTACTCAAAGATTTAGCGAATCAAGAGGTCATCCACAAGAAAAAGCTGCAGGAGGCACTCAAAAAAGGAGTATGTGAAACTTTCACGTGTCGTTCTGTTGCAGAAGTTGAGAAGTTGGATTTGGATCAATATCTCGTCGATATTCCACTTCGACCTTCTTCGTCACCTCAAGAGATTTTGGTCATAGCAATAAAGAGAGAGAGTGCTGCAAACAGCTTCTACAAGGCGCTCTCTGAAGTAACAAGCAATGCAAATCATAGGTCGGTTTTTGAAACCTTAGCAAAAGAAGAAGATGTCCACAAGACTAGACTACAGGACATGTATGATGATATATTCCAACCAGATATGTGAGAGGGCTTTTCAAAAGCCCTTCTCAAGATTATGTAGATATCATTTCCGATGTAGCTTTTGTGCAGCTATGAATGTAAGACCACGTCTGGTCAGTTCTTCAGCTGTACGATTCAATGCATGATGTTTGTCAAGATAGTTTTGGGTTAGGAGAGGCATCTCTCCCTGTTCCTCAATCTCACTCTTTCGTCGGAAATAGTCGAGAATGTCGCTGGGATGTTTGCGTTGCGCATCAAGCTCAGGAACTCCTCCTTCATGCTTTGCACTGATGTTTTTCACATGATCTGCAATATCAAGAAGCTCTGGAAGACGGTCGTATGGTTGTCGAACAATACTCTTGTAGGTTTCAGTAATGTGGTGTTCAAGTCTAACAACATCTTCGAATCCAAAGTCCTTTCGAATATATGCTGCAAGTTCTAGTGTTCGATTGTCTACACTGTTTGAAAGGTTGAATCCAATAAGAGGACTTGTTCCATCACCTCTACTGAAAAGTTTGGCCGTCATCAAAGTCCATAGACATGCATAGGGATTGTCATTTCCCACAAAGACAGATATCTTGAATTCCATATCTATGCCGAGCTTGTGCATCATATAACCAACTAAAATACTTCCAGGGTTGATGTTGAGTACCTGTTTCACACCGTACTTTGTATAGTACTTCAGATATTCATCAGCCCATCTAAGTGGGAAATCATTAGGCATCCCTACACCTCCAAAATACCCGGTGATTGTGTCTGGTCCACCAAGGTGAACGTTCACAGGCGCGCCGTCTGGACCAGGAAAAGTTCCCTTTGAGTCGAGCGTTTCAACATATGATGCACCAACAATCTGCATTCCGGCAGCAAATGCGATGACCTGATTGTCGGCAGTTTGCTCCGCCATATTTCGAACACGAATAAATCTACCAGGCATGAGATCTTGTTTCTTGATTGACTGCTTCGCTTCTTCAATGAGCCATGGGAAATATTGGCACGCGCTAATTTCTAAAGTAACAGCAAAGCTATCATCAAATTTCGTACTGTCAGCCTTGTCACCAAGCACTTTGTGACGATATTCAGGTATTGATATGAAAGCTTCATTATCTCTTTGATCTTGCAGCCAATTTAGATCTTTTACGAAATCAGAGTCTTTCGCTTCAAGCATAGCAATAAGATTCTCAAGTTTCCTTGCTTCACGTGCTTGCTTGTTTATCTCATCAACGCCACCGTATCTCTCAATCACCTTGAGAAGGTCATTAACAAGTGGATTATCTTCACGAAGAAGAAACTCGTTTATCTCTTTCAAACGAGAGGTATCGATTTTCAGTTTCTGCCGGTCAGTCATCAGAGGCATCCCTTTTCGTTTAAACAACTAAATATGGTCTAAGTGACCACGCGTTTGGATAACGAGTCATCCTAAAAAATGATTTCGCACCACAGGTTCTTCTACTTAGTCATACACGCTTCCGAAGAGTTTTCTTAGGGCTCAATTTGATTTGAACTTAGGGATCGAAGATATGTTCTGATAGTTGGGCCTATCAGTAGCGCTACAGCACCACCTATTGTGACCTGTGCTAGGTTGACTGTAACGAGTTCGCCGATTGCAACTACTATGTCAAAGAGAATGACCTGAGCCAAGAAATACCCTATCAACATTATAATGGCTGCGACTAAAACACCAACAATGTCCCATCTGTTTAATCGGCTAACTTTCTTGGTTTTGAAGCTAAAGAAACCTATTGCCATTCCTTCTAACCCCTTGACAACGAGCGTGATTGGTGCGTAGAAAGTGTAGCCGCTGATAACATCTGCTAGTGCGGAACCAAATCCACCCGCAATGAATCCACCTATCGGTCCTAGTAGTAGTCCACCTAGCATGACCATTGTATCTCCAAAGTTGAAATAGCCGCTTGTCCCAGGATAAGGAATCTGAATTGCGAGAGTCATAATTGTTGAGAGTGCGGTCATAATAGCAAGTAACGCTATATCAACAGCTGAACTCCGATGTGTAGGTCGAAAATACTCCATTTCCATGGTATTCACGCGTGGATGGCCGAGAATGAATAGGATATATAACTTTGAGCCTATATATAGGCATGATAGCTTATGTCATTCATATCATCATTTGAGTGTACAACATGTGGAAAGGAGCATCAGGATGATCTTCGCGAAAGAGTATGCTCAGACTGCGGAAGTTATCTTGAAATAAAATATGACCTAGCTGCTGTAGGGAAAACGGTCAATCGAAAAGCAATCTCTTCAAGAAAACAAGGTATCTGGAAGTACTCCGAACTTCTACCTGTATCTGTTCCATCAAAGGCAATCTCTCTTGGAGAGGGTGGAACTTATCTTCATAAATGCGACAGACTCTCTAGACACCTTGGACTAAATACATTGTATATCAAAGATGAAACAACAAACCCAACAGGTTCATTCATTGATCGTGGCACTGCTGTAGAAGTAACAGTCGCGAAGGAGAGGGGATTTCAATCATTGTGCTGTGGGTCAACTGGAAATCTTGCAGCTTCTCTTGTTGCTTATGCTGCTAGGGCTGGAATGGAGAGTAACGTATTCATAGCGCAAACCGGGAATATTGATACAGGAAAGTTCTACCAGATCCTAGCATATGGAGCGAATGTTGAGGTAGTTAAGAACCACGAGAGGGCTATGGAGAGAGCACAGATTGCAAGTCGCCAGAGCTATTTTGTCAAAGCCTATAGCTCAATTTTTCTAGAGGGTGTAAAGACAACCATCTTCGAAATTTGTGAGCAGCTCAATTGGCACGCACCCGATTGGTTGATTGTTCCGATGGGAAATGGGGGACATCTATCAATGATTTGGAAAGGATTGAGAGAACTACAGGAAATTGGTGTTCTTGATGAAATAGAAACAAGATTGGTGGGAGTGCAATCAACGAGCTGTGCTCCGATTGTTGATGCTTTCATGAAAGGATCAGATGCGATCATTCCAATTGCAGATGGTGCCACTATTGCACTTGATATAGGCATGGGGAATCCATCATGCGGTCATACAGCCCTAAGAGCTATAAGAGAGTCAAACGGGTTTGCAATCTCAGTTTCTGACAAGGATACTTTAGATGCAGTCAGCTCTATTGCTAGGCGGGAGGGAGTTTTTGTAGAGCCAGCATCTGCGACGCCTATTGCAGCCTTGCGCCAGTTGTTGCGGTCTGATAGGATTCAGCCTTCAGACACGATTGTTTGTGTTGCAACGGGTATGGGTTTGAAATATCCAGAAATTGCTCGCATTTTGATTAAGGGACAGTCAAAGCTTGAATATCTGCTTAGCAGAGTAGAAGATAGAAAATTTACGACTCAGATAGGGAGGACAAAGCGGCAAATTCTACAAATTCTAGTGGATAGTGAGTCATATGGATACGGGATTTGGAAGACTCTGGTTGATGATTTTGGGATTTCAATAAAGATACCTAGCGTATACCAACATCTCTCAGAGCTTAGGAGTACAGGTCTTGTTAGTCAGACCAGAATTGAAACCACATTTGATAATAGAAAAAGAGCCTATTATGGATTAACTGAGCGAGGTCGATTGATAACAAAACAACTTACGAAACTCGCTTAACAGGCATAAGAGAAGTATTTTAACTGACTTCACATATGAGCTTAGAGTGAGTCATCTGAATATCAGACGACACAGTTTCTAAATAGAGGTAGGGAACAATGTCCAAGAAATGGATACAGAGTGATGATTGGAAAACTGAGAAACATGTACCTGTTATTGAAATCATGAAGGTTGAGGATGGAAAAGCGTTCGTCAAAGTAACGGTTGGCAAGGAGATTGCACATCCAAACACAACAGCTCACCACATTAAGTGGATAGACCTTTTCTTTTGGCCTGAAGGAGAGAAGTTTCCGGTCGAAATCGGTTATGCGACATTTGATCACCATGGTGAGTCTGCTAAGGGTGCTGATACGAGTGGAATCTACAGCGAACCCGTTGCCAAGTTTGTCTTCAAAACTGACAAATCAGGCACCTTGATGGCTACAGCAAACTGCAACATTCATGGTCTATGGAAGAGCGAAGCTGAGCTCTCACTCTAAGACACTCAGAAGATGCAGGTTGAAAGGGACCTACATATGTAGTGTCCATCAACCATTTCTTTTCAAAACACAGTATTTTGGGTAAGTTGATATTATCTTAGCTTTCAGAGAGCTTAGCTCTCCAAATTGTGTTTCCATCAGTAATTCCAGTTGCAGTCATTCTCTTCCCTAGGTGAATAGTAAAATCCCCGAACCCAAAATCAGCTGGAACAGCCTCCCAAGGCATGATTGCTGATAATTTGTATTCTGTTCCATTGTCAGTTGTAATGACATATTGGTCCAATATTTGTGAAACAATCCCTATGACTGATACTTCTTTCATCTGCTCATTCACGCGTATTCATCCCTCATCATAGTGGTCACATCTTGTGACTTCATTCTGTGTCCCTAAGAGGTGGCTTCGTTATATATACTCAATTTGAGTGTTAATTCTTGTGAAACATCATGGCTCTGACAACTAACTCACGGAACACATTTGTGCTGAAGAACAACAAGGCAACAGTTTCCACTGATGCCCTGACTCATGTATACACCTATCGGAGGTAAGCTCGAAATGGCATTTGTAAAGAAACAGAACAAGAGGATCTATGGGAAACGAATCTCAACAGATGCTCTTATTCATTCATATCTCTACAGATAGAAGGGGTGACTGAGGACAAACTCAGAGAATTTCTTCAAGTCGCTCAACGAAACCTCAAAGTATCGGTTCCACACTCAAAATGATGTGCCTATGATGGAGGCAAGATTGTAAAATTCAAGCAGATTCTCTCGTAATTAAATTATTCCTAGTCATCAGCCCGGACAATCCAACTGACTAACTCAGATGTCATTTGATTTGCATCTATGAATTGTTCTCGATAATCTGAGCGCTTGAAGGAAAGAAGGATATTTTGCATTCCAGGATCGAATCCGATAATGGTTACAGCTTTTTCAATCGCATTTGGTCTGAATGCCATTACGGTGAGTAATATGGCTACTCCAAAGAGACCTATGTATAGTGCAGGCCAGAAGTCAATTGGACGAGCTCTTGCGAGCCGATCTCCAACAATTAGTAGACTGAAAATAACGAAAGCTATAAGCAAACCATCCACAATAATGCAAAGAGTTTGGTATCTTTCAGTACCATCATCCGGATTTGCATGGTCATCACAGACTTGGATAGTCAGGACTTTTACATCAGAAATGTCTGGTCTTTGTTTGAATCTCATATATGGACTGTAAGCATATTGCCATGATCGCCTTAGATATTGTTTACCAGTTTTTGTTATCTTCATACGTAAAACTCTGGTGGCTGGAGCACCGCAGACTGGACAAGTTTTTGGAAAGCGAACCTTCTGAAAATCAACTTTGATAAGTGGATGTTCAAAGTATACTTTTCGAGGGCTCACTATCGAGGTCTCCATTTTCTAGCTCACAGGAAAATAAGTAAAGAGTTTATCGAACAGGGCTGTTTCGGGGACATATTTATTTTCGAGTTCCGTTAATCGTAGTTTATGTATTATGGCGAGATGGTCTGCCTTAGGGCGCTTGAAGTTGAAGACCTTGATGATATCATGAGGCACTGGAATAATTTAGAGATTCGTCAATATCTGAACAGTCAGACGCCCATGTCAAGACAGGCTGAACGACAGTGGCTAGAAAAGTCCACTACCTTAGACCCTTGGAGAGATGGTAAGATGATACTTGCCATTGAGAACAAGAAAACAGGGAAGTTTCTAGGTACTGTTAGTATATTCGACATCTCCAAACAACACAAGCGGGCTGAGTTTGGTATTGCTATTCATAATCCTGAGAACCTTGGAAAAGGCTATGGCACAGACGCAACTCGGGTAATGCTCTGGGTAGCTTTTCACATTCTTGGTCTTAACAGTATCTTTCTCCATACTCTTGGGAGTAATGAACGTGCGCAGAAGGCATATGAGAAAGCTGGGTTCAAACGCGCAGGAGTGTACAGGAAAGGAGCATTCGTCAAAGGAGTATTTCAAGACTTCATTATTATGGACATATTGAAGGAAGAATTTCTTATGGAATATCCTCCTGGCACTGAAGTTGGCAGATCTTGAGCTATTGAATATCTGAAACAAAACAATCAAAAAGAGGGGGAGACGTCAAGCGGCCTAATCATCTCCAAGATTTTGTAAGGAGACACCCCAATGCCTATATCAACCCTTCAGGATCGCTCAATCAATACAATCCGTTTTTTGTCGGCTGACGCTGTTCAAAGGGCAAATTCTGGACATCCAGGATTGCCTATGGGCGCTGCTGCAATGACTTATTCGCTTTGGACTCGCCATCTTCGCTTTAACCCTCAAAACCCAGACTGGTGGGACCGTGATAGGTTCATCCTTTCTGGTGGACATGGTTCAATGCTGCTCTATTCATTACTTTACTTGACTGGCTACGATATCAGTATAGAAGACATTATGGACTTCAGGCAGTTGGGATGCAAAACTCCAGGACATCCTGAGAATTTCTGTACACCAGGAGTTGAAGTGACTACTGGACCGCTTGGGCAAGGACTAGCAAATTCAGTGGGAATGGCAATTGCTGAAGCTCACTTAGCAGCAGTTTTCAATAAACCAGACCACAAAATAATAGATCACAATACCTATGCTATTGTGACTGATGGAGATTTGATGGAAGGGCTTTCTTCTGAAGCAGCATCTCTTGCAGGGCATCTTCGCTTGGGAAAACTGATACTTCTCTATGATGACAATCGAATCTCAATTGATGGAAGTACAGACTTGACTTTTACTGAAGATAGAGGTGCACGATTCGAAGCTCTTGGATGGCATATTCAACATGTAAAAGATGGGAATGATGTTGATGAAGTTGACAGAGCGATTCAGAGAGCCAAGAGTGACATGCGTCCTTCATTGATACTCTGCAAGACGCACATTGGGTTTGGATTACCAAATAAACAGGACACAGAAAAAGCGCATGGGGAACCTGCAGGCGAGGAAGAACTTGCAGGTGCGAAAAAGAAGCTTGGTTGGCCCTTAGAACCAATGTTCTATGTGCCAGATGATGTCTTACAATATTATCGTAAGATTGGCGAAAACGGTATAGAATACGAAAGTGAGTGGATAAAACATTTTGAGAATTATAGTAAAGCATACCCGAAACTAGCTGCTGAATTGGAGAGAAGAATGAGAAGACAGCTCGTTGATGGGTGGGATAAGAACCTACCAAAATTTGAAGTTAAGGATGGTCCTATAGCAACAAGAAGTGCATCTGGTAAAGTCATTAATGCACTAGCCCAAAAGCTGCCAGAGATGATTGGGGGTTCAGCAGATTTGACTCCATCGAACAAGACATGGATAAATGATAACCCTTCATTCCAAGCAGATTCACCGCACGGACGTAATATTCACTATGGTGTGCGTGAGCATACTATGGGTGCTGTAGTAAATGGATTGGCAGCACATGGTGGGATTATTCCGTTTAGTGGGACATTTCTCATGTTCTCTGATTATATGCGCCCAGCAATTCGTCTTTCTGCACTATCCAAACATAGAAGCATCTGGGTCTTTACACATGACAGTATTGGGGTTGGAGAGGATGGACCTACTCATCAGCCAGTAGAACACCTGGCATCATTGAGAGCGATTCCAGGACTCGTTGTGATTCGTCCAGGAGATGCAAATGAAGTGGTTGAGGCGTGGAGGATTGCTATTGAGAGAAGTCAAGGACCAACTCTCTTGGCCTTAACTCGGCAAAATATTTCCATTCTAGACCGAAGTAGATATGCTCCAGCAGCTGGCTTGAACAGAGGTGCATATGTTCTCGGAGATCTGGGAGAGAATCCAGATATCATTCTCATGGCTACAGGATCTGAGGTTCCACTGATGGTGGAAGCTGGAGAGAAACTTCATGCTGAAGGAGTCAATGTACGGCTTGTTTCTTTCCCAAGCTGGGAGTTGTTTGAAAGCCAGAGTCAAGAGTATCGTGATTCAGTACTTCAGCCCAGTGTGAAAAATCGTCTCGCTATAGAAGCGGGAGTTGCACAGGGTTGGAGTAAATGGATTGGAGATAATGGGAGCGTAATCTCAGTTGAAAAATTTGGAAAATCTGCACCATCAAAGGTGATTTTTGAGGCATATGGGTTCACTGTAGAGAATGTACTCGAAAAGGCAAAGGAATTGCTTAAAACTTGATTGAGTCTTTCAAAGGATATTAAGTTTTCATAAACCTTTAAACATGATAATTAGATGGCAAAACCCTTCTTAGTAAGTCATAATCGGTTTACTGTTCAACACTCCTTTAATAATAGTTCTGCAAGCATTATCTTGGTGATTTAGTGAACATCTACAAGAAAACATCACTTGCACTCTTTGCCCTGATGTTGATAGGGATAGGAGTGCCGCTTGTTGCCGCGCAGAGCACGGGAATTCTATACCAATATTCTGCTGGCATTGCATCACTTGAAACTGATGACATTGCCATCAAAGTCACAGGAAATGATCAAGCACCACACTTTCATTGGTGGGATCCTAATAATCCAACAGTCGACTATCATGTCATGTTTGTAAGGATGTTTGAAGCCAACGATACAAACTCAGACGGTGTCTTCGAGAATGGCACAGACGATATTATCGGTGCTCCATTTGTACTTCCTACAACAGGTTGGGACTTCAGTGGGTTTGAAACTGTTGAAGATAATGGAAACACTACTGAAGTGCATTTCAACTTCACAACAGATGCAACCTTTGATCCCCGTCCAGAAGGTACAGGCGTAGACTACGGTCACTTACCTAGTTTGCCATCCTTCGATGTGGAGATTGAAGTCAATGTGCACATGTACCTTGAGAATCCAGGTGAGTTCAAATTTGATATTAGAGTTGATGGTTGGACTTGGACTTATGAAGATTCACTCCTCGTTCTCATGTACACAGTGACTCAGAGTTCTCATGGACAGACTCACGGTGATACTGACCCCTCAGGATTTCACAAAACAGGAACAATGTTCCAGTTTGAAAACGGTTATTTCCAATACAATGAGACAGCTCTTGCAGCCAACAATACCTTACAGGTTAGAGCCAGCTACGGTGAGGCTTCAGGAAGCTACTCTGGAAATGCCATCTATCTTGCTTTTGAGAACTTTGGTAATGAGACTCTTGAGTATGACCCCATACTAGGAGTTCTGCCCTCCGAACCAGGCTTTGTTCTTGATCCGATGACTATCGGGATTGTGGCTGCTGCTGCAGTCATCATAATCTTGGTAGTTTTAGTCGTCAAGAGAAGGTAAGTAGTACACCAACTAGAGGAGGTAAGCCGCTACCTCCTCTCCCCTTTTTTTACTATTTTGTTTCAAATCAAGCGCTCTGACTAACATCACGTAGTACTTACGGATAGTTGCTTCGGAGATTTCCATAACCTGAGCGATCGAGTGCTGAGGAAGTCGGTTCTCGGTTAGAATGGCGGCAATGTAGACAGACCCGCCAATGATCCCGGTTACAGTTCGGGCGTTCAGAAAATTCTTTGCTCTGTTATCATCAAGAAGAGCCAGACATCTTTTGCATGTTTGTTCAGGAAGGTTTAGTTCAGCGAGAACTTGTCTTGCCAGTTTTCTTGTTTTTTCATAATTATATTCGGTCATGGATAAAATCTCGCTCATTTTGTATATAAGATGCGTCAAAAATTCGGGAGCAGATTTTGTATATAAGGCGGCAGATTTCTAATGGCTCGAACCAAAAGGTTAATTAGTTAGGTACCGAACTAGTTGATTAGGTCCCGAACTAATGGGGTTCTCAACATTGAACGAACAAGAGATCAGAGAGATGTGTCTGAAATTGTTAGATACCGGATGGCCAGCATATGTATCAACAGTTGATGAAAAGGGATTTCCACAGACAAGAGCGATGTTCAATCTTCGAAACAAGGAGCGATATCCGAAGTTAATTTCACTTTTTACCAAGCATCATGATGACTTTATGATGCTGTTTTCCACTAATACCTCTTCCACGAAAGTTGCAGAAATTCAAGCAAAACCTGCAGCCTCCGTCTACTACTGCAAGCCCGAAGTTACTCAGGGAGTGATGTTTGGCGGAGAATTTGAGATTGTTGAAGATTTAGACTTGAAGAAAGAAATCTGGCATGATGGATGGGAGAGATACTACCCAACTGGGTACGATGATCCTGATCACACAGTTCTCAGATTCACACCATTGGTTGCAAAAGGTTGGACAGGAAGTATGACCTTTAAGTTGGATTTGGGTGATGTAAAGTGATGTCTCAGAGCCAAGGAGGATTTCTAATCACCCAGATTCATCATCTGGGTAGAAGAGTATTCGCAGAGATATTGAAAAAACGGGATATCGAGATAGGTCCTGGACAAGGTCGAGTTCTATTTGCTCTATGGCAAAAGGATGGAGTGCCGATCAATCTACTTGCCAAACGAACACTTCTTCGAAAATCAACCTTGAGCGAGTTGCTTGATAATCTTGAAGCTGCAGGATATATCAAACGTGTTCAGTCAGAGGAGGACAAAAGGAAAACCTTGATTCAGTTGACTGAAGCCTCTAGAAGTCTTGAGAGAGTCTACATTGAAGTTTCAGTAGAAATGACGAATCTATTCTACAAGGGATTTGTGTCTGAAGAAATAGACCAGTTTGAGCAATATCTCCATAGAGTTTTAGATAATCTAGTCGATGTTGAATCCAGCTAGGTGGACTAGTCGGGAACAGATTGCAGAATTTAATCAATCTAGGTGATTCTACGTCTGATAATTACAATTAGCATTACTAGAATGAAACCTGAAACAACCCCTACCGTCAATGACAGAATATAGCTATCAGTTGGTGAGTCAAAAAGTCGAGAAGTTGTGCTTGTTTGATTATCAGTAATGCTGTTTGGAGTTGTTGACGTTGGTGGATTAGTTGTGGTTGATGTAAGTGGAAGTGGAAAATATATTTGATCCGGAGTTTGAACATCAATCCTTTCCTGAATGAAGGTATCCATTGTAAAATCATCCATATCTTCAATGAAGGCGCCGACTGTATCTTTAATTTGAACATATGAGAGCCCTTCAGGCACAGAGGACATCAGCTGCTCATACGCGTTGACAGTAAAAACTTCAGTAAAGAATGAAAATCGCTGCACTTCTCTTACACGTTTAGGATAGAACAACAATTCACTTGAGTCAGAGGATAGTGCTCTAGCAGAACGATACTTGTCTAAGGTGTGCCGCCAAAGATTTTCAATACTCTCAGGTATGGATTCAGCGCACACCATTGAGGGAACAAATACTCCAACAATAGGGTTTGGTCCGCATGCAGTCCACATGCAGTTCAATATACCATTATATCGTTCATCCCCACTCACAGCAACCATTGTAGCTACTGTGTTTGGATTACATGCTTCTCCATCAATTGAAAAGTTTGCAGAGCCGAGCTCTTTGTGATGCACATATCGTGATATATTCTGCATCACGTGCTCTGGTGAGATGTAGCCAGTCTTGCTGTATACTTCATCAAGGGCATCCAAGAGGTATTGATCTCTGCCGCTAGGTCCGCTTGCGGCTCCTGGGAAAATACGCGGGTGATTCGCACGAGCATCATACCCATCTACGATGTATTGTACGTACGCTTTTGTGTTGCTAACTTCAAAGAAAGCACCTGCTCCGAACCTGTCTATTACACCGATACAGGTAGCCACATTACCAAGATTTGCTCGATATACGGGACCGATAATGGAGTAACTATTATTTAATGCGTAAGCCACGTCTGATACTGACTCGAACAACTCTAAGATTTTCTGGTTTAATAGAAGATTTCCATATATTGGCTCCGACCCTGCTAGTGCTGGTAAATATGTGTTCATTACAGCTAAGCCTTTCTCATTAATCCCCATCGTATTTGTATTAACTCCAACATATGCATAGGTATTGGTAGTTGCAGGAACATAGACAGGTGTGTTCATTAGTTCTTCAATCCAGTCCCTGTTCTTCATTAGAATTGCACGACCATCTTTCGTGGCATTTCCTGTTACAATAACTGAACTACACGCTTGACCTTGGTAATCTGTATAATTTATTGTGGAACTGATTGTTGTCACTGAACGAGGCGACGCTTCAAGCCAGTATTGTTCAAAAGCTGAAGATGCTACATTTGTATTCAATGTTGAAACTAACACTATGAGCAATATGCAAAGCAGAATACCAGTCCGTTTTTTTGTTCTAATCATTGCTCACCAGTTTCCTAGTACTTCAATTGAAATTGGCAATAAAAAGAGGGCTTCTGGCGCAATTATTGCATCACTAATAAAAGGTGATGATACATTGCTTCCTGTATGTTACACCAGATTCTGAATCT
>JAEORO010000067.1 GCA_016840855.1 Candidatus Thorarchaeota archaeon | reverse complement strand
TGGGGAATCGATGCAAATGCCAGGTATAATTTCTCGGCTAAAATCTATGAAACACATGATATAGAAATTGATGGAGTCATCGATGAAATTGTAGATGATGAATTCTACTACTATTATTCGTTGATTGAAGAAAATACGGAACTTAATGATGTAAAAGACAATGTAACTTCGTATTTTGATGTATGGGGTTTTGATGCGGGGTATTATCAAAATGGAACAAGATCAATGAGGTTGCCATTCTATCTTCTGCCTATTGGTAACTGGAGTCTATTAACAGTCTTTCTTCCGCAAATAATTGAAGGTTGGTTTGGTGGAGATTCTAGTGAAAGTGTCTTCATTGACAATGAAACTGTATGGGGATTCAGGTATGAGCAGATAGGTTCAGAACTGGGAGTACATGGTAAAATAGTTCATCTAGAGATGTTGAAGGAAGATGGAGTGTTGTGGTATTTATACAAACAGTACATCTTTCCACATTCTACGGTCAATCTGACTGAAGAGTTTGTACGCTTAGAACTAGGAGACCTTTCGTTGGGCAGCATTTTGATAGTTGGAGGCACAATTGTTGGTTTATCTTTAGTGATTGCAGTCCTGATAATAGTGATTGAACGTAGACAACGAGAATTACGCTAGGCTAGTCCTCCAGCCTCGAGAATCTTGATTGCCAGCTCTAGAAATGCAGCCTCGACATTGAGACCTGTCTTTGCAGAGGTTTCTAGGAATGATGTGACGACCCCCTGAGAAGCAATCTTGTTTGCTAGCTGTTGACCTTCTTCTGTGGTCACAATTGTCTGAGCCATTACCGGATTATCCTTAAACTGGTCACGAAGGTCTGTCTTGTTAGCAATCAAAACAATTGGTATCTTTTTTCCAGCATTGGTCCAACATTCTTCCACCCAGTTCATCAGGTTGTCAAATGACTTTCTCTCTACGGTGGAGTAAACAGCCAGTGCACCCTGTGCGCCTTTGTAGAAGGTTGAACGCACGCTCTTGAAGTGCTCCTGCCCAGCAAGATCCCAGATCTGAATGCTCACATCATGCCCGCCCTCGAGTTGCATCTTCTTGACTGCGAAGTCTGCTCCGATGGTGATCATGTAGTTTGCACGGAAACCTTCCCCCATGTAGGTTCGGCGGAGGCTGGTCTTACCAACACTTCCATCTCCCATCAACACAACCTTGAACAATGCAGTGACCATGATTTGTCACCCGAATGGTATCGTGTCTCGCTGACACTAGCGCGGTAAATGATATTTCTGCTATATGAGTCTATGCCGATTGAATCAACAAGCGATTTTTGATGATGCGAAAAAACTAAGAGAAACAGAGGGTATTAGTAGCGAGGGTTTCGCGATGAGTTTGGGTAACTCAGGGGCTAAGATAGCTGTATCAGCGATTATTGTAATTGGAATAGTCTTGATAGGAACGGGAGTGTTCCTCTTTGTGATAGAGCTGCCAAGCGGTCCTAATGGTCCAACAACTACCATACCGACAACTAGCCCAACAACCACCCAACCTGTAAATAATCCATATCAGGTAGCCATTGTCTTTGCTACAGGAGGTCTCGATGACAAAAGCATCAATGATCTGTGTTATAGTGGAGCAACACTTGCACGTTCAAGCTACAACATCGAATTCACTTATGTTGAACCGACTTCGATATCTGATTACGAGTCATTTCTGAGGGGTTTTGCAGAACACGCAGGATATCTTGAACCATACAGCCTGATCGTCAGCGTAGGATTCGATCAAATGACTTCATTGCAGATTGTTGCGGGTGAATATTCAGATCAAAAATTCGCAATTGTTGACGTGTTCATTGATCCGATGGTCTATCCCAATGTTGCGTCCCTGCTCTTCAATGAGCATGAAGGCTCTGCACTGGTTGGTGCAATCGCTGGTCTAACTACCACTACTGACAAAATTGGATTTATCGGTGGAATGGATATTCCGTTGACAAACAAATACGCTACGGGATATGTCTTTGGAGCAAACTACACCAATCATAATATTGATGGTTCAAACATCATAATGGCATACACAAACGATTGGGTTGACACAACAGCAGGCCAAACACTAGCTGATGGGATGTATGATGCTGGTGCAGATATTGTATTTGCAGCTGCGGGGCGTTCAGGTCTTGGAGTGTTTGACAGCGTCAAGGACAAGAGTATTACTTCTAGTGTCCCGCTGTGGTGCATTGGATGTGATTTTCCTCAGATGTACCAAGGTACGGCAAATCCTGATAATCCTGCACCTCCAACACTATGTCTTACATCGATGTTGAAGCGGATGGATGTAGCAGTCTATACAATCATTAAAGACTGGATTGTTGATGAAACTTGGAAGACAGGTTTTGATCTCCTCTACATCTTCAAACTTTCTAACAATGGTGTTGGATATGAGGTAAATGAAGATCTGCTAACACTTCCTACATCTGTCATTAACGCAGTTGAAGATCTCAAGGCGCTCATCATTGCGGGAACTGTCGTAGTTCCTGATGCTATATACTGGATGTAATGAGTGTTTACTTTTGGGAGACTGTCCCCTTCGGACTCATACATTTGGATGGACATGAGAGTTCTATAAAATCAGTAATTAGTGAAAATGTAACATACAAACCTAGAAATCCAGAAACCGTTGTTGGTCGTGCAAGGTAACACCATTACTCTCGAATTTTGAAGAGTTTTCCACAATTCTGACAAGATACCATTCCATTTGCCTTGACCATTTCATCGGGATAAACATATGAAGAATGACAATTGGGACACTCATCACCACGGGATTTTATTTTAGCTGTTTTCACATTTATAGGCCAGTTTCTATCCTTTGCTAAACGGACTAAATCTGAAACAGGTGCAGCTCCAGGATCGCCAATCTCCATCGCTGAAATCAGATGTTGCATACCACCTCCAGCTCCAATAATGGTCACTTCACATTTCTTTGAGGTTTCATCATGGTCAAGGGTTATCAAATTGACAAAGCCAGAGGAAGTAAGGACTCCACTCCTTTCAAATGAGAATACTCCAATTATACGTCCATCAATTCTCCATATTTTCGAATAGTCAGCCCCATGTTTCTTCTTTAAGAGTTTGATTATCTCCTCCACATCCGGACACTGAATCGTGACTTTATCGACCAATTTCAGACCTCAAGCTAATCTCGCTATGAAGAAGCATAAAGTTTGCCACACTTTACTTTCGGGAAACTGTCCCCCTCAGAGGCATACATTCGGACGAACTAAAGAGTTCCAGAAAACCCACAATCAGTAGGGTCGTAACATACTAGCCCAGCAGTCCAGAGACCGTTTGCTGGTCCTGCGGGGTAACGCCATTGAGAGGATGAAGACCGTGGGCCGTACAGTCCGCACCTATAGAGACGCAGTCAGGATTGAGGAAGCACGATGGAAAGACTTCAGGCGGACCCTTAGACCTTCCCAGAGAGACCGTTTCGACCGTATTTTCAACTATGCAAGAGGGCACGCAGATGCGGGCACCATGATGGTGACACCACGTATCATTGAAGTCATCCTACTATCTGCAATCTTGGAGATGCTCGGAGAGCTTGACGAGATTCGGGAGAGGGTTCAGGTCTTGGAAGAAAAGTTCGGCCGCAAGTGATGACGAATGAAGAAGACAGGATGGCTCTTGGACTGCAGTGTGGATCAAGAGAAACAGGCACTGACCCTCTGGATCAAGAGCGAGGGGAAGACCAATGGCTATACCTATCGAGGATTTCATCCATCTGTATATGTAAGCACAGACCTGATGAGAAGTAGGGAATGGAGCAAGAATGACATCCTGCGCGCGGTCTTGGAACACCCCAAAATAGTGCACTCGGAGATAGTGAAGAGGTACACAAGTGTCTATGACACTGACATGAGTCCAGTTCTGCAGGTGTTTACTACACCAGATGCTCAGCGAGAGGTAGCAAGAGACCTTGAGAAGCTACCCGGGGCAACAGTGTTTCATGCAGACATTGACCCGGTTCATCAGTTCTTCGTTACCAATGACATGTTCGCCTTTGGACACGTTGAGTTTGAACTGAAGGGAGATGAGATTGTCGAGATAAAATGCCTTGACAAGCGGGAAGATCCCAAGTATGATATTCCCGAGCTCGAAGAACTGGGGTTCGAAGTGTTCGTCGACACTGACCAAATCTTTCCAAAGATGGAGGACGGGATACACCACATTGAGGTCTATTACAGAGGAAACACTATCCTCATCGAGGACGAAGAAGAGCGCAATATTCTCTGCAGGTTTCAAAGCATCATCGACCAGATAGACCCGGATGTGATAAACACGAGAAGAGGCGATGAGAGCCTCTTCAGATACCTGAGCCTACGTGCAAAAGTCAACGGGATGGAAATACGTCTCTCGAGGGATGGAACACCTCTGAAGGTAGTCTACCAAGAGCCTCAGTCGTTCTGGCAGTATAACCGTGTTGTGTTCAAGTCAGGGACACAGGTCATGCTAAACGGGAGAATTCATATTGACCGAGGAAAGAGCGGTATGCACTTCTATTCACCGGTGGGACTAGAGGGCGTAGTGGAGAGCTGCCGGCTTGCCTTGGGTCGACCACAGAAAGTTTCGCGAATGACAATCGGTGGAGTGAATGCGGCCGTACAATACTACAATGCCTTCAAGATGGATATCCTCATCCCACCAGTCAAACGAAACCCTGAGTTTCTCAAGTCTCTGAATGAGCTGGCTGCTATCGATAGAGGAGGGCTAATCCTCCAACCTCGACCAGACATCTATGAGAATATCGCTGAATGCGATTTCTCATCAATGTACCCTACGCTCATGGTCAATAATAACATCAGTCCTGAAACCATCTGTACTCGAACAGACTGCCCATATGGTGAGGAGTACTGCATTAAGGTCCCTGAACTGAGTTTCAAGATCTGTACTCGCAAGAGGGGAATTGTGTCAAAATCATTAGAGATGCTTGTCAATAGAAGGAAGAAGTTCAAGAACCTAATAGAGGGAGGGCAGGACGCCATGAAATACGAATTTGTTCAGAACACATTGAAGGGGGTCTTGGTTTCATGTTTTGGATATCTTGGCTTCAAGAACGCAAAATTCGGGAGGGTTGAGGCTCATACCGCGGTCACTGCATTTGCTAGAGATGTCATGCTCAGGACCCAGGAGATTGGAGAAGAGATGGGACTTATGATGATTCATGGAATTGTAGACTCTGTCTGGTTGCAGGCTGAGGAAGAGGTCGACTACGACAACGTGGTAGAGTTCTGTAAGCGAGTGACCAGTGATGTTGATATTCACATGTCACCCAAAGGGGTCTATAGATGGATGGTCATTCCATCCTCTCGTCTTCACCCCTCAATTGCTCCGCTGAACAGATACTATGGCGTCTATAAGAATGGAGCAATAAAGACACGGGGAATCGAAACCCGACGACGTGATGTATGCCTCTATGTGGGAGACTGCCAAAAAGAGATGATCAAGACCCTTGCTCGTGGCCGAGACAAAGCAGGGTTTATTGAACAGATACCAAACGCATACGCAGTATGCCAGGAGTATATTAGCAGGCTCTATGATGATGTTGTTGATCTCAGAGACTTGGTTCTCAATGCCTCGCTCACGCGAAATCCCCATGAATATCGTGCTACATCTCGAGCGGCGGTGGTTGCTCAGCAACTGGTCAAGGCGGGTAGGGAATTACACGCCGGTCAAAAGGTCCGATATGTGATGACATCCGCAGACTCAGAAAACCCTCTACGTAGAGTATGCGCATTGGAGCTGTTCGGTGAGTCAACGAGATACGATCCAAAAGCATATGCAGAACTTTGTAATCGTGCTTTTGAAAGCCTAATACCCACACAGTATCTCAGCTCAAGAGGAGAATTGGATTCAGAACAGACGTTCCTTCTCACAAATTAATGATTATTTATTCAGTCACTGCATGTGCTTGCATTGCGATTCGAGGGCGTAGCTCGCGAACGGGTATTCCGGTTTCTTTTGACACACGAAGCACATCGTCAGCTTCAGGTTTTATGCTTAGAATACTGCCATCTACACTTCGAGAAACCTTCACACGAACCATATGTTCAGTGCCGTCGATGTCAAGGCTACAGACAATGGTTTCACGATTGGCTTTGAGTCGTTGCCAAGTTGTATAGCGAATCCCAATGGTACCAAGATTCCGAATCATCACATCAGCAATGCTCTTTAAACCAGCTTTAGCTGCTATTACCTTTACAACGAAACAGGGTCTGTTTTTCTTACCCATAGCAGGAATTATAGTTACATCGTATGCAAGACCCTCATCAAGAAGGGTTTCAAATAATGTACTTATGGTTTCACCATCAACATCGTCAACATTGGTTTCGATTACTATGACATCATCTTCATTCCATGAATCGAGCATTTTTGGTTTCTCCTCAGCTTTTGGAGAGGGTTCCTTACGGGGTTTAGTCTCTTTCTTTTTCGGTTCTTCTTTGGGTGGTTTGCTGACTTCTTTTTCTTCGCCCTCTTGTACAACTGTTTCTCCGATAACAATTGACATCATATTAGGGATTTTTCCAAGATCACGTACACCAAAACCAAATCCTTGATTCTGAGCAACAAAATCTTCATGCGTTTCAACAAACTTGTCTGTGATTGCGATTAGAATGGCTGCTCCAGTTGGAGTAAGGACCTCGGTCTTTGCATCTCCATTATGGTAGGGAACATCATGTGCTACTAGCAGTTCAGCAACCGCTGGAACAGGAACTTCAAGAGAACCATGCTCAGTTTCGATGGTCCCACTCCCAACAGCAACAGAGGTTGCTAGAAACTCAGCTTCTTCCAGAAGTCCAAGTCTATCAAGGAGATAAGCTGAACCAACAATATCAAGAATGGTATCAACAGTTCCAGTTTCATGAAGATGAAGTTCTTCTATCGGTTTGTCGTGAGCTCGGCTCTCAGCCTCAAGGAGCTCGTTTAATGCTTTTTCAGCAAGGTTCTTTCCTGCTTCAGATAGCTCTACTTCTTCAGCTACTGAATGAAGTACTTCCTTTATCGAAATAGGAGTCAAGCGAATTCCAGTATTTTGTGATATCTGAATTTGACGACCGGTTGTTCCTGAATGTGAACTAGATACTATGTTTAGACGAAATGATGGATCATAGATTAGAAGACTGGCGGCAACTGGAAGCAGAGCATCATCCTCACCAATGAGGTCTGTGAGAGCAGCTAAGAACATATCTCCTGAGGCACCTGCAGTTGCAACGTCTATGAGAACTGTCTTCTTTTTCAAATATTGAATCCTCCTATTGCCAATCCACAAGGTGGAATATGTGCAAGGCAAGAACATCTCATTCTTATCAAAATGGACTTCTTATCCATTAGTATTATCTCATTCTAATAGACCTAAATAAGATTGTCAGCACGTATCGATTGATTAAGTTCTATCTGGTCGCGTCTCGTTTCCATTGATCGAAGATTGCCATGTACATACATTCTGATGGTGAGATCCACATTTCTGATGAGTCAAATGAATTGTCGACATATTCCACTGGAGCATCTCGAATGATTGCTGCTGGAATTGACTCATTGGATTCACCCATCACTGCGGTACAAGCTGAGGCAAGATTATCCGCTATAGCTCTCCGAGTGACTCGCAACTCATTACCATACAAATCTCTTCTACCTCGGTCATCAGCAACAGGACGGAAACCAGCTACACCAAGGGCCATTCCAATATTTCCGAGTCTTAGGGGTTGCGTTCGACTATCAATAACAAGGACACCAACTTTCTTCCCGAATTGGTTTAGGATTTCATTTCGTAATCTTTGAGCACTTGCACGTGCGTCAACTGGAAGAAGTGAGGCAAATCCAGGAGGAGCATTAGACTTGTCAACTCCAGCATTTGCCATTAAGGTGTTATTCTTGATGGTGAGTAAAACATGAGGGATTCCGCCAAGTATCTCATTAGCTTCTTGCAAAACTAGTTCAGCAACTTCAGGAATCATATCGAATTTCTGAGCTAATTTCTCAGCTTCTTCGGATGGAACTACCTCAGCCAGTGGAACAAGTCGTCCTTCTGTAGTACCGAGAGGAGTTTCAGCTACGGCGAGGATATCATTATCCTGTATTTCAAGTCCAGCATCTTCAATCCCTTTTGAAATCACTTCAAGAATATCATCACTTGAGATAATAAGCCGGGTCTTAATTGGAAGTATCTGCATACTGCTAACCAAAAAGGGCTTGTCATGGACCACAAAATAAAGTCATCCATGTCCTTTGTTTTGAAGCTTCATTCTGTCAGACATGATGCACCTATCACCCTTACGACCTCCCATTGGATTTTGTGTTGTTCCCATCGAATTCATACATCTGGCTGCCACCGCAGCCCCCATAGCCAAACCATCCTCGACAAAGAGGAGGTCATGCGAAGAAACCCACAAGTTCCCATTAGTAAGTTTGAGATTATCAACAATTAGCTTAGGCTTGTTTCCTGTTATGATTGATCGACCTGTAAGACCCAGTGAAGTCTTGTCAGAGATGAGACCTTCAGAATCCGCAATAGATAGGATCCGTTGTACTACATTTGCCTGAATGTGATCTATAACCACTAGAAGAGTTTCAATTCCCGCTTCATTGTTAATGGCTTCTCCAATCTTCTCCAACTCATCTAGCTTGGACCCGTTCTTACCAACATCAACGCCAATCAAAAGGACCCCAGCAACCTCAGCAGATTTCCCATTTACAGGGACAGTTCCAAAGCGTGAGTCTGTTTGTTTGACTTTTTCAACTCTAATGTGTTTGTCAATGGCAGTGATCCAGGCTGTATCAATCTGCACACTTCTTAATTTTCGTGCTTGTGGGAGGTCTAATACTGACCCGTTCATCACTGGGACTAAACCAGATAGACGTACTAGTGAATCTGGAATTGCTCCAGCTAATCCAGCAAAGGACCCTATCGTTTTAGCATAAGGGTAACTGTCATCTGTAATCCGACCAGCCAGAGTCGTGCCAAAGTCAAGAGTCATAACTGGATTGCGGAAGTCAATCTTAGTACTCTTTGCAGCCCCTTTGATTCCCGCAGTAACAAGCTCACCTTCCATCTCATTAGCTACAATATCTGTTTCTGAGGGTGGTAATGAACTAGCTACAGCACCATCAAAGTAGACTTTCTTCAACCATGTGAAAGCCTGCAATTCAGACGGAAGATTTGCAGGAGAGAGAGAAGCAGTCATTTTTCGAGGAGGTACACCAGCATTAAGACACCCATCTGCAAGCGCCTGAACGATTATTCCGACTTCTGAAGGATGAGCGAATCCTGCAGTTACGCCTGTTGACCTTACTACAAAATGAAGATCTCGATCAATGTCAAGTCTTGCCCGTTTTAGGACGATGGTCAGGACATCAGTAATCATCTCTGATACTGATTCGCGTGTAAGATTAACTCCAAAGATTGTTCTGCCAAATACTGTTTCTTGAGGTCCAGGAGATCGAACATCTCTAGTAAGTCGAACTTCTTTGTCTATTTCAAAAATCTCAGCTGTTTCCAGGTTGGTCGTCACAAGGATACATTTAGTCGTAGTATTTCCAAGTTCAACTGAAGCTACTGTGTAATAGTGACCTTTTCGAAGAGAAGATATACCAATTGAGCGAGGTCTTAGAACCCTATCTTTCTTCACCACATCAGCCACATCCAAACTAAAGCAGTTTCTTGTAGGGGTGGTCATCAGGCGTTGTCACTCCAAACTCCAACTCTAGTGACTCTGCAGTAAAGATATCGCCCATAGCAATGACAGGGAATACGCGGTTGGCATTTTCAATCGGACCATAGAGGATGAAATCAGCTCCCATCATCTGAACAATGAGATTTGATGCAACATCAGCCGTCAAGAAACTTTCTCGATCAATCTTCTTGTACTTTCGTAACCAAGTCCAAGATGATGGAGCATTATGCACACCAGACCCTGTGGGATGACCATAGACTGTTTTTGACACAAGTGTAAAGGCTGCTGCAGAACCTGCTCCAGCGCCCATTGCAGTCACAGCGGTATCAATCAAGGGTTTTGCTATCCCGAGCTCGTTGCTTAGAGGAAGAAGTCCCTTGTCAAGGTCAAGTGCACCAGTTTCTAGGACTTTTCTTCTTCCTGCAATAGAGGGATCTTGCGGGTTGAAGGCGAGAATAATCGCACATTCATGCTGGATGTTTCTCAGGGCTTCTATTTCCTCATTTGTAGCGGATACATTGAGCGAGTTGTAGATAGCGCGATCAAGGAGACCCACCTCTTCGGAATGAAGCAACCCAGCTATGCGAACCATTGGTTCTGTTGAATCAATGAGAAAAGGTGCATCTGTTATATCTGACACAAAATCAATGTATTTTATCAGAGCTGTTTCGGTTTCTGAGAAAATCTGTACGAGTGCGGGATTTCCTGTTAACTGAGACATTTCATCTTGTTTCTGTACCAAAGCTGTTGCTGTTTCTTTATCAAAAAGTCCCTTCTTGGTGTCACTAACAATCTTGTGACCCCCATAGAAGATTGTGCCAGCTAGGACAGTTGGAGTTTCACCAGGATTGCCTCCAATTCTAATCCCACCAATAGTGTGAATTATCTGTTCTTTATCAAACACAAACATCTTCTTAGACCTCCCTGGCGAATAGAATCGTTCCTGATTCATCATCTTGAACTTCAATTGCAATAGATGTGGGATGTTCAGATACAACCACATTGGTCTGTTGAGTAGTTACAAGAAAACTCGAAGAATCGAGGATTACTCCAAATTCTGGCAGAAGTATCACATCACCAGTCATTGATGGTTTACGTTTTGATGTTGCAGCTGCTTTGAACTCAATCCACATAGCTCCACCAGAATACTCCCCCGGGTTGTTGGTCTGAATTTCAGCTGCTTTAGCAGCAATAATTGATGGATCGCTCTTGTTTATCATCTCAACAAGATCTATCTGTTTACGAAATTGTTCAATACCCTCAAGAGGTACATTCTCAATATATGGGATAGCACCTTCTGCATCAATGATCTTTCGTGTATCTGGATCTACCCCATTATGATAGAGTGCTAATAGGGACCTTCCTGTGAGGTGTCCAGGTACCTCTGGACCTGCTAGAATCAAGAATCTGATTCTTGGATTAGAAATCACATTGACGATGACTCGTTCTATTCCGATATTCTCAGTCTTGCATGTTCCAATTATTGCATAGTCAGCATCAACATGAATTTTCTTACCAAGTGTGCAAATCGCAACACAGTGTGATGAATCTTTGACTTCAAAATCCCCAGGGACTGGAGGCCAATCTTGGTCAGGATTCATTCCTTTTTCCCTCCTATTCTAGTGATGGTGGAACAAAGAGCGGTCTATCAATATTCAAAACACTATTTGCTTCTGCCACAGCTGAAGCCATCGCATTTCCAATCAAAGCAACAGAGGTGAACACTTCCTTTGCATGCGCTAATGATCCAAACATGATGGCATCTGTAGCAAAAAGCTGAGCTGCTATAGATGCTGCAACAATTGTAGCAATCCGTGTAGTTTCATCATCCAGTCCGGACTGACGGATGAACCTCCAAGCAGAAGGTGCATTGTGGGGAGCAAGACAAGTCGGTAGTCCAAGTTCTGATTTAATAGCAACTGTCGTTCTGTGCTCCAACCCATAGCCTGCCCCGACAGGCATAGTGGCAGGATCAATGATGACCTTCTTTATTCCTAGTGATTCGGAAAGAGTCAGGGCATCACGAACAGCATCCATTCTTTCTTGGAGAAATGTTGCTCTTGGCGACCATCCAAGAATCACAGCCATATCCAAAGAGCTGTGCTTTAGTTTTTCTTTTTCTTCATCCTTCATTGACATGTTGATTGAATTATAGATTGCTCGGGTAGCCAAACCTGATTCTTTACAATACTCGATTGCACGGATTCGAGCTTTGGCATTTGTGGATTCAAATAGGAGAGGTCCTTCAAAATTATCTGCCAACCATGAAAGGTGACTATCCATGGCTTTTGGAGTTCGTCCAAATGCTTGAATCATAAGTGGATGACCAGTCTTTTCCATCATTGATTCTGCTGTATCTATCCACTTCTTTGTAGCTGTCTTATCAAAAATCCCTTCCCTTGTATCTTGCACGATTGATTGACCCTTGAAGAAGAGACCACCTATTAATACAGTTGGATTCTCTCCCGGGTGACCTCCGATAAGAATGCCTCCGATATCAAATACTTGCTGCTGTTTTTTAAAGACGAACAATACTTTCACCTTCTTACTTTAGGTCTTGGATATAATCCAGCTTTCTGGACTAGCTCACAAATACTTTCAGTCCAACCTACACCCATTAGATGTAATCCATTAATGCCATTGATTTCACGGACTATTTCAATGGTTTCCAATGCGATTTGAATACCTTCCGCTTTCATAGCTTCTGTCCTTGCTTCATCTTCAAGGTCTCTACCTACATCATTAAGGCGTTTGATGAATTCATCAGGAACATTAATTCCTGGAATAAATTCATTCATGAATTCAGCCATCTCAGAGTCTCGTAGTGGGATGATGCCAGCAAGGATCTTCAAATCAGAATCAATTTGGTTCATGAAATCTTCAAGCCGAGCTGGTTCGAATATTGCTTGAGTCTGAAAGAATTGAGCACCTGCGTCTCGCTTACTCTGAGTTCGGAACACAACTTCACTGATAGGACCATCGTTTGGATTAATTGTAGCGCCAATATAGAACTCTGGAGTTCCTTCCAACTCCTCGCCTGCGAAATCTACACCTGTTGAGAGTCTTTTCGTAAGAGAGAGAACATTCAGAGTATCTAAATCATAAACCATCTTTGCGTGGGGATGTGAGCCAAATCGGGTGTGATCACCAGCCATGAACAGAACATTACGGACGCCAACAGCATATGCTCCATAGAGCTCACTTTGAATTGCTAATTGGTTCCGATCTCTTGTAGTCATGTGCAAAACTGGTTCAGCACCACTTTGTATGACGAATTGAGCGCAGATAGCACTACTCATGGTCGGAACACCACGTGCATTATCTGGAATGTTGATTGCATCGCAGAATTCACGAACCATTGCGACACGCTCAACTAATAGAGTTGAGTCTGTTCCATGAGGCGCTCCAATTTCCGCAGTGATAACGAAGTCCCCTCTTTCGAGCGATTTTTTGAGATGTGATTCGTGCAGTTGACAAATCTCCAGCAGTCTTAATTTTGACTGACCTCTGCTACCCTAAATTGGTTTTGCTAGACTCTTCATTTTCGTCTGTATTTGTCTATGATTAGACAAGCAACTACTACAATCGTGGCGGTTGACACCATCATGACAAGATACAGGAGTAGTTCAATAGGAGATATGGAGATAGTTGTTGTTGGAGTAGGAGTTGAAGTTGTGGGAGAGGGGGTTGAAGGTACATTTGGATGCCAGTGGTAACTAGGATTTTGTTCTAACTCGTAGAAATCACCAGCTGAAAAGTTTGTGAGAATAAATGGACCAGACGTCACGTGAGGGTCTTCAGGATTGAACCCAGGATTCCAAGTATTCCAGTGATCAAAACCAATTCCTAGAGGTCCATTGAAGATGTGTTTCGGGATGATGAAAGTGTAGGCAAAGCGATCGAAGTTCCAATATGATTCCGAATCAAACTCAATGACAGCGGTGTATGGAGTAGGCGCATCTGCGGCTACAAAACCCTCTAATTCAGTGGTAGCAGGATTGCCATAGTCACCACTCATGTCGATATATGTGAATGTAAATGCGACATCCTCTGCTGTCAGAGGTTCACCATCACTCCACGTTGCGTTCTGAATGATGTCAAAGGTGAAACGCGTATGGTTCGATGGAACATCTGAGTTATTGCTGTGTGTTTCAACAAGCATGGATTCTGCTAGATCTGGAATAGGATTCATATTGGGATCTCGTAAATAGAGAGAGGAATATAGATTCTCCAGAATCATGTTCGAATATGGAGAGTTCGTCGTAAAGATGTTGAAAGAATCTGGCTCCTGACCAAGTGCGACATTTATCGTACCACCATAGGTTCCATCGATTCTGTGAATTTTCCTCAAAGTCCATGTACCGGAGATATGTCGCGCTAGGTCCTCAACATGACCTTTGAATGTGTCCGTCCTATATCCTTGCACGTATGAATTTTCGTACACGACTAGTCGTGGAACATTATGATGTAGAATCTTCTGCATCTCAGTTGCAGCTTCATAGATGTCATTGTACGTTTTCCCATTACGGAGTTTGTCAACCCATAAGTCAAATGTTTCATTGCTAAAATTAGGTAGATTGTCGTAATATCCCCAATCTCCCGAATCTATATAGTCACTTCCAAATCCAGTGACTAACCAATCCAAGGTATCATATGGGAAACTTGTTTCATAGAGAACAATATCGTAGTTATTGTTCCAAGGCGGAAGGAAATAATGTTCATACCAAAATTCAATTCGTTCTAGATCTGCATTAATATGAAGTGAATTTAGGGCTTCAACACCAACTGCTGCGACTTCACTAATATTTCCAATAGAGATGGGCCAATCATGATAAAGAATGGTGACTAAGAAATCATCCCCATTTGGTGCATCTCTGAATCCAGTTACGTTATCTATGGTAAATCCTAGCTCATCGAGAATGGAATTTCCAATATCAGGATCTGCATCATAATAGTGATAATCAAAAAGATCTTCTATGCACCAATGATTGATAGAAGGCACTATCGAATCATGTAGTGTTGCGTAGCCACTTAGAAGATCGTAAGCGACCTTGGTTTTGTTGAATGCACATGCAAACGCTCTTCTAAACCCACTGATATTGAATGGATAACGAGCGCAATTGAATATGATGTGTCCATAGCCATGTCTTGGAAACTCAATTACATCGATATTTGGATCTTCATTTAACGTAGTCAAATCAGAGAGTTCGATGAAACCAGTATCTAAATCGATTGTCCCAGATTGAAGAGCGCTCATTTTCGATTCGTATGCGCTAATGACTGTGAAGACAGCTTTGTCAACAAATGGTCCCTGTTGAATGTCAATAGGATTGGCCATGGAAATTGCAAAACTTGGCTGCAAAATAATGAGTAGAATAATACAACTTGGTGATGCAACACTCCGCATCCGCCTCAATCACTCACACCGAGATAGGTATGACACACAATTGAGTTAACAATTTTGGTGCGGGTATCCGAACCTTTCATTGAGGAATATGTCGATGCAATTCTCCATCAGGACACTCTCTAGCCAACTTTTGAGCAATCTCGACACTAAGATTAGCCACAACCTCAATGTTTTCACTATTGTACTTTACACTTACAATATCAGCTGCTTCATACAGCCATGACAGGGTGGACATTCCCTCATGACCATATGGGAGAAGAATCTCATATTCCTGCAGTTGAGGTAGCGCATCCTTCACTGCTGTTATCAGGAGATCAAGATTTGTGCTGTGATGTGCCGATATCGGAACAACAACTTCACAAAAGGTATGAAGAGCTGACTGTCTGTTTTCGATTTCATCTTCATTAAGCAAGTCAATTTTGTTGAGTGCGGAAATGATTGGAATTCCATTTGCTCCAATCTCGTTAAAGGTTTCAAGACAAGATTTTACTTTACGCTCCATCTCTTCAACCGTATCAGAAACATCAACGACCAGAATGATAACGTCAGCATCAGAAACTTCCATCAGTGTGGTGTTGAATGCCTGCAGAAGAGGATTTGGGAGGTCACTGATGAAACCAACAGAATCAGATATTACAACACGACGGCCCGGCATTTCTAATTCGCTGGCTTTAGTAGAAAGCGTGGTGAATAATTCATCCGCAATTTCTACTTGAGACCCTGTCAGTGCTCTGTGGAGTGTGCTCTTACCTGCATTAGTGTATCCAGCTATTGTGATCTCAATAAATCCTTCATTACTGCGTCTCTTCTTCTTTAGTAATTGTTCCTGTGTTATTTTGGTAAGCTTTTCATTGATAATCGCCAAGCGTCGACGAATTTCTTTCAGGCGTAGGTTGAGCAAATCCTCGCCTGCACCAATCTGCTCAGCAATTGGACGATCTCCAGTATGTTCCTTTTGAAGTCGCATTCTTATCTGATGACGCTCGAAAGGTAACTCGTATCTAAGACGAGCCTGTTCGATTTGCAAACGAGCTTGTGGGGATCTTGCATGCTTATCAAAGATCTCAAGGATAAGCTGAGTTCTGTCACGGACCTCAGTTTCCCAAAACTCCATCAGTCTGAATACTTGGCCCGACGATAAGTATGGTGAGAAAAGTACAAACTCAGGTTCATTCACCTCAATCCATGTTCTGATTTCGTCAGCCTTGCCTGACCGTATGCCATACTTTGCAGAAGGTGTTCCAACTATGTCAAACTGACCAATAACATCATATTTTGCAGTCTTAGCTAATGCCTGAAATTCACTAAGGAGGTCAGGCTCTTGATATGTCCTCCTCTGTACTAGTAAAGCAGTTGCTTCGACCATCATTAAAACCTGAATGAAGTTATGTCTTAAACAATTTGATGAGACCACACGGAAAGATTCATGGCTACATGGACGTGTCAACTAATTGACCCCACATGGCGAAATTCGAGATTAAGGCAAAAGATGGTCTTGCACGGATAGGTAGATTCACGACAAAACATGGAGCAGTGAAAACACCTCTACTAATGCCGGTAGTTCATCCAGGAAAATCAATCATCTCACCGCAAGCACTTACTGATGAGTTTGGATTCCAAATGGTAATCACAAATTCGTACATTATCAATTCTCATGAAAGATTTAGAAACAAGGCTGTGTCTGAAGGGATTCATGCTCTGCTTGATTTTGCGGGTCCAATAATGACTGACTCAGGGACCTTTCAGATGTATTTTCACAATTTACCCGAAGAAGAAATTGAACCAATAGAGATAGTTGAGTTTCAACGTGATATTGGCTCAGATATCGGCACGATCCTTGATGTCTTTTCTGATCCTGATGTAGGTAGGACGAAAGTTGAGGAGGACGTTCAAAAATCCCTCGAGAGAGCAAAAGTCTCAATCGATAAGAAAGGTGAAATGCTACTTGCGGGCACAGTCCAGGGAGGCGCTTTTCCAGATCTTCGAGAAACTGCGGCAAGAGCATTGGCTGCTATGGATTTTGATGTGCATCCAATTGGCGGAGTTGTGCCTTTGATGGAGCGATATCGGTATGCAGACATTGTGAAAATCACATTAGCTGCAAAGAAACACCTCCCTCTTGATAGACCAGTCCATCTATTTGGATGTGGGCATCCGATGTTCTTTGCACAGGCAGCATTGCTTGGATGTGATTTCTTTGACTCTGCATCTTATGCAAAATTCGCGGAGTCTGGCCGTATGTTATTGCCTTCAGGAACCATGCATCTAAGTGAGTTGACTGAACTTCCTTGTAGCTGCCCTATTTGTAGTGGAACATCTGCAGATGACCTAAAAAGTATGGAGAAATCCGAACAAGGAACAATGCTCATGAAGCATAATTTGTATGTGAGTTCAGCAGAGATGCGTAATGTGCGTCAAGCAATATCTGATGGTAAGCTATTCCAATTAGCTGCATATCGAGCCCGAGGCCACCCTACGCTTTACGAAGCGCTGCAGGTGATGATGGAAGATAATATGCAATTTGAAGTCGAGGACCCCATTGGAAAAACATCTTCAATCTTCTATACTGGTGTTGAAACTACCAAACGACCGGAAATTAGTAACTTCCACTCTCGGGTTATCAAACGTTATCCCTACAGACATTCAAACACAGTTTTGATTGTAACAGACTCAGGTCTTAGGCCATTCTCAGATACATCTGATGTGATTATTAAGGAGGTAAGGAAACGAACTCCAAAGGAGTTGATTTTGCTATTTGTAACGCCAATGGGAGTCGTACCTTGGGAGTTGGAACATGTACACCCGGCACAACAGTGCATTTTTCCCATGAAATTAGACTTGGAAACACTTGGTATAGTGAGTGAGAGAACTAGAGAGCTTCTTGAAACAATGAAATATCAGAAGCTCATTTGGTTCATGCGAGGAACGAATGTTGAACCGGCTTTAGCAAAAATATCCAGTGATTATTCGGTTGAAACTTTTCAGAGTGCAACAGATACCATCAAACAATTGCCTATTGAAGGCAATGAGAGTTCTTGGACTCGACGAAAGTTGCATGCGCTCTTAACATATCAATGGGGAGAGAATGCAGGAAAACTGGCGGATCTTGATTCGTTACAAGTTATACTTTCAAAAAGTACAGGGAAAATCAGACACTGCAAAAGGAATGACGACATACTATTCACGATTGTGCCCAATACAGGACTACTCACACCAACATACCAAGGTGGATTAGAGCTTTTGCGCGTAAGGATTGATGATACTTATCAAGTCATAATGGATTCGGATGTGTCCGAGTTTATTGCATCAGGAAAATCAGCTCTAGCTAAGTTTGTAAAACTTGCAAGCCCACAGCTAAAGGCAGGTGAAGAGGTCCTAGTGCTCGATGAGTCTCAAAATCTTCTGGGTACAGGGAGAGCTCTAATCTCAGGTTTAGAGATGATCTCATTCAATCGCGGTGTTGCTGTGGCAATCAGGCATCCGAGGAAATCCTAGACGGAGCCGGAGCAAGAGCTAGCGGGTGGCCGGGTACCTTACGCAGAGCGTCTACACCACCAACAGGCAAAATCATGACCTCATCGGTAGGTGCATAAAGATGAATATCATCACCTTCTTTTATTTCTGAATCAGGATCAAGCAGAGCCTGCGCTGAGATGTCGCCTACTCGGAAGTAAACCTCCAATGCAGTCCCCACATAGATTGTTCTTGTGACAGTACCAACTATCTGGTTATCAGAAGAACTCTCTCTTGAGTGATGAAGGTCTTCAGGTCTAATAGCAACCTTCACAGGTTCATCCATCTCAAATGGATAGCCTTCAATCGTTGAGCGACCTATAACTGATTGATTATTTGGAATACGAGCTGATAAGGTGTTACCAGTTTCTTCTACAAATCCATCAATAAAGGTACATTGACCAATGAAGTCTGCAACAAAGACTGTTTGAGGATTGGCATAAATCTCTCGAGGTGTATCGAACTGTTGAACATACCCAAGGTCCATCACAGCGACTTTGTCAGATATACTCAATGCCTCATGTTGGTCATGTGTTACATATACAGTCGTGATTGACATCTCTTTTTGGATTCTGATGATTTCTTCTCTCATGTCAATCCGAAGCTTCGCATCGAGATTTGATAGTGGTTCATCCAATAGTAAAACATCTGGTTCAATAGCGAGAGCTCTTGCTAGCGCTACGCGCTGTTGCTGACCGCCTGACAGTTGGTGAATGTGACGATGACCCAAGTCACCCATTCGCACAAGCTCGAGAGCATCATTGACACGTCTGTTAATGGCGGTCTTTGTGTATTTCATGTTATTCACACGTTTTAACTTCAGACCATATGCAACATTATCAGCTACGGACATATGAGGCCAGAGCGCGTAGTTTTGGAAACACATGCCAGTATTTCTCTTGAAAGGAGGAACATTGGTCACATCCCTATCATCGAAGAATACCTTACCGCGATCAGGCACATAGAATCCAGCTATTATGCGTAAGAGGGTCGTCTTCCCGCAACCTGAAGGACCTAGTAAAGTTGAGAGTTCACCCTCTTCCAGAACCATTGTCACTTCATCAGTTGCTATAACGTCACCAAATGTTTTTCGCAAGTTTTCAAGTCGTATCTGTACCATTTTGGTCACCTCAAATCCCGGTCATAGCTGATGACCTTGCTCCAAGGATCTTGTTTGTCACTGTGATAACAGCCATCTGTAGGCCCATCATAAGCACACCAAGACATGCTGCATTATTAGGACCTCCGAACTCTCCAGTTCCGTTCAATACTTCATAGGTCCAGTATGTCATAGGAGCTTCTTGATGTCCGACGCTTCCCAACAATAGACTTGTACTGACCTCACTTACAGAGTAAACGTATGAGAGGAGTGATCCTGCCAGTACGCTCACACCGATAAGTGGTAACGTGATTCTGAAGAATGTTCTATTCTTACTAGCACCCATGTTTTGGGATGCTTCCTCAAGTACAACTGGCGTTGACATCAAACCAGCATATGCGGCTCTAACAGTAAATGGAAACTTACGTACAGTGTAGGCCATGATAATTAGAAATGCGGGATGACTAAATGGAAATACTACGGTCCCATAGAATGCGGTGAAGTACCCTGTAGCTATAACAATTCCCGGAAGGGCAATTGGAGAAGTCACGAGTAAGTCAAGAGCTGTTTTCCCTGGAATATCTCTTCTGGCAATGATGTATGCAGCACTCGCCCCAAGTAGCACAATCATTACAGTTGCAATTGCTCCATAAATAAGTGTCAGTTGAATTGATCTCGTGACGTCCGGGAATCGCCACAAAACTTCATAGTTTTCCAAAGTCCACTCATTTGGTAACAGACTATTCGAAGACCATATTCCTGCAAAGGAAAGAATAATGACGCTAATCTGTGGTATCAATGCAAGGAAAAGTAGGGGAATTAGAATGCAATAGAGACCGATGGTGGATTTATTGCTGATTCGTCGAGTTCTTGGATTCCATTGCCCACCTTTTGTCCCTGATGCGTATGATCTGAGCGAAGAGTATTTTCTGATTGCTAGAAATCCAAGCAAGCTGATGACAAGAAGTAACATTCCAATTGCAGGACCTTTTGGATCAAGAGCACCAGCTTGAGTAGCAACGTTATTGAAAACTTGGAAAGCTAGAGTCTTCGTAGCGATTTGATGGTCTTGGAATACGATTGGTGTTCCAAGGTCTTCTATACTGAGAATGAATGTTAGGATTGCTCCAGCCTGTACACCGGGCATTGCGAGAGGGAGTGTAACACTCCTGAATAGTCGCGATCCAGTAGCACCAAGATTCTCAGCCTGTTCTTCAAGAGATGGGTCTATTCCCATGAATGAGGAGTATGCATTCAAGTAGACAAGTGAAAAGAACGATAATGATTGAACAAAGATCATGGCTGCGAGACCTCTTAGCCATATTATAGGAATCAATGGTAGTCCTAGAAAACCAAGAATGACATTGGCTCCTTCCCGGAGTGGAGCGAACAGAGTATTGAGGAACCCATCAGCACCAAGAAATTCTTTGATACCAATTGCACCAACAAAAGGTGTTGCAAGAATGGGGAAGATTAGCACTGTGCGAATTATTGATTTTCCTGGAAAATCATACCTAGCAACAATGAATGCAAGAAATACACCAATTATCACTGAGAGCATTGTTACAATGATTGCTACATAGATTGAGTTTATGATTGAACCAAAGTCCCATCCATAAACTACCAAGAGGTTTCTTGTGGGATTATAACTGGCAGGATTAAGATTTAGAAATGCCTGAAGCTCACCTGTAATCGGGTTTCGTACCCATGGCCATACGTTTGAGTCTGCAAAGAGATTGGCAAAATGATCAAATGTGATTGCTCCTGTTGACTCGAATGTGAATGAAACTCGTATGACATCGATGAGAGGCCATATGAGAAAGATGAAGAACACTACAAGAATCCCGATCAGCTGAATCCATGTTAGCGAATCCATTTCACGACGGAGTTTTGAGATGGAAGCTCGCATTCGAGGTCCAGGATTCTTAAGGAACTCAACCAAGCTCTTGGAAATTCCAGAAGCTCCACGTCCTGTTGAACGGGTTTTCCCAATGAGCCATGATACGAATCTATAAGGAGCACCGATAATACCTCTGACTATTGTATCTCGAAGCGTCACAGGTACTAATTCCGCAGTATCCTCATAGGTATCCTCAGTGATTACCTCATCTTTCTCTTGCTCTGTCAATCTGCTTTGCACACACCCTTCTCATGAGTTGAGTCTATGTCAATGCATGAACTGTATTATAGACTGACACATATTGTGCTTTGGCTGCGTTGGTCCATCGCAAGCGCATATTAGATGCATAGGTTGCATCATATGTCATGTCATAATTTATTCCCTTTGCATAGTCAAGCGTGAATTTCTCTAAGACAGAGGTTGTGTAATCAAGCACAGACACAGGAGTGCCCATAAGACCCGCATAGTAGTCCAATTCAGAATCGTCAATTATACTAGCATTGTGCTTAGCAAGTATTTCTGTCCAGCATTGGACGAGTTCAATCTGGGCTTCTGTGAAGACAGATTGCCAATATAGTATGAAGGCTTTGTTGATTTCTAGTGATAATGTGTCATTGAAATCAATACCAGTTGTAGTAGTTGTCCTGTTGAACGCGCCATAAAGATCTTGGGCATCTGCAGCAGCAGGGTCCCAGAATGTTTCCTCTAGGACAGGCATCCTTAGGATACTACTATCAAGCCATAGCAGTTGGCCGGGGACTGAAAGTACCCAATCAACAAAATGCTCAGCATGAACTTTGTTGGGGGCTCCAGCTGCAATAGCTATTGGATCTCCGTTGATTATTGTCTGGTCTGCAGGGAGAATATATTCGTTGTCAGGATTGAGTCGTTCATTCTGGTAACCATAGAAGTCAATTGTCATGGCGACCCCTACTTCACCGGTTCTGACAGATAGTTGTGTTTCAACTGATCCACCATAGATGTTAGAACTACCAACCATTCTCGCCATGTTAATCCAACCTTCATCCCAACCCAAGGATTGAGTCATAATCTCATAGATACGAGTGTTTGAAGTTGTGTCTGGTGCATTACCCATCCCTATTGTGGGTGTTTCAGGTAATAGGCTTCCCCATATTGGGTCAGCTAAATCAGTCCAATTCGTTGGCATGGGAAGACTGTGCGAATCAAGGAAGTCATGATCCACCGTGAAACCAAATGATGAGATTGCAGCCGCAATCCACATGAGTTCATCCTGATCATTATAACGTTTCATATCGGCTCCTGCCAGCTCATCAGGAACTCGTTCAGCAGTAGTTTCCATAAGTGTGCTAGTGAGTGGTTCTAAGCGTCCATCAACCATTAGCTGGTCGAAGAGCGTTGGACCACCACCCCAACATACGTCAACCTGCCCCATATCGATTAAGTCATCCCAGAACGATGAGTCGGGAGTCTTCCAATCGATGTCAGTAATATTATTTGCTTTTGCATAATCTGTTTGTAAGAATGCTGCTTCATACACATTATGAATAGCTACATCATGTCTTGTCAAAACAGTTAGAGTTACTGGTCCAGTCGGACCAGGGCCGGGAAGGCCACTCAATATTATGAATGATACACCCGCTACGCCAATGATGACAACTACAACTATAGCTATCATTTTTGTGCTAGCAGTTCTTGTTGTTTCGAACTCGCTCATTGTTCGCTCCTCTAATGATTATGTTACACACCTGCTATTATATGTCACTCTTAGTAGAAAGTCTAAGAGTGGTGTTTTTCTAGTAAATATCCCTGCCGAATGACTCTTAAGCATCTTTCTACTGCCCGTTTATCAAGTGCGATGCACGTCATGGAATAGGAGAATTTTCTTATGAGAAATAGAGATACAAGAAAGGCGACGCTCGCGGTTGCAACCGCTGTTTTAATGGCGTCATTACTCGTTTTCTCCATCCCAACGATTGCATTTGCCTCAACAAATTCAGCAGCGGGAGCTATGGGTACTATTCTTATTGATTATTCCCATGGTGCATACAAAGCATCTGCTGAGTACCTTGATCAATGGTTAGCTGATAACCTGACCTTGATGGGTTTTGAGGTGATCTTTCTTTGGGGAGGATTGAATTCGACAATTCTTGCAAATGCCGACGGATTGGTACTACCAAAGATTTGGGGTATTGATAATGGATACCTTCCATCTGAAGTGACTGCTGTAGCAGACTGGTTCAATGCTGGAAATAAGTTCCTCTGGGTTGGTGGTGAGTCTGACTTCGTAGAGGCAGGCGGTGGTCAGGTCGTTCTTGACAACCAGACCTTGATGCTTGAAGCTGTTGGCTCTCATGTTTATCATGAGCCGACTGCGGTGCAGGACCCAGTAAGCTATGCGGGAGCTGCTTACAGACCAATCGCTAATATTACTACAGATAATCCAATGCTTGCTGCATTAGTGGAGGGTGTAGACAAAGTTCTAGTACACAGTCCAACATGTTTGTACGGAAGTGACAGTGCAACTCCTGCTGAAGGTGTCAATCCTGTTGCTCTTGAAACAACCAGCATCGATGATGTGTATGTTCTCTTACAACACAGTAACAACGGCACCATCGTTGACAGTGATCTTACAGCACCGTATGCTCACACCAATGGGCAGAGAGGTCCATTCGCATCAGTGACATTGGAACTCAATGCAGGTGAAGACGGATCAGGTGCAATAGTTGTTTCTGGTGGAAATGTCGTCGGTCACTATTGGCCAATGACAGAATCGACCTATGCGAATGTTACAGGCATGGACGGTATGCGATTCGTGAAGAACACAATTATGTATGGAATGCTACATGCTATGACTGATCAGGGACAAGGCAAAATCCTCTTTGACTACTCACATGGTACATACAAGGCATCAGCTTACCCTGTTGACCAGCGACTTTACACTTCACTATTCCTAATGGGATATGAAGTTGTGGAGGTCTACGGTGGTATAAACACCACAATTCTTTCAGATGCTTATGGTCTAGTTTTGCCAAAGATTTGGGGTATTGATAATGGATACCTTCCAACTGAAGTGACTGCTGTAGCAGACTGGTTCAATGCTGGAAACAAGTTCCTCTGGGTTGGCGGTGAATCCGACTTCGTAGAGGCAGGCGGTGGTCAGGTCGTTCTTAACAACCAGACCCTGATGCTTGAGGCTGTTGGCTCTCATGTCTATCTTGAGCCGACTGCGGTGCAGGACCCAGTAAGCTATGCGGGAGCTGCTTACAGACCAGTAGCTAACATTACAGGTACTGATCCGTTTGTTGCCTCAGTTGTGAATGGCGTAACAGATGTTCTAGTACACAGTCCAACATGTCTGTACGGAAGTGACAGCGCAACTCCTGCTGAAGGTGTCAATCCTGTTGCTCTCGAAACAACCAGCATTACTGATGTCTATGTCTTACTGCAATTTAGCAACAACGGCACCATCGTTGACAGTGATCTTACAGCACCATATGCTCACACCAATGGGCAGAGAGGTCCATTCGCTTCGGTGACCATGGAAGTGAACGCTGGAGAGGATGGCAGTGGTGTCATTGTCGTTTCAAGCGGTAACGTAATTGGACATTACTGGCCAATGATGGAAGACATGTATGCAGGTCGTGTGGGTCTGAATGGTTTGTTCTTGGTAAGACAAGCTATTGACTTCGGAATGAAGACAGCAGCACCAGAAGTTGTACCTACTACCTCAACACCAACCACAACACCAACGGGTACAGTTGAACCTGGTCCAATCGATCCCTTGCTCCTAGCAGCTGTGGGCATTGGAGTAGTCGTTGTGATTCTTGTTGTAGTTGTTGTCGTACGCAGAAAGTAAATAATATTGGAAGTAGTCTGAGTTTTCTCAGACTACACACCTTTTCTTTTTTGATTAAATTACTATTCTACAGATTATTGATGCAATTCTTAGTGAGGTTACTTTTTGCAACTTTTCTAGGAAAAATGGTAATCTATTTATCAGGCAATAGAGCAAGTGATATCATATCGGAGGATAATACATTGCCCCGTGGAAGAACCTATCTGCTCGTTGGAATATTGATGCTCACTTTGTTTGTAACTATCGTACCCTCATTGCCTTCAACAAAGGTTGTTGCGAGGGATGGAGGCACATACAATCCAGCAGACTTTGTGAGTAAGAACATACTTTTTGATGAGGCTCATACTCAAGATGGAAGCTCAATTTGGGCACCCGGAAATGCCTCATTATTTAGTTCGTTGTTGAATGAGAATGGATACACATCTGACACTAATTTTAACGAAAGTTTAGATTCAGGAATTCTTAGTGATTATGATATACTAGTAGTCTTTTTCCCACAGAAAGCCTTCACTGCAGGGGAAATTAGTGCCATTGTGTCCTTTGTTGATGCGGGTGGAGGGCTGCTTCTTGTTGGAGTCAATTATGGCAGCTCATGGGGTTTCACACCATCACACTTGAATCCTCTTTCATCCACTTTTGGAGTTATCTTCAACACGGATCTTGTGATTGTAGAAGCATCTACATTTGCTGAACATAATGTCACCTATGGTCTTACATCAATCTGGACAGATGCGGCTCATATTAGCGGGTGCAGTCTAAATGTGACAGGTCCAGCTGAATCAGTAATCACCTATCAAGGGACTAATCTTACAGCAGTTGCTGAATACGGTCTTGGCAGGGTGGTCTGCGTTAGCTCTTCAGGACCTTTTGTCAAATATAGAGAAGGAGCATATAGCTATGGACAGTCGCATATGCAATTCTCTCTTAATACAATTGACTGGCTTGCTGGAAATCCTAAACGGGATGTATACATTCCAGAAATATTTTCTATCACAGTTGGAAACGGACCTGCATTGAGTCCTGCAGAAGTAGAGGAGTATTCACTGTTTGTTGGGTTATACCATGACCACACGACGCATAGTGATGGACAAGGAACTCCAGAAGATATGCTGGATGTGGGTCTTGTAAGAGGAATGGATTTCATGGTCATGACAGATCATGCTCACAAAAATCCAACACCTATCGAAGGTGTAACTGGAGGGCAAGCGATGGATGCTATTGCCACGTCCTATAATCTCGACGTTCACGTAACAGTCGGAGCTGAGATGTCGTCCATGCTTCATACTACTGGATTTCCCCTTACCGAGAATATTTGGACAGACGATAGACAGGTAGCTGTTGATGAGATTCATAATCAAGGAGGAATCGCCATATTCTGCCATCCTGGAGTTTCACCCAACTATGCAGAAGGACTCTTGACGATGGACAGTTATGGATATGATGCGATTGAAGTTGTGAATAGCAATTACTTCCGAGGCGAGGGAGAGTTCGCATATCTTTGGAATTTCATAGGTGGAAATGACCACCATTCTATTGAAGGCGTTGGAAAAGTAGGAACTGCCATATTCGTTTTGAATCCATCTGGACCTAATGGCCAGGTTTCAGATAGTGACATTGTGGATGCTGTAGAAAATAGACGTGTTGTTGTAGTAGATGATGCAAGCAGCTTTGTTTTGGGTGATGAGATATGGGTAAATCGATATCTCGAGATTCTTGCTGAAGCAAAAGCTGCAGTTACTGCAGGTCAAATAGCTATTCAAGCAGTAAAAGATGCTGGGAACAGCATCAGCCTTTCAGAGCAATATTTGGCTAATGCAGAGATTGCCCTCGAATACTGGAATCCTTCAAGAGCGCTGAAACTTGTAGCAAACGCAACATCAAATCAAGCACTTGGATTAGACTATAGTATCACAGCACCAAGTAGCCTTCAGCCAGATACCGATTTCGATATTTCTGTCCAGTTCACAAACAATCATTCATACCCAGTTTCATTTGATGCAGTGGTATTCAGAGATTACTGTGTTTCTTTTGGATCTACATCATACGTTATCGAGGCTCCTGCAGAGGATAGCTCATACACGCTGCTCGATGGTCATGCAGAACCAAATGGAGTTGCTATCTATAATCTCTATTTGATGAACTTCAACACCACAGGATATCTGATGCCAGTGATGTTTCGAGCAAGAAACATAATAGATAATGTGACATATGTTGTTCATGAGAACGAAGGAGTATATGACATAGATTTCTCGTTCTTCGTTGGAAGACTACCGAGTGCGTTCCTTAGAGATGTAACTCTCTATTATGATGATGGCTCAGGGGAAGCTAGTGTTCTAATGGTCAAAGGATGGAATACCTACGATATTTCACTGGAGTCATTTGACCCCGGTAGTAGTATCACATTCCATGTGAATGCAAAAACGATATACAGTGATTCATTCGATTTGAGTGAACAAGTCATCAATCTACCGGGTGGAGAAACAACCACTACGACTCCAACAACCGGCCCATCTACAGGACCAGGCCAACCTATCGATCCAATGCTGCTTGTGGCGGTGGGTGGAATTGGTGTTGTTGTGGTTGTTGTCTTAGTCATCGTAATGAAAAAGAGAGGGACATAGAAAAAGTATGCAAGGAGGGCAATTGCCCTCCAAGCGCATTACTTAATACAGCCGTAACTAGAATGAGATATTTATGAGAAAAACAAGTGTCATCGTAATTATAATATTACTACCCCTCTTTACGGCCGCTGTTTTCACACCTACAATTACACAGGTTGATGCGTGGGGACATGCGACTCATTTTTTCATTGTTGACAAAGCCGTTGCGGGGATTAGTAACGCGAGCTGGGCGGACGCCTTTGACTATTACCTTCCACAGCTGATGAGTGGAAGCATATATCCAGATACAGCTTGGCAAGACTGGGATAATCATTTGTATTATCCTGAAACTGGAGAGCATAATGCCCCAACCGCTGCAGAAAGATGGTATAACTTCACGCGGAATAATTTCACAATTGGTAATTGGGAGGACGGATTCTTCGCTGCAGGAATTATGGCCCACTACTTCAGTGATCCATGCATTCCAGTACATACAGACGATTCATGGCCAGGCCACTCAGGATACGAATCAGATATCAACCAGAATCTCGATATTCTTACCATAGCAACTCCTTCTGAGGACTATGTCACTAACGTGAGTCAACTGGTTATTGATTCTGCAACATACTCGCATCAATACTATGATGATGTCTATCTACAATATGCCGATGACAACTCCGAAGCGATTGCAACCAATGCAACAATTAAGGAGTTGACTGAAAATTGTCTAAATCTAGCAATTGATGGGTTGCTTGATTTGTTCTATAATGCAACACTGGGTCTCAATGCTCCGGATGTTACAATTACCTATCAGTACAAAGCAATGCTTGATGTAGGACATGGAAACGATTACGCAGCTAGTGATTTAGATACAATCAACACAACATTAGCAATCAAGGGCTTCCAGCTTCTACTACAGAGCTCAGCGATTACAACTGAGAGTCTAGCTGGAGTTGACTTATTCATTGCCACTTGTGCGAGTACAGCATATACTGCAGATGAACTGACTGCAATTGCCAATTGGGCAAGTAGTGGAAACAAAGCATTACTGCTCACAGGAAGAGGGGATCATGCTTCAAGTCCAACAAATACAGCATATCCTGATGATATCCTAGAAGCAATAGGCTCTAACATCAGAAATAATGATGATAATGTATACATGGATGGAACCTACAATCTTTGGTACAACGACCTAACAGTGATTCCAGCCCCAGCAGAAACTGTGAACCTTACAGCGTTTGTAAGCTCAATCACATTCTTCTCACCAAGTAGTCTTTACTTCCTAGATGATGGTCCAGTGCTTCCTATCATCTATGCAGATGTTACAGGATACCAGACTAACCAGGAACCACCTAGTCCTACAGTTATTTATGATAATGTCCAAGATGGACAATATGGTTATCAAATACCATTAGCAGCGGCAGAGGAAATTGGAAGCACAAGATTGCTTGTTACGGGATCGACGTTCTTTAGCGACTTTGATTATAGTAAACCACAATTCGATAATGTTCAGTTTTTAGAGAACTTTTTAGATTGGTCGGTGGGCAACCGTTCTGAGTGGAACATTTCAGATGTGGATGAAGTAGGACCAAGAATTGGAGATATCAGCTGGGACCCAGCATCTCCTGATAATGGAGAAAAGGTGAATGTTTCAGCCACCGTTTCAGATCCTGGTGGAGTAGCTTCAGTATATCTGAAGTACAACAATGGAACACATGATGTATCATTACTGATGACTTCAGAAGGTGGCGGAGTATACATCGGTGAGATAGATGATGTTTCAAGTGGCTCTTTGTTATTTATTGTCGAAGCAGTTGATAATTCAGATAATGTGGCAACACGAGCATCATTCACAATCACGTGGATTAATCCAACTACAACGACTACAACTCCCACAGACACAACGACAACAGAAGAGCCTACAACATCTACGACACCTACAGGTACCACAACACCACCACCATTAGATTGGGTGCTAGTGATGAGCATGATAGGAGTTGCTATCGTTGTGTTACTAATCATTATGATAGTAGTGAAGAAACGATAGTACGAACAATGAC
>JAEORO010000066.1 GCA_016840855.1 Candidatus Thorarchaeota archaeon | reverse complement strand
TGTTGGCTTTAGCAAGCCAAGCAACATACGCATGGTTGTTGATTTCCCAGATCCATTTGGTCCAAGCAAACCATAGATCTCTCCAGGATTTACACGGAATGAAAGGTCATCAACAGCTGTGAACTCGCTGAACATTTTCTTTAGACCAATGGCTTCAATCATCAAAATCGAGATTTGTTCCTCTGAGAGCCATTTATGCCTTAGCATCCAAACATATTCAGTTTCATTTGGTAACGAATATAAGAGAATACAATTTGCAGTGAGTCATGACACTTGAGAGCTGGAGACTTCTTGATCTGGGTCCAATCATGCCTATTGAAACTCAAATTAACTATGATATGATTGCTCAAGGAATAACTGAAGGGAAGTCTGAAAACACACTCATCATCTGCTGGCCAGCCACACCTCTTGTTAGCCTCGGGTATTTCCAAGAGATTGAGGCAGACATTGATACAAAGTTTTGTGATGAAAATGACATATTCTACACACGTCGAGTTGTGGGTGGTGGCGGTGTCTATCTAGATGATGGTCAAATGTTCTATCAATTGATTGGACGGAAAGACAGTCCTACCACACCTAAAAGGATTGATGATTATTATGTAAAGTTCCTTGATGCCCCAGTGCAAGCATATAGGAATCTTGGAGTACCTGCAGAGTTCAAGCCAGTGAACGACATAATCGCTAATGATAAGAAGATCTCAGGGAATGGTGCAGGGGACATTGGCGATGCGAGAATTCTTGTTGGAAATATGATATTTGACTTCAATTTTGATATGATGGTGAAGGTCCTGAGAGTGCCTAATGAGAAGTTCAGGGATAAGATTGCGCAAAGTCTTCGTGAGCGTATGTCCACCATTCAATTGCTGACAGGATCGATGCCCGATAGAGTAGAGGTCAAAGAGGACCTTCTGCGACTCTATGAAGAAACACTTGACATCGAGTTGATTCCTGGGAAGTTTAACAGATGGGAGATTGAGAAAGTAATCGAACTCAAACCATGGTATATGTCTGATGAGTGGTTACACTGGAGACGAGGTGGAAGGATAGACGCGAGAACTGTTAGGATTTCAGCCACAACGAGGGTGGGCACCTCAAACTACAAGGCTCCTGGCGGTCTCTTACGAATCACTGCTGAGGAAACAGAGGGAAAACTAAATGATGTTGTCATTAGCGGAGATTTCTTTATGCTCCCAATGGATGCGATATCTAACCTTGAGAAGTCACTTGTAGGCGCAAGAATTGAGAATGGAGATATTCTCAAAAAAGCGGACGAAGCATATTCTAAATTCAAAATCGAGTCGCCTGGTATTACGCCAAAAGACATCGAAACTGCTGTAAAACTAGCTTTTGAACAGAAATAAGCAGTCGAAATCCTTCTGAATAAAATGCGCAATAATGAGTTTGATTCCGCATTTGTTGGTTCTGGACTTACTCAAGAAGAAGCCATAAGGATGTGTGAGGGAATTGAATTTCAGAGTGAGTGGAGACAAAACTGTTGGGTCGAGATAATCGTTCAGGATTTAGTGTGAGGGCTCCTGGGCGAGTATGTCTTTTTGGGGAACATAGTGATTACCTTGGATTGGATGTTATTGCTGCAGCTATTGATGTCACGATAAAGATTGAAGCTCAACCCAGAGAAGATGAGTTGATTGTTGTGAATTACACGGATCTCAAAGAGTGGGATGAATTCTCTATTATTGGTGAGGTTGGTTATAGAACGAAAAGAGACTACATTCGAAGCGCCTTCAATGTGATGGCTAGAAAAGGGTTTGTTCTGAAACATGGTTGGGATATGGAAGTGAGCGGAACAATACCCCTAGCTGCAGGGCTTTCTAGTTCTTCCGCTCTGACAGTTGGAGGAATCAAAGCAATCACTAAGATGACTGGAAGAGACTTACCACCTGAAGAAATCGCACTAAGAGCATATGATGCAGAGGTAGCTGAATTTGGTGAAAGTGGTGGGACAATGGACCATTTTGCATCATCAGTTGGAGGAGTGATTTATGTTAATACCGTAGAAAACAGGATTAACAGACTGCCAGCAGAGCTTGATACGTTCGTTATAGGAGATTCGGGAGAGAAAAAGAGAAACACTGTAGGAGACCTCCGATACATTAGAACAACAATAGAGAGGGAATATGGAGAGATTAGTAGAGATTTAGGTTCATTCAATAGAAGACTAACACCAGTTAATACAGTCCATGAAAAAGTCGAAATGAATCAGAGCAAAGAGAGAAGGATGGCTTTAGCGACAATACGTAATAGAGACCTCACACATAGAGCTCTTAAACTGTTGAGTACGCCATTACCCGACAGTAATGAACTTGGGAGGATGTTAAGGGAGCATCATGAAATCTTGAGGGATGACTTGGAGAGGTCCACACCTAAAATTGAAAGGTTAATTGAAGCAGCCTATGATGCAGGAGCATTGGGTTGCAAGATTAATGGAAGTGGAGGTGGAGGATCAATGATGGCGTATGCAGTCGGATGTGAACATGAAGTAGCTGCTTCGATAAAGAGTGCTGGTGGAACTCCATATATCGTGAAAGTGGCTAAAGGAGCAGAGGTAGTTATGGTCAATTAGGCCGCATTTGCCAGTTCTGCCATTCGAGTTTCAACAATCTCAAGGATTTCAGTCTTGAGCTTAGTGGCATTCGTCAAGAGTTTCTTTACATCATTTTCAGTTTTCTCGACAAATGACTTGTCCTTAATATTTCCTAGATTTATTCTTACATTCAGAGCAGCACCTTCGATTGCTGCCATGAGCGCATAAGTGGCTACACCTGCATCCGTAATCGAGTTTATGTTTCCTTTGTCAGCTGCTGCACGTGCATGAACCAAAGCATTGTATGAGTGCTGCATTGTTGTAAGTGGTACCTTCGCAGCTTCGATGGTAGCTTTCTCAATAGAGGATTCCTTTTTCTTTATTTCAGCTGCAGTTTCTGCTGGAGCTCTCATCGCATCCATTACAACATCAAATGCTTTGGAGTCCTTCTCAACTAGGTCCATAAGGACTCCTCGATCGTATTCGCACGCATGTCGATGTTCCAGCATCTCATCCTTAATCCCTGCAAATTTTCGTCCAGTTAGCGAGAGACCAGTGACCATACAAACTAAACCAGCTCCAAACGAACCTAGAGCTGCAGCGACGCTACCTCCTCCTGGAGTCGCACGAGCTCTACGAACTTCGTTACCAAATTCAATCATAGACATCTCAGTAAATGTCTTTTGAGTGGGGTCAGCTCCACCACCAAGATAGTAGAGATCAAGAATCATTGATTCATCTAGTTTTTCTGGTTGGATATAATACCTGAGGGCATCAAGAAGTGCAAAAAGAGGCACCATTCCAACTATTTCAGTTTCAATAACAGTTGCACCAAACCTACGCGCTTCGTTTCGTACAACCTCAAGCACTTGGTGAATCTTAGTACGTTTGGGATGAGTTAGGTTTAGAGAGACCTGCACGCAATTCTTTGCAGGAAGATCCAGCCCGATTCCTTGAACATTTGTAAAGCCACCGGTAGTTGCCCGCACAGCATCAGCGCATACTTTCGCAACCTCAACATTAGTCGTGTTCAGATTGAAATTGATTGCAATCAAGAAATTCCGAGCTCCTGTGGCTGTTGCACCAGCTGTTGGATGTATTTTGCTTGGGCCATAATCAGGATCTTTCTCGGAATTTGTTCCAATCTCTTTACTGAGACCTTCGAATTCACCTTCACGGATGTTGGGTAAATCAACTCGATCTCGGCGTGTCGCAGACTTTGAGTAGAGAAAGACAGGCACCTTACACTTTTCCGAGAACTCCTTAGCGAATTCCTTTGAGAGCTCGATGCACTCACCTATTGTAGTTCCATGAAGTGGAATAAATGGCACAACATCAACTGCCCCCATTCTTGGATGTGCACCCTTGTGTCTTGTTAGGTTAATTTTCTCAACTGCAAGCTCTGATGCTTTTAGAGCTGCATTCTTCACCTGTTGCGGTCCACCTATGAATGTAAAGACAGACCGATTGTGATCATGGTCAAACTCTACATCCAGAAGTCGAACACCCTCAACGCTCTTAATAGCTTCAGCCAAGGCGTCGATAATTTTTTTGTCTCTTCCTTCTGAAAAGTTGGGCACACACTCAACAACTTTCACAAGATTCACCCGTGCCCGCTCGGGGAGTCCATATACAAAAGCGTTTGGGAATGATTCTTTACTGCACTATTTGCGCTTTATAGGCTGCAATAACATTCTTCAAGAGCATCGCTATTGTCATGGGTCCTACTCCTCCAGGGACAGGAGTCACGCACAAAGTCTTGTTCTTCACACTCTCGAAATCAACATCTCCAAGAGGTGTGGCAACATCAATAACAACAGCACCGTCTTTGACCATGTCCGCTGTGATGAAAAATGGATCGGATTCGTTTGTGCGTCGACCTATTGCACTAATTAGGACATCAGCTTGTCTTGTGAAAGATGGCAAATCCTTAGTTCTTGAATGACAGACTGTGACTGTAGCGTTTCTGTTCAGTAGAAGCATAATCAAAGGTTTCCCCACAATTGTTGACCGATTGATAATTACAGCATGTTTACCAGAGAGGTCATTCCAACCTATCCTGTCTAGCATGGTGACAATTCCATGAGGTGTGGCTGCACTAAGGTCTTCGCCCCCATAGAATAGACGATAAACATTTGCAGGGGAAAACCCATCGACATCTTTCAAAGGATTAATAGCTGCAATGATTGTTTTTTCGTCGATGTGTTTGGGCAGGGGAAGTTGTACTAGAATTCCATGGACTGAAGAATCATTATTCAATTTCCTAATTAATTCAAGAAGTTCCTCCTGACTTGTTGTTTCAGGGAGATCATGATGGTCTGAAAGGATGCCAGCTTTGTTTGATGCCTTGTGTTTCATTCTGATATACATCTGCGAACCAGGGTCTTCCCCGACAATCACTGTTGCAATCTTTGGGGAAATTCTATGTTGAGCAACGAGTTCTGTGACTTCGTTCTCCACCTCAGTTCTTATCCGATGTGATAACCGACGACCCTTTAGTTCGTGGTCTTCGCAGATCGGTTTTAGATCGTCGTCTGACATGAAATCACCTCTTAGAATACTCCACTAATATTCCCATCTGCATCTATGTCCATTCCATGAGCAGACGGTTCTTCAGGCAGACCGGGCATGAGATTAATATCGCCCATGTTTACAACGATGAATCCAGCACCACTACTGACATTGGCACTGGTAACTTCCACTTCAAATCCTGAGGGCCTTCCTCTCAAGCTCTTTGAGTCTGATAGACTGAATTGGGTTTTTGCTATACAAATTGGAAGATTTCCATATTCTCTTCTCTCAAGAGACCTGATGGTCCCCCGAGCTGTGGTGGTATATAGAACATCCTTGGCACCATAGATTTTCTGTGCGACTTTCAAAATCTTTGTCTTTATCGGGTCTTCCAAATCGTAGGTGTACGTTATTCGCTTAGTACCCTTGGTCGTTATTGTTCCAAGCACTGTTTGAGCTAGTGCCTTTCCTCCATCACTACCCTTCGTATATACCTCTGAAACTTCCATTTTCCAGCCTTTCTCATCACAGAATTTTCGAAGTTGATCTATCTCCTCCTGTGTGTCATCTGGAAATCGGTTGAGAGCTATAACAGCAGGCACCCCAAAACTGCTGATATTCTCCATGTGTTTTTCTAAATTGCAAAAACCATCTTCAAGTCTATCAAATCCGTGATATTTCAAAGCGCGAATCGTTGTTATTACAACACATGCATCAACATTGAAGTCCCCGGCTCTAGTGACTATATTAAAAAATTTCTCAGCGCCTAAGTCAGCACCAAAACCAGCCTCAATCACTACATAATCAAACAGACGTAAAGCAATATCAGTGCCAATTATTGAGCTAGTACCGTGTGCTATGTTTGCAAATGGTCCTGTGTGAATAATTGCAGGAGTCCCTTCTTGTGTTTGCACTAGGTTTGGTTTGAGCGCGTCCCTCAAGATAACTGCCATAGCACCTTCAGCTTTTACATCTCTTGCATACATCTCCTTCGACTGCTCAGAACGTGCAATCAAAATATCGCCTAGTCTTTTCTTGAGATCTACGTAGTCCTTTGATAATCCAAGGACAGCCATTACTTCTGAAGCTGAAGTGATGACAAAATTATCCTCGCGCGGAAATCCATCAAACCGGCCCCCAAGTCCGACAATTACCTTTCTCAAGGCACGGTCATTCATATCCACGTTTCGTGGCCAATAGATTCGCCTCACATCGATTTCAGGTTGATGATCATGATGGATATAATTGTCAATCATAGCTGAGAGGAGGTTACCTGCTGCTGAAACAGCAGGAAAATCGCCAGTGAACATCAGGTTAATCTGTTCAAAAGGCTCGACTGTGGACTTGCCACCACCCGCGGCTCCTCCTTTAATACCAAAGACGGGACCCAAGGATGGTTGCCTTAATGCCACCACAGCATTCTTTCCCAAGGCATTAAGTGCCATTGAAAGTCCAATAGAGTTGGTTGTCTTTCCTTCACCAGCTGGAGTTGGAGTTGTTGCAGTTACAAGAATAAGCTTGCCCTTCCTTTTTCCCAGATTCTTTCTGATGTTTAGGTCTATCTTCGCCATGTAATTTCCATAGTGTTCTAGATATTTCTCATCAATCCCAGCCTTCTTTGCAACATCAGATACAGGAATCACGATCTCACTCTTCCTAGCAATTGTCGAATATTTTTCACGGTATATAACACCTTGATAAAAGAAGCTCTACGGCAAAGTTGAACGATTGCTTTGACTATCAGACTTAATTTACTATGGAAACACTTTGATTTATGCAGTCAAGGAATTTGAAAACAGTACTCGTGATTCTTATACTGTCCATGTTCGTTCATGCAACGCCTACCAATGGGCAAACAGACAGACCAGTTGCTGTATGGCCAACAGAGGGGTGGGCACTCTCAGCTCCTGAGGATCAGGGGATGGATTCCTCGGTCCTTGAAGAAGTTTATACGCATGTAAGAAATTCAGGTGCTAGCATCCGGAGTCTTCTAGTTGTTAGGTACGGATATCTTGTTTCAGAGGAATATTTCATACCAATGCTCTATGATGTGAATGATACTCACATTCTCTACTCAGTCACAAAGAGTGTAGTTTCTTCTTTGATTGGAATTGCTATCGATCACGGTTTTATTGATAACACAAATCAACTGCTGCTTGACTTCTTTCCAGATCGAACAATTGCAAACCTTAGTGCGTGGAAAGAGGCAATTACACTTGAAGATGTATTGCAAATGAGGTCAGGTTTTGAGTGGAATGAGGATAACTACTATGAGTACAATGACTTCTTTGCAATGAGGGACTCGGAAGACTGGGCACAGTATGTTCTTGATCGCCCAATGGCGCACGAACCAAGCTCATCATTTTATTACAATAGCGGAAACTCTCATCTCCTAGCAACGATCATCAATGTGACCACAGGTATGACTCCACTTGCATTTGCAGATCAGTACCTTTTTGGTCCCTTAGGTATAACAACCAGATTGTGGTTGACAGACCCCCAAGGAGTTAATTTTGGAGGTTCAAGTCTTGCTCTACGACCACGCGACATGGCGAAGTTTGGACTCTTATTTCTAAACAACGGAACTTGGGATAGTCAACAAGTAGTATCGTCAGACTGGGTCTATAGCTCCTGCCATGGTCCATCAACGCCATATTCAGGAATCAGTTATGGATATCAATGGTGGCTTGATGATACGCATGAGTGGTACTCTGCCAGGGGATATAATGGTCAATTCATCTATGTGATTCCGGAATATGACATTGTGGTTGTTTTTTCCTCTGACAATGATGATGGTCCCAACGAGTATGACTGGTTGGTAAGTGATGGAATACTTGGAGCAGTGACGAATATTTATCCAAGCGAAAATCAACCAGACATCCCCTACCTACTTATTGGCGTGGTTTCGACAGGTGTTATAGTTGTAGCTGCATTAGTAATCAGAAGTAGAAGATAGTTCTTCCAGACAATGGAGTTCTCCAAAAGAACATAAGACGGGCGCGCATAGAATAGTGTGGTTGATTGTTATGGAAAAGCTTCCACTCGATGCATTACCTGATGCATTACCAGATGCTATTGATGAGGAGAAGTATGTAGTTTGTACATACTATGTTGGACTCCCTCCATTCATGGATGCTAGGGAGTTAGCACATGCTGCTGCTGTTGAACAGAGTACGGGTACTTGGACACTTGTACCTGGTGAAACTCCAGAGGTTCGACGACGACATGTTGCGAAAGTCATTGGAGTCTATGAAGTACCCCAATACGAGTATAGTATTCCCAAGGACCTCGAGAGAAGAGAGTACATCATGCAAGTTGCTTATCCTTGGGAGAACTTTGGTCAGCAAATACCAATGTTGTTTAGCACTGTAATAGGCAACATCTCACTCTATGGGAGAATCAAGTGTCTTGACATGAAGTTCCCAAAGAGCTGGCTAAAGGGATTCAAAGGACCGAAGTTTGGTATCAAAGGTCTACGAAAGCTGTTAAAAATCAAGAATAGACCAATCCTGAATAATATGGTCAAACCTTGTGTCTATACCTCCTGCCAGATGGGAGCAGATCTAGCGTATGAAGCGGCTGTTGGAGGAGCAGACATCATAAAGGATGACGAGTTACTTGCGAATCCTGATTTTAATACATTAGAGGACAGAATCCCACGTTTTATGGAAGCACTTGACCGCGCGAGCTCTGAGAAAGGTGAAAAAACACTCTACACTGTAAACATCACCGACAAGCTCCCACGAATGTTTGAGAATGCTGAACGAGCTCAGGAGCTTGGTGCTAATGGACTGATGATGAATTTCCTCGCTGTGGGGTATGACGCATTCAGACATGTCTGTGAAAACATATCCAAAGTACCGGTTCTTGCACACATGGACGTCACGGGAGCAATGACTTACTCACCCATCACAGGGATTTCATCCAACATTGTGACCGGGAAACTACCCAGGATTTGTGGTTCGGACATCACAGTTTTTCCAGCACCATATGGAAAAGCGCCTGTCCTCAAGGAACGTTTTCTCAATGTTGCGCACGATATGATCATGCCTCTGCACAATATTGAACAAACTGCCCCGATGCCAAGTGGAGGAATTAGTCAGGGACATGTTGAGGAAGTCATAGACGATCTTGGATTAGATATTGTCATTGGAACCGGAGCGGGAATCCATGCACATCCCATGGGACCACGCGCAGGTGCCATCGCGTTCAGACAAGCAATCGACGCAAAGATGCAAGGCATCCCTGTAAGCAAGTATGCAAAAGAAGAAGGACATGAAGAACTGAAGGCTGCCATGGAGGCATGGGGAAGCGGTAGAACCGGAGCAGACCTCTAGACCTGATATTGATAGTGCATTGGTAGAGGATTGCTTACACATCTGTTCGTCGTCCAGAAGATACTAGAAGGTCGTGAGGATGAAATAATCACTTGGAAGTGCGGTTCTTAGTTTGCAGGGTATCCAGCGGCTTCAGTCTTGAATTGTTGCCCTTCATTAAAGATTTCCTTTGGATCTATAACAATGAACGCGAACCGATAGATCATCGTTGTTGCAGTACTTGACCAGAAGAAATACTCTGGTGGCAGAATAAATACCTCACTCCATTTAGTACAAAGCGAGCTAAAAAACTCCTCTAATTTGGGTTGTGAGCACGTTCGCTCAACCTCTATATCAAAAGTGTACCGATAAACCTCATCCCCTCTTGTGAGTAACGTTAATTTCTCTACAATGTCTCGAAACCGGGAGTCTTCATCATCGTCAGGATCAAAGATCTCATGTTTGTAGCTCATGCCCCTTTCGTCGAGGTAGTCATCAATTCTTACACGAAAGTTTGTGAGCCGTGAGTCTATAGTCGTGGAGTTTGGAACAAACTGTCTTGTGTGGTCAGTTCGAAGTACTCGGGTGTAGTTCAGAGTGATTTCAAGAACTATTCCTTCAGTTTCACCAAGCCGGATATAGTCACCTACACGGAATGGTCTAGCAACAAGAACATAGAGACCACTTACAATGTTTGAAAGTGCCTTGGAGAATGCGAGACCTATCGCAGTACCAATCAGTGCGCCACCAGCTACAATGTATTGCGCAATTGATTCACCTACAGTGGTTAGAAGAACAAGAAGAGCGACAGAAAAGAAGAACAACCGTACACCAAAGATTGTTCCTCCAGTCGCTTCTCTGGGCATCCCTACTTTCTTGAAGGACACTCTAATTGAACGAATCGCTATTAGGTAAAGCAAATAGAGAAAAATGTAGAATGGTAGCAGAGCTATTAAACCAGCGTAGTCTTGCAAGCCCCAAGGTGTAAGTAGTGTTTTGAGATAATTAACGAAGTCAAAGAATATGTCTTGCAACATCGATCTAGCTCTGTAAGTGATATGCCGAGAGTGGGTATTGATAATTAATCCTTTTGGGTTTCAGGACAATTAGTAGAGAGTCATGCGAGCTAGCCCTTATTACGAGGAAATACAAATGAAAATGTATGCGATGGAAGGAGGTACTCACTCAGAGAACTATTGATTGGTTGATGAGCCCGGAGAGTCCAGGTGTTAGATTTTGGGCGCTTCAACAATTAGAAGATAGACTTACAGATGATGTTGATGTGAAAGATGCTCAAGACGCGTTGATGGTTTCAGCATGTGTAAAAACAATCATGAAAGCTCAAAAGAGTGAGGGGCACTGGGGCACGTATGGAACTATGTATTTGCCAAAATATAAGGCAACTACACACAATCTGCTGATTCTTGCTGAATTAGGCGCAAAGAGAACTCCAAATATTGAGAAAGCAATAGAGTATATCTTTCTCCATCAAAGGAAATCAGGACATTTTCTTACAGACATTCCAAAGACTGAGAAAGGGTATGATAGTGTTGTCAATGATGGTTGCTGCATCGATGGAAATATCCTGTTTTATCTGATTCATTTTGGATATCTCGAGGATCCAAGAACGCAGAAGCTAATTGATTTCCAAGTTAAATATCACTCCGATGATGTAGGAGGCTGGAAATGTAGGGCGTTCCCAATTGACAGGAACAAAGTGTTCCCAGAGAACTGCTACATGGGTGGTGTGAAAGTACTCAAGTCAATCGCACGAATCCCGAAAAAACATCGGTCAAAGGACCTGAATCGGATAGTTCACCAAGAAGCAGAGATCTTGCTAGAGAATGAGATTTTTAGGTATCTCCGGAACTCTGATGGAAGCAGGAAGGACAAAGCAGGCTGGAAGAAGTTCGGTTTTCCACTCTTCTATCAATCTGATGTGTTAGAAGTACTGGATGTATTGACTGAACTCAGCGTGAAGGACAGAAGGATGCAGGAATCAATTGATTTAGTAATCAGTAATAAAACGCAAGATTCCAGATGGTTACTTAAGAACACGTTCAATGGAAAGATGCTCTGTGACATAGATGAAAAGAATAAACCATCAAAGTGGATAACTCTCAGAGCGGCGCGTGTACTTCGAAGGCATCTTGGTTAGTTTCTTAATAGTCCTATAAAATACAACACATTCTTCCCAAGAGTCACCGTCGATCGACGGGGATTGTAACCTTATACGCACCCTTTGTGTGGTCTTTTCTCAACTCCATCAAGCCATAGCCAAGTCCATAACAGAATATTGTAGGTTCAGGGATCGTCTTGATGTAGACATAATCAACGCCTATTTCATCAGCATCTGTTTGTAGATTCATTCGGCCAATTCTTGTTTGGCTCATCGCCCATCTGCCATCTGTATTGTCAGCAGGGAGGATCTCAGCCGTTCCTCGAAACATTACATAGCTCGATGGCGCAAACCTAATCCAGTAGTGAGGGAAAGGAACAAAGAGAGATACATTGGGATTTTGCCTGATGTGACGGACTTTTGCATATTTCTTACTGGCTATGTTGTAAAGGGCAAATGGTTTTTCAGGAGGGCCTACAGCATAGAGGATTCCAGTACTATGAGGTCGACCTTTAGGGTCAATAGTCGTTAGAACTCCAAAGGACTTCTTTCTCACGTTATTCTCTATAAATTCAAACGTAAACTGAGTCATTGTATCAGATCCAAATGGATGCTATTGATTCAATCTCTTGTGCATTGATTTATTATTCTTGTAGATGTTAAGAAACTCCTTGAACAATGTATCATAGAGTTCACGATTCTCAGGAGTGTGTTCGAAGGTATTTGAATACTGAATAAGGTTAGGAATATCATCAAATGTGCAATATCCAAGTCCTGAGGCAGCAATGAATGCCGCACCTCTTGCGTTGGCCATTATTGGGTCCTTGACTTGGCGAACTGTTCTATTGAGAACATCAGCAAAGATTTGGCACCAAATATCAGACTGCGCGCCGCCTCCAATAATATTCACTGGGTTCATCTTCTTCTTGATGAATTTTTCAACCAGTTCAAATAACCATCGAGTGTTGAATGCAACGCCTTCAAAGACTGCACGGACTATGTCTTCCTTTTTCACATGGAGTGACATATTATGGAAACCGCCCCTGAGGTTATGGTCTTCGACTGGAGTTCGCTCTCCGTAAAGCCATGGAGTAAAGATTAACCCATTACTCCCAGGCGGTGATTGTTTTACAATCTCATCGAATTCCTGGTATACTGCAGGGTTCCCCTTACGAGACTCATCATCAATGTAGAATACGTTATCTCGTAGAAATGTCAAGCAAGCTCCTGCACTCTCTTGCTCATTTGCAACGAAATACTTGCCAGGAATTGATGAAGGGACAGCCGCCATATTATGAGATATGTCTGTCTTCTTGAAAGGCACGTGGCAAGTAGTCCAGCTACTAGTCCCAATGTAGATGTGACCCTCAAAATCACGAACAGCACCAGATCCAACAATTGCAGACTGGAGGTCTGGAGACCCTACAACAACTTGTGTATCCTCTCGAATCCCCAATTCTTGAGCTACTTCAGGTTTCACGATTCCAAGAATGTCAACAGCCTTCATCAGTGGCGGGAGTTTTTCAGCATCAATGCCCATCTTCTTGATGAGCCCCTCGTTGTAGTACACGTTGTTGATATCACGTATGTCTGTTACCCAGTGGAGCATTATCGAGTCATAAGAGGCTGCAAACTTTCCTGTCAGTCGTAGATTCATGTAGTCTTTGGGTTCTAAGAATTTGTATGTAGATTTGTAAACATCGGGATGTTCATTCTTCAGATAGAGGATATGAGCAGTTGGATCCTTTCCCGCCTTTGCAGGCAGACCGCCTGTACTCCTTAGCCATCTAGCGATGTTGAGAATTCCGTATCCTGAAATGTTAATGATGCCCTCGTTTATCTTTCTGATATATGGCTCACCACGAGAGTCCATCCAGATGATTGCGTTATGTGTGTGATTGCCAGATTCATCAACTGCAACAGTTCCTGACCACTGGCTTGATACACAAATAGCTACAATCTCTTCAACGGGAACTAAATTCCGAGAGAGAAGTCGTTTCGTACTTGTGACGAATGCGTTCCACCATTCATCAGGATTCTGCTCTGCACCACCACCTTCGAAGAGATAGAGGGGGGTTGGTTCAAAATCAAAACCAAGAATCTCGCCGCATGTGTCAGCAAGTGCAACCTTCATGGCAGAAGTTCCATGATCAACAGCTATCACATACTTCTTCTCACTTTTATCCTCAGTCATTTCCTAACCCATGTACTTGATGGTCAAACCACCATATATAGAATGGCTCAGCCATTATTTCACATCTCAATTTGTCCATCATTTCTAAGGACAAGAAGTTCTGACAATGCACTATATCTCCAGTTGTTCTACATTACCATCCTTGTCAATTGATTCAATAATCAGTGGAGACCCTCTGCCTGTCATTTTGTCTAGCTTGAGGTATTCTTGCATGATACCTAGAAAATCAAGTGGGGCTACACAGGCTTCAGGAGGTAACACGCCTTTCTTTGAAATTTTCCCACGATGCATCAGAATTGTGCCTAATGCGGCTGGAATTCCAGTCCCTTCGCCCATCGATTGTCCAATTGAAGACATTTGAAAATTGTATTGACGAGGTTCTCCATCTTCAATACCCCGAATTGAAATCTTTAGACACCCTCGCTGCTCACCAAAGTTGGTTTCTTTGAGAATGCGCTCCCTCTCCTTTATGACATATGCAATAGCAAAGTTTCTTGGTATCACCTGCTGCGCTCCAACAGTAATTGGATCTTCTTCTATGATGCCAACCTTGACAACATCTTGCGTCAGCTGATAGTATTCAGGAGGAAGGACACAGCCAAGATTAGTTACACGTTTGCACCTGATGTATTTTGGAAGTGTTATAGTTTCAGGGTGAGGATACGGGTAGCAGGTGTATGTTCCAATCTGATGGAATTCAACATCCTGGCGAAGTGCAACACCACTCTCCTCAAAGTAATCAACGGTTGTATGTTTACCATTGAGATACATAGGAATTGGTGAAATCATGCTGTGAATGCGATGCGCAACAACAGCAGCACCTTCTGAAGGTTCTCCTCCATGAGCGTGAAGAATATCGATTGAATCGACTTTGTCGAGCATGTGGTCAGCGCAGAACTTTGCAAGAAGGTTTGCCACACCGGGAGAGCTGCCCATTCCAATGAGTGCTGATACACCAGCACTTTTCGCGTCCTCATCCATTTCAAGAATTTTCTGTGTGGCATCCAGATCATCACAGACATCCACATAGTCAATGTATGAGTCAATAACAGCCTTCAGGATAATTGGTCCAAGCTTGTAGAAAGGTCCTGAGCAATTTAGAACAACATCAAAATCTCTGACTGCATCTTTGACCATTTTAGGGACAGTCAAATCAATACCAACTGCAGATAGACGTGGGTCATCAATCTCAGATACATAGTTGTTCGCTTTCTCCAGATTGATGTCTCCAATGACAATCTCGTCAAAGTCATTTGTCGATACTAACGCTTTCACAGCTTGGGACCCCACAATTCCGCAACCACCTAATACAATGACTCGCGACATATGTCCTCAAATGGAAATCCCGGTATTTAGATACGTCCTTGATACATCAACAGATTTTTCTCCTTTGACTGATGCGACTGGTCGACTGGTGATATGGAGTCATGGTGGAAAGCACAGAACACAACATTGCTTGTATGGTGTGCGGTGCAGATCTTATATATGATAAAACCGCCAAAAACCAAATTTGCGTATATTGTGGAGAAATGGAGGCATCCCCAATTTACTGTCCTAATGGACACTTTGTTTGTGATTCTTGCCATTCCGAAGATGCGATAGCCGTTCTACAGAGACTTGCTGAGATTGATAAGAGCAAAGATCCGAAAGATGTTGTAAAGAAGGCTTTGTCTCATCCAAGCTTTAAGTTCCACGGACCAGAGCACCATAGTCTTGTTCCTGCAGCCATTCTAATTGCCATGAAAAATCGTAAGATAGCGAAACCAGATGGATCACCTATTACATTTGAAACCATATTGGAAGGCATCAGAAGAGGGGCAAAAATACCAGGTGGTTTTTGTGGATATGCAGGTACCTGTGGCGCATGTGTTGGAGCAGGGGTTGCAGTCGCTCTGTTCATTGGTTCAACTCCAACCAAAGGTCCAGAGAGAAAAGTTGCTCATGTCGCCACAACAAATGCGCTTAACCTCTCACAAGATGGATTGAAACGGTGCTGTAAAAGAGCCACGTACTATGGGTTGACAGCTGCAATGAAACTACTCCGAGAGGAATACAATATAGACTTAGGAGAGTTACCAGAGCACAAGTCGTGCAAGTATACTGCAATGAATAGGGATTGTGAAGAAGAATCGTGCCCCTACTACATAGGAGCATCAGCATAATTCTGCCAAATGAAGCCACCCCTACACCTGCTTCAACTGCTTATTTCATGTGCCACCCCATTCTGAGGGCAATCCTTCAATTGCCTCACCCAGTTTCTTTCTCAAAGCTAGTCCGATTAGAGTAATGATTGGAGCACCAGCCACTACTGGTGTGGAGCCTGCATCAAGCACCACGCTCATTGGGACTGATGTTGACATGAACAGCAGTTCATTCTCATAAATCTCCACTACTGGTAGTCCAATGATTGCTATGTTGACTCTAAACTGACCCTCTATTCTCAAAACGATGTATAATGTGAGCTCAAAGAGTGGCTCTAAAGGCAGAGTATGATTTAGTAGCAGATTGTTCTGTGGATTGTATACAGTCACCACAACCGTACCAAACCAATCTGCATCTACACCAAGAACAGCCACAGACAGCTTAACACTGCAGTTCGAATTGACATATGGTTGTGTGAGAGGAAGTAGATCGGTGCTGACAGTTGGTCGTACCTCAAGTTCTAGGTTCACTATACATGGAGCCAGTGAGTCGGTACCAGCATAATAGACTCGTATTATATATGCTCCCGCAAGTAAGCCATCAAAGGACGTGACAGATACTCCTCTACTATTCGTACTCTCTATCCGTTGAATCACTAAATCTTCTCCAAGAAGGACTGCGAAGGAAATCTGAGCCCCTCCTAGCTTGGACAACGTACTGGACAATGTAGCTTCTATCTCCACATTCATTGGGTAGTCCACTGGTTGCAGAGGCTGAACTGTGAGAGTTGTGAGCCTTCTAGTTAGTACGCTTATCGAAATCATAGCTGGAAGTCTCCACTCATCACCAAAGTACTGGATGACGAGTGTGTAATTCCCAGTCCATGAAGGAGTCCATGAAACCTCCCCTAGACCATTCACAAGACCAATTGGTGTCATATCACCAATGCTCCCGTAAACCTCTACACCGTCGGGACGGTAGAGACTTACCCAAATCGTCATGCCACTCATAGTGCCATTAAGTGAGTCTATAAGATGCAATGTAACAGAATGTTTCTGACCGACAATACCGGACAAGTCTACTAACATTGTTTGAAGCTCGCTCTGTGTTGTAATCTTTAGTTCCCACAATAACACTGTGCCAATCCTAGTGTTTGATTCAGCTATCGTGACATTCAGATTGTAATCACCAACATGTAGTCCGAAAACACTGAGAACCAGTCTTTCGCTACTCAACCATGATGTGAACTCCACACAACCAGTTTCATTTGTCAATGTGACTGTAATTGGTAAGGCTTTGAGATCCAAGAAGAATCCGAGCTCATCAATCACTGATATTGTGACATTTTCTAAACTGGCTCGGTCTGCAACTGCAGGCCCATCGATGAGTATGGTACTTGTCCCCATCACAAGAATGTCTATGGCTGCATTGGATGAGTGATAGTGTGCCGAACCTGCAAAGGAGAAAATAACTGTGTAATTTCCACCACGCATGAGTAATATCTCTATGATTTCAGGCTCCACACCTTGCTGAATGATACTACCGCTGCTTAAGAGACCGTGCACAATATGATATGCAGCCCACTGGATTGTTCGTCCTTCCAATGGTGTCCCTCCAGAGTCCAGAAGAAGCACACTGACATTCAGGGGTATGAGTCCAGCTATAATATCACCATCATCTAGAAGCTCAAGGGTAACAGACGTGCCAAAACTGGAGTGTAGCGCCACGGAGTCAGACATAGGCAAGTATGTGGCAAGTCCATAAAACGCAGCATGTACTTCCCAGAAACCCTGTTCATTGATGATTACGTCCCATGACACATAACCAGATGAGTTAGTGGTACGTGTCACAGGTCCTATAGTAACATCGCCTTCAATGACCAAGTTAACATTCATACCCACAAGGGGATTGCCATAGACATTGAGAAGCTGAGTTATAATTCGAACACTCTCTCCAACCTCAATGTCAGTGTTATCAATCAATAGTATCAGGGTTGTTGGACAATAGATTGTGTGTTCATGATCATTCCTGTCTTCAATAAAATCATGCACTGAGGGGCCTCCATTAGAGGAAATCTCTACACTGTAAAGTCCCCACTGAGTTGGAGTGAACTGCACTACAGCAAGGCCATCTACTGTATCTTTTGTACGAGTAAGAATCAACTCGTCGTAGATGTTGTAGAGCTTGACAGTTATCCTCAGACCATCAATTGGAACTCCTAAATCATCTGTTAGAATAACGTTCAAGTCGATTAGCTGTCCAACCGATGGGGGTTTGGGAAGTAGGTCAGTCACGGTGTGAACATAAGTCTTCACAGTCAGGTCAACCTGTCTATCGCCACCCAACATAAACTGGTCATCTGCAGGAGCTGCTGTTGCTTTTAGGAGCCCATGTACATCATCAGCATAATACATTGCGCATGCAATACCTGAAGCATCAGTTGGTACATGCTCGGTCCAGACTGGCACAAGGTCCATGCCCAACACTTGGAATACAATATCTATTCCTTCAATATCACCTGTAGATACAAGACTGTAAGTCAAGGTCACAGAATTAAACAGATCAATTGTTGAGGAACTCAACTCGATAGTACCACCCACCACCTCCATGATTGAAATTGATGAATCAGTGAAGTTCGCTTGGTAAAAAGTATCGCCATTATGGACGAGTGTAATCATAGCAAGTCCTCTTTCTGATGGACTCCAAATAATGGCTACAAGCCCATTCACAGATGTCACCTGAGTCTGAAAAACTGTCACACCACTTATGGTGATGAAGAAGCTGAGTGTCCTTCCAATGATGTACTGTCCAAATGTGTCTTTAATCCCAACAAAGAACTCTATGGTATTCCCGACATTAACTGTTGGATCATGAATGAGAATCATGGTTGGAACGACATACACTCGTTGGATTACAGAGCTGTTAGCTGACGAATTAAGTCCGGAACCAGCATATACTGCTTCTATTCGAAAGTCTCCAACGAAGATGAAGGGGTGGGACACTAGGCATGTGCCATCGAAGCCAGTATGTGTGATAACTAAGCGAATCACGGTACCATTATACCAAGAAACCTTCACTTGCACCTCTGCCCCGATGAGGGGGGAGTTCGTCCAGTCCAGTACAAGAACGGAGATTCCCAATGTGGTTCCTTGTTTGATTGGTTGTCCTGGTAGACTCAGCACTAAAGTTGTTTCTCCAAGGACTGTATACAAGGCATCAGTAGAAATCTCTAGTATCCAACCTTCAGCTGGAATATCTATTGTGACTTCCAATGCCCCTGGTGTATAAAGACCGAGTGAGAATGTGAGTGAACCATCGCCCAGTGTGTTGCTTATTGAGTCAAGAATGGGTGAACCATTGAGCGTGACGATTACATGAACAGATGCTCCGGAGAGACCCTCCATGTCTGAATCCAGTACTACAACCTTGAGTGTGGCTGAGCCTGGAGCAATCAATACCTCATCCAATTCAATCATGATGGAGGGTTGCTCATATATCTCAATGGTCCCATTGAACTCACTCCCCATAAGAACATCATTCCTTGTAAAATGGAGGTTGAAGGTGTATTGTCCTCGTGTCAAGGGAGTCCAGCTGAAATCCTTGGAGCCATCAACAGACACCAGCATATCCGTGTGGACTACGTTCATACTCTCATTCCAGATTGTGAGAGTCACCGTTTCGCCTACAATGGTGGAACCATTGGACTCCAAGTTGAGCGAGAAGGGTATCAGAGTTACATTCCCGATCCCTCCTAGTATGGGTGAGATAGAAGAAATGTAGGTGTATACAGGGTTTGCTACCGAAACCGTTTTCCAGAGTACAAGGTCATCGCAACCATCTCTACGAAGCGTGATGATGAGATTGTATGGACCAGCTCCAAGTCCATCAGTGGGAATGGAGAAATCATAGGGACTAAATTCCGTTGAAGTCAAGTCGCTGAAGTATGACCCATTGGACAGTCTGATTGTCACATCTGTAGAACCAGCATCTCCACCACCTGAAAGGTTCCATGATACGGTGCCCAAAATTGAATCGCCGCTCACAATATAGGGTGTCTGGATTGTTAGAGCGCCTTCCATTGATCCTAAAACATCAGTCATGTCGCTGCCAAAAGCCCTTGACATACCCCAATTCCAAACAACCAGTGAGATATCCTGTACTCCAATTGCCTCAACGCTTGAGGGGACGGTGAGTGAGAGAGTATCTATTTCTAAGACATTCTCGAACAAAGTCCACGAGTCAAATGCATGCACAAATACTGAATATGATGATTGAATTGAGTAAATGGATACTCCAATGTATAGTGTTTCGCCTAGTTGAACTGAACTAGGTAAAGATACAGAGAGTGAACACCCCTCTATGATATTCATTCGAGGTCTCAAGCCAAGGATTGACAACATCTCAAAAACTCCAGCTGTGAAAACAGGCTGCCACAGGGTTGATGAATTAAACCAACCTTCAGTAAAAGCAGACCCTAAGCAAGTGAGAATAGATTCACGGTCTATAGAATCAAGACCAATAGAGAAAGCACTTGTATTCAGAAGGGCAAGTGTCTTGACATCCCAACTCAATGTCCAGAGGTCATTATACTGCAAGCGTGACTCGATAGTACTCGCAATTTCTGATGCCATGCTTTGTGTAACGAGGCCAAGTCTTAGGGCTGTACGTGTGCTCAAAAAGTCAATTGCTGGTTGTACGCCAGCAAACGGAACAAGATTCCATCCTGAAGGACTCCAACTTCCGGAGGAGTAGAGAGAGAGAACCTCTGACTCTAACGCAGATCTATACCATATCGTGTCCAACTCGTCAAGCTGGAACAGAGCTTCAACCGCAGCCACAGTATATTGCATATGTGGAAGGCCAACCACTGAAGGTTTGTAGTGTCCTGTTGAGGCTTGCCTCATTGAGAGATATAATGTAATTGAAGAAACCTGACTAGGTGAGAGTGTGGCTACTGCTGAATCAGCAAGACCAACGCCGAAAAACTGAGCCCACACCCCAGAGAGATAATACTGCTGATTGTCATATTCAGGAGCTATCACAATTGATAGGTTTGAATGTCCAGGGTACTGAATTAATGCTGTCCCTTCAAATCCTTGAAGATAGTCCTCTATGAGACTATTGTCTACCTTTCCTGTGTGAGATAGTCTATTCGTTTCAGACAACCAGTAGGACCACATCAACGAAGGTATCTCTTCCATGAGCTCAAAACCTGCTTCGTTCTGTACTGCAGTAATATAGGAGCAAATGCCCATTGCGACTGGACCATTGATTAAACCCAGTTCTTTCAAACACACAGCAACCTCAGCCGCGACCCATGTCTTTCCTACAATATCATTTGTTGCCAGCCCAATACCAAACCCTCCTGATGGCAATTGATTTGCAGTGAACCAAGCTAGTCCGGAGGTCGTGTTTGATGGATTCAACGTACCCAAAACAGACATTGTAGTTAGAGCGGATGCAGTTCCTCTTGTTGTATGTAAGTCCGCCCCGATTGTATCTCTGAAGGACCCATCACCATTACTTGTTTCGAGTATCCATTCTGTAAGCTTTGCCGGGTCAGTGTGAGCCTTTCCTAACATCCAGAGTGAGAGTACAAACTGTGAGGAATAGATATTGTGAGATTCACCTATTATGGGGTTCTTAGCTATGCCACCCCAGTTTTCTGGAGTTCCGGTATCACCATCTACAACGCATGATCGTAGCCATGACTCAAGAGTAACCGTGTTGATTGCACCAAGCCCTCCGCTCTCAAACAGCGCTTCAGTGACATGATATGACACTGTCATATGGTTTGAAAACCCACCATCTACACTCTGACGTGTGCTTATGAAGGAAGTAAGTTTTGTGACACTAAACTGTGAACCTAGTCCCATAACTGTAACAAGCCAGAGACCCATTGCAGTTGTGTCTACTGATATTGTACTATCATACAAAGACTCTGCAAATCCAGCCTCACTCCCAAAGTCTTCATAGAGACTCTCCAGAATATTTTGAACGAGTTCTTGGTTGTCCAACCGCCATGATGAGAATACTATAGACGTTGAAAGATCATGGACTGTGTGGACTGCGAGATATGTGCCCTCAATGTTGGGCGTATGATAATGATGCAGCCCTCCAGCCAAAGTCTGTCCCTCTTTAGACTGAACTAAACTGAACAGATTAGCAAGAGAGGTCTCTCGAAGAGCTGTCGCATAAGCCACAGTGTTCACAAAGAGCCCCTTCCCATTCACTGTCCACTGAGTAGGATCTTCTGGACCTATGAGGAACACATCGAGAGGCCAAGACTCGTATCGTAATGGCGAGAGAGCTGCGGGTGTGGTAGTTCCCGTGAGGTCTATCAACCGTGACCGTTCAGCCTGTATTTCATCCACGGGTAGAGTCAGACCGGTCTCCGCAGTTAGGAGTGAGCCAATTGTAAGACTCGTTGGTTGAGAGAGGAACACTGCCCCATTGAACTCAGGTGTGGTTTGCAAATAAGACTCAATAGATGCAGTGGTTGAGGGTGGACTGGTCTGTCTGAGTCTATGGACAAGCCATGCTGCACGACCGACCAAGATAGTGGGAAGGTCCATTCGGACCAGAAGCGCAATGAACTCCTCACTCACAGCTGACCCATCATCAGACCCGCAACTGGAATCGATGATTAGAGCTTGAGCGTTGGATAATAATGCAGGATTCGCCAACACTTCATTCACAGTGTATAGGGCGTGTACAATTCCCTGTTCAGTAAGGAATAATGAAAGTGTTAGACCATGAGAGGGCAGCAAAGCTCCCGGAAGCTCGATGATGATATAATGACCAAAATCTACTGAAACTACAGGCTCTGCTGCAGGATGCATTAATTCATTCTGAACGACGTGTATTCCTGACTGAGATGGTTGATCTACTATTACAAGAGTACTCATCATCGAAAGTATGATAATCACTATAATGAAACCTCGAAGCTTCAATGCTTGCTCCTCCTGTATCCTTGCTCAGTCATCATAATCTCTATGAGGTGAGCCTTGGAGATAACTGGTTCATAGACTACAACTCGGTCAGAGTGGTGCTCAGGCTCGGACTCGGAGAGAGAGGGGGACAGATGACCTTTGGAAAGAGACATTTGTAGGGAGTTAGAATGAACAGCGGAATCTATCCGAGCCTGAACATTTCTCTCGATCCTTTCCTGCCAGCTCACACGCTCACCCCCACATAAAGTGTGTAATAGATGAAGCCCATGATAATCATGAAACCAATGAACTCAATGACTCCACTCCGTGGTTTGTTTCGTAGAGCAGCCACTATCAAGGACAGATCCCCAGATCGAAGAGAGCAGTTGAACAGTATTCCGAGTGCTACCCACCAGAACACAGCAATCCACAATGTTTCCATGTATATCATCACAGGCAGGACAATCAGAGTGAACGCAGTATACACTGCAGCAACCACGTTTAGGAAGAGGACTACTAACACGATACCAACTCGTGGTGGTTTATCCACCTTAAGGAAGACATTGATTTCACCATAGGTCGACGAACTCCCAATGTCTTCTATGTTGACCCCGAACACCTTAGCGATTAGGAAGCGTATCCCCATATAGGCAAGAGTTCCTGGAAGAAAAATGATAGTCAGGAAGGTCATGAGCTTGTTGCGGGTCCAGTCCTCAAACTCACGCTTCTGACCTGAGAGTAACAGCAGACCTCTCAGTATGCTTGCTCCAACAATGACAATTGGAGTCACACTGAACGAATAGATTAGATTGGCAACCATCAACATACCAATGTCTGTCTGCAAGGTATCACATCCTTCCATCCGCCATGTCCGCGTCTTTGTTGCGCCATGTCCAGCGGCATGCGGAATCATTCATGACATGTATGAAGATACATGGAGTATTCGTAAACTTTCACTCAGACTCATCTACAGGAGTATAGAGGTACACTGATGTAAAAAAGGCCTAATTGGAGCCCCGATGACTAAAATAAGTACATTAATTAATTTTTCATTAAAAAAAGCATTATGATGGTTTTTTGTGATTGACGAGGGTACAAAAGTGCAACTTCGGTATATGAATTACAATCGTTTTGATATTCAGGGACTTGGAGAGTCCACTGATGATAGACAGTCATACCCACTGCTCAAGCGTGCTCTGTGTTTTTC
>JAEORO010000065.1 GCA_016840855.1 Candidatus Thorarchaeota archaeon | reverse complement strand
CAGTCGTGAAATTGAAGAAGATGCAAGACGCAGGTGTCAATGTCATCCAAGATGTTGGCTATGCAGATATAGAGAGTTATGCTAGACGACTAGCAGAAGAACGAGGTTTGACCTACGTAAGCCCATACAATGACCCAATGATAATTGCTGGTGCTGGAACAACTGGCATCGAGATTCTAGAGCAAATTGAAAAAGTCGATACAGTCATTGTACCAATCGGCGGTGGAGGTCTAATTTCAGGTATCGCTACTGTTGTTAAAACGATATCTAAACAGACTGAGATGATTGGTGTCCAATCTGAGGCTTCTCCAGAAGTATATGAATCCTGGAAAGCAGGCCACTGGATAGATGCTGAAGAATCTGATTCACTTGCCCAAGGGTTGATGGGCGGAGTGGAGCATGACTCAATCACTCTTGATATTATACAGAAGTATCTTGATCGGATTGTATTAGTACAGGAGAAGTCAATCTTGGAAGCTCTCCGCGTTTTATATGAACATGAAGGGCTTGTCATAGAAGGTGCGGGAGCTGCATCTGCTGCAGTCCTACTAGAAAGAGCCTCTGAATTCAATGGAAGACGTGTTGCACTTGTGGTTAGTGGAGGTAACATCAGTGAAGAAGAGCTGATGGCTTTACTATCATGACTCCATGTTTATCTCTGTGTGCCTTCATCAACTATCCTGATGGTTGCAGCAATCCTTGTAAGAAATTGACTTTCATTTGGAATCATGCCTACGAAAGATAGTCTATTATTGATAGAAATTATCGGAGCAGAAGCACCAATGAATGCTGAGAATCCCTGGTCATCAAGTACAGTAGAATCCCCACTCCCTCTAAGTGCTGCGTTTAGCCACTCCTTTGCGTCATCAGATTTCTCTTTAGTTTCATAGCTTGCCCATCTAATGCAAATATTCTCTCCAAACTTTACTTGAGCTTGCTCTAATAATTGACTAATTTTTTCCATCGGGTCACTAGATACTAACTTAACGATGACTGTGTCTGCTTTGGAAGTAATTACAGGAGCTGAAGAGTCTCCACAAGCGTCCTCGTCCTTAACAACAGGATCGGCTTCAACGATCCCTATTCCAGATATCGGGGGAAAGACTGTAATTGTAACCTTTTCTATACACTCATTATCCTTCATAGTTAGGAAACTGGAATGTTCTGGCTATATCTGTATGGTTAGTACAATCTCACCGTTTAACTAGTATCTGGATTCTTTGAAACGTTATTTAAATATCAATAAACTAGTTCTAATTGCACATTTCTGCTTCATCTATGCCATTACAGCTGCGAAAACATCATTATTATTCTTTCAAAGAGTCACTAATATTCAAAATGTAACCTGTTTTTCTGCCTGTCACATAATTATGATTGTGACTTGGTTTATGGAAGGAGTGACAATATTTGAAGAAGTTTTCAATAGTGCTTGTTGGAGCCATTGCTCTGATATTATTCATCCCTGCCACGCAGGCAACAATCTTCAATGAAACTATCACCTCTGATGAGGTCATCATTGGGGATGTTGAAGTTGCACTTGATATCAGACCAAATTCACTTAGTTTCTATAGTAAAGGTGATTGGGTGACCTGTTATATTACACCACCAGAGGGATACACAGTTCATGATATAGATACAAGTTCAATATTCCTCGAAAACCTAGCACCAGTACCAGATTGCATAGGCATTATCGACCGGGATCTTGATGGCACATATGAACTAATGGTCAAATTCATGCGTTCAGATGTGCTTGAAATGCTTGTTGGAGCTCCTAGTCAGGTCGACCTCACAATAACAGGCAATTTTCTAGATGGAACAACTTTCTTTGGAATGGATACTATTCATCTTGTTCATTCCTGAATTATTGAGTGGATGCATGACACAGTGTTTTGAGTTTGCATCCACTTCTTAATCAGTACTCCACATCCCAGATATCATTCTCTTCTGCATAATCACGCGCTTGTTGTATATTATCAAAGCATTTCAACACATCATATGTGAAGTATTGTTGGTCTTCCCTTTCCAATTCAATGACAGGTCTAGGTTCAGAACTGGCTGTTTTGTATATTCGAATCAAGCAGAGCTTATTCTGGATACCTTCATCCGAACATTTCTTGCATCCCTTGGGACCCTTAGCGCAATGGACACCCTCAATGACCCTAATGATGTCTTCGAATTTTTCTGAATCACTGGTCATGCCAAAAATATCTCGAATTGGCATCTAATAATGTTCGTAGGATGTTTAGCATAACAAAAATCGTCAATGCTCTCTTGCGTCATTCAGGTAGTTTCATTACTTCTCTCATAATTTCCACTATGTCTTCGTGTCCCTCTCGAATCGCATATGTTAAAGCAGTCATTCCATCTTCACTTTCGGTCCCTTCTATCTGAATATGTGGATCCGCACCAGCATTTAGCAACATTTGAACGATGCCAATATGTCCCCTACCTGATGCAAACATAAGAGCGGTTCCAGAAACAAATGTTTTCGCATTAACATTTGCTCCTCTATCAAGAAGTAGCTTAACAATCTCAATATGTCCCTCAAAACTTGCATGCATGATAGGAGTCCACTCTGCAGAATTTGTGCTATTCACATTCGCATCTCCATCTAGTAGTGCAAGAACTACTTGTCCATGTCCTCTCAATGCCGCCCAGTGTATTGGCATCATCCCCCGATCGTCTATTACGTTCACATTTGCACCTTGGTCCAACGCATGTTGCATACTCTCCAGATTCCCACTCTCTGACGCCTCAAGAAGTATTGAGTTGACATTTTCTCCTACATCTATGCTTGGTTTTGCTTGTTTCACGCGAAAGTCTTCTAGTATCTGAACAATCTCAGGTTTGCCATAAACTGACATCGAAGCAACGTGGATGGCATCATTGAGAATCCTCTCGGGTATATTGTCTGCTTTTTCTAAAAGGTACTCGACCACATGCATCTGACCATCACGTGCTGCGAGGTGGAGTGGTGTCATATCTGTTCCATTTGTTAGGAGTAAATCTGCGTTATTTTCAACAAGAAACCGAACAATATCGAGGTACCCCTTGCTAGCTGCAATATGTAATGCAGAGTCTTTCAAGAACTCATTCTGTACATCGATGTCAGCTCCTGCCTTAATTGCTTCTCTTACTCTTTTGAGGTTTCCAGCTTCAACTGCAGCAAGTAACTTCTCATTTTCAGTGGTCACATTTTCACCTTCTCTAATGATTCTGCTTCATGAGTTTATTCAATTCAACAATACTACTTGTTTATAGTACCGTCGAGGTTTGACATCTCGCTGTAATCATTGCAGAAATTTTCCTAACCTGTGTGTATTAGTTGTGGTTTAAATCTGCACATATGGCTGAGAAACGAATCTTAATATTGGATGACCAATACATCTCTCTCCCAATGTACAATGTGCTTGGACTATATAGATTTCGAAGTTTGTTCTCTAGTATGTATAGGGACTAACACTTTGTTCTAGAACTGATATGTGATGGATGTGTTCACATGAAACGCGATAAGTACCAGATATTCTCCTCCGGGGTTATTTCGAACCTCCAACTCCCCAACCGTTTGGTGAGATCTGCCACTTGGGATCCTTGTCTCTTTAAGGAACGAAGAATGACTGAAGAAGTTCTCAATATATACAAAGAGTTGGCACTAGGAGGTGTTGGCCTCATCATTACTGGAGGATTTCCGGTTTTAGAAGAGCGAAAATCCCCTGAAAACGCCTTGAACTGGCTCATCACTTATTCTGATTTACGAGTTAATGGAATAGAACAAATGAAAGAAATTGTAGAAGCTGCAAATCCAGAATGCAAAATAATAGCACAGCTTGAAAATGGGTCAATTAGTGCAAGACCCTCAGCTCTCTCATCTCCATTTTCTAAGCAGACTCTCAGAGAACTTAATGAAGTTGAGATTGACGATGTTATCAATTGTTTTGTAGAAGGCATTATTGATATCCAACGATCTGGATTTGATGGAGTCCAGCTTCATGCGGCGCATGGTGCTCTCTTAAGTCGCTTCTTGTCACCTTACACAAATCGAAGGAATGATTCGTATGGTGGATCTGTTTCAAATAGGGCGAAAATCATCCGAGAGATTGTTACAGAAGCACGAAAAGCAGTAGGTGAATTTCCAATCCTGATAAAGATGAATTGTACTGACTATGTCACAGGCGGAACAGATCTTACACACTCTCCTGAAATTGCATATGAAATCGAAAAGTGTGGGGTAGATGCAATTGAGATGAGTGGAGGGATGTGGGAATGTTTGGCAAGATCTGAGGAGGATTTGGGTTTTCGACCTGTACCTGCACCTGAATCACACACTCGCATCAATAAACCCTCAAAACAAAGTTATTTTCTGAAGTTTGTGGAACATCTCAATCTTCACATTCCTGTCATTCTGGTGGGAGGTAATCGAGACATAGAGCGACTCGAAAAGATCATTCAGCAATCGAAAGTAGATTTCATTTCTTTATCCCGACCTCTGATCAGAGAACCGGATTTGCCAAAACGATGGTTCGAAGGCAGAGGAAAAGAAACAGCTCAATGCATTTCCTGCAACTCCTGTATATATGACATGTATATACATCCGGGGAAATCTGAGCCTGGACCTGTTACGTGTGTTCATCAACGAGATAAGGTTCTACATAGGGCGGCTCAACAATGGCTAGCTTCTTGGGCTGAAAGAAATTTGAAAGTCTGATAATAATTGATTATTACCTTTGCCTTTTCACAAAATGTTACGCGAATATTATCCTACCATTTGTATGGATTGGCACCTCAGGCCTGCGAGATGGATTGATTCCAATATCTGAATAACCTAATCTTGAAATCATATTTTTTCTTGCTTGCACCAGTCGCCCTTAATTGCACTGAGATGTCCATTATGGTGATTCAGGTGTGCGAACATATCAGCAATTGCATCGATAATACGCATGCCTTGAAAGTACTGTGGAATGCTTGGTCCATCTAATACACGACTTATCTCTTCATCAGAAGCTTGTTCAAAATACATGAGAAATTCACTCTCGACCAAATCGTAGTAATCATTAATATCTTCAAGTAATGTCCCTCTCCAGTTTCCATCATCGTTACTGTCACCTCTGTAGGAATAGAAGAGATTTGGATTCCTGGGCTCTCCTTCTTTGATCAACATGTTCAGCGTATAGTCGTACGCGGCAGCTTGATGTG
>JAEORO010000064.1 GCA_016840855.1 Candidatus Thorarchaeota archaeon | reverse complement strand
TGATAAAGGCACTTGCGGCAGAGGGTGCAGTCGTTGGAAAGACTGAGAAAATTGGATCATGTGTAATTGAATAGCCATCCCATTGTGCGTAGCAGGAGCTGTAATAGTATGTCTGCCCCCACCAGCAACAATTGGCATAGGCCAAGTCGGTGGTGGATTCCGCGAGCATAGGTATGGCATAGAAGTAGTAGGGCATGATTGCAGGGACCACATCATATGTCTGCTCATCCCGTCCCCAGACATAGGTCCCACCAAAGTCAACTGTTGACCGAGTTCGTGTTTGATCGGAGAATCGGAGAAAACCACCCGGGACATCCTCAGTTTCCAGAGAGTCCGTTTGAACAGAAACCCAAACATCATCCCCTGGTGCAATAGCTTCAGGTGGAGTTTCAGTAGGAGCTGATTCATTTATGGGGAATGGGATAGGGTCGGTAGGAGTAACGGGAGCTTCTGGAATCACATAGCTTGTAAAAGAGCTCCAGTAGTTGACTGTGAGACCTAAACCTTCGAGCTCTGATGAAACTTCACCAGTTTGCGGGTCATTGAAGTCTCCAATATACTGGTCAATCTTGACGACTGCGGCATCATTGGTGGTTTCGAATCTAAAAGTAAGCTCAAACCGGTCTACTACAACAGGTACTGTTTCTTGATCTATTGTGTATTCACCCATTCGAACAGCATCAAAGTACCAAACATCATAAGGTGGATATCTCATCAATGAGCCTTGGATATCAACAATCTGTGCGCTCCACTCTATTTGATTGTCTGAATTAATATGAGGTGTAGAGATTGCTCCCATCATGGCATTCTCAGTTTGGAACCCATAAGCAAACTCTGAAGCGGTTTCGTTCATCTCATGAGCAATCCAATCGACTATTCCATCTTCGTCGAAATCGTATTCAACTTCGTTGTAGATGATATCCATCCTGCCATTACTATTTGTGTCATTGAATGTACTAAAGCCCGAAAAGTAGTGGTTCATCCAGTGTTCTGTGTCATCAGCTCTGAACATCTCATTGACATCATAGCCAAATCCACAGTAATTCCAGTCATAGTCATACTCGTAGGTTTGGTTCATGTAGGATGCCCATTCATAATCAAGTGCCAAGTTTGGAATGACTGTATTGGGATCAACTAAGGTTCCATTTTCGTGACGCCAGGTATATTCTGCATAATAGTATGAGCTGGAGTTATACTCAGAATAATAGAATGAGGAATAGATGAACACCTCATCTCCTGACAATGCATCTTCATGGGGCCACCAATATATTCCCCAGAGATCCGTAGCGATGTCAGGCTGTCTTGACATCCATGCCATATATGAAGCATCAGGATCGAGAAGGATCACTACAAGAAGATTAGAGAAAGACCAGTCGGAGGTCCAGTTATAGAAACTTGCTTCCGTTACTGTATAGCTGTTGCCAGAGGTATCCTTCACAATCAAGTCATAATAATAGTAATCATCAGTCACATTGGAGAAATATCTAGGCTCCATGGGTACTGAATAGTCATTACCTGTTTCATTCCACCATTCCCATGCAACATAAACACCAGGTTGCATTTCAGTGAAAGGGGTGACAATTTGTGAAGAACCAAAGGTTCCTCCTTGAGCGACTGCGGCGTTTGTTCCTACCCCCAGTATCAATATACTTGATAGTAGTAGAAGAGGTGTGATTTGTTTCAACTTTGATTCCATCGTGTCTTTTCCTCTCATGTCACTTTCCTATGTCAAAAGTACTGTGAGCATAGTATAATAGCAGTTTTCTGTGAACGGTTCAGCGAAACTTTGAAAAAGAGATTATAATCGACCTTTTCTTCATTTAGTGAAGTATAATTGTCTATAAACGTTCTAAAAGCGTTATTATGCTATTTTTTAACATCGTGCTCGAGTACCACTATCTTTGTACGACCGCTCTCTTTTCGGCTAATCAGAGATTTTCGTTCCAAAGTAGAAAGGGTCACGCTTAACGTAGATTTGCTCAGACCGGTAGCTCTACGCAGCTCATCTTGAGCCATCTGCCCGCCATTCTCCTCTAGCCGATTAATAATCCGGCGTTCTGTGTTAGTTAGTGTCACCACTAGAACCTTGTCTGGTGATGTGTCCTGAGCATTCGATGTCATCATGATACCCTCTAAGTGTGACACTCTTCTTTGTAAACGGATGACAACAAGAACTGCTACGTTTAATATTAGGACCAGGGATATTACAAGTGCTATTGTAGTTGCGAGAAAAACTATCTCTTTTGCAACAGGTATTGCGGATATCCAAGTCCAGAGAGCAATAGAGAGCGTCACTATAGATATGACTACAAGGATGATATCGATCCTCTTGCTCTTCTCTCCAGAACGATTCATCACAGCACCTACAACAGCTGAATGCGTTAAAACTTATGAATGCGTCTAAGGCTAGCTGCTGGTGCAAATAATAATCTATCACAAAAGGTAAATTAGGTCTTCAAGTAGTCAACGAGTTGATACAAATGTCAAGACCAGCTACGGGTCAGCTATCAAGGAAGGAACTACGAGAACTTAGAAGACTAATGGCTGTACAACAGGCTCTTGATGAATGGAAGAAGAAAGGATTTGATGTGGACATACCGATTTGCCCAAACTGTAAGAGTCCACGCCTTATTGACCTGACATCATCTCACGACCTTGGTATCTTCCCAGGATCTTTTCAACCGGCGTTATATTGTCTCGATTGTGGTTGGTATGGTCGTATTGCACCTGTTATGTCAAACCGTCCCGAGAAAGATGCGGTACTTGAAGATCTTCAGGGAGCATTTACACCATTGATGGACCCGAATGAGGATCCATTTCTTGACGATGTAGATGAAGTTCTTGATGATGATTTCTAGATTAATCCTTAGGAACACGATGTAACTCAAACATCAGAGGATTGAGTCCATCAGGACAAGCATGTGTAGCGACACACTGGTCCTTAAGCCATGGAAATCTTGCATTATACATCATAGCATAGATTTTTGGTATGATTGAATACAAAGCACTGATACAGATTCGTCCTTTAATCGCGTTCGAAGTAAAGAGCACTTCATCTCCAATTTTATGACCAGCTGCACATGTTCCGCTCTGCTTGATAACTCTGCAGAGAATATTCCACGATTCATCCCGAATACAATCTGATTCTTTCATGGATTTTCTTCATGATAATAGTCTGATAAGATATGTGAGAGCTATTCATCCGTTGAGAATTCATCAACTTGATCTTGAGATGTTGGTTCGGTGTCAACGTCCTGTTCGCTTGTGTGAGTGGTTTGAGGTGGTTTTTCAAGCTCATATAATCCGTCACTTTCACAAAGATCCGGCGGGTACTCTCCAGCTCTGCGAAGGCCTTCACTTGCAGCGATTGGGCCAAACACTTGAAGTATCATTGTGGTCAATGCGATGACATTGAGAATCAGAATTCCGTAGAGGATTGCTTGTTCATTACCAATGGAAAAGAAGTTTCGTTCTACGACAAGAGAGAGCCCAACTGCTACTCCAGCTTGTGACATCAGGCAAAACCCAAGGTATCTTGTTGTGAGTGGAGCGGTTCCGGTAATCTGAGCTCCTGTTCTGGCTCCAAAGTACTTTGCGAATGTTCGTCCTCCGACATAGGCTGCGGCGAGAAGAACTACAGATACATTGGCAATGACCCCGAGGTCAATCGAGGCTCCCACAATCACGAAGAATATCATGACTATTGGAGACATAACGACTTTCAAGGTGTGACTAACTGGGTCTTTTTCGGAAATCACATAGTTACCAACAATGAACCCAAACACCATACATGAGAGTATCACACTTAGATGCAACCACGACATCAATCCTACTAGTAGAACAATCATCCCAAGTTCAAATTCTAAAATCTCTCGACGGTTTTCTTCTCGATTCACAAAATAAACCATCACAAATCCAAGAACAGCACCGATCAATGAAGAAGCGACTATATCATAAATCAATGTTATAGCAGCACTCAATAGAGTAACTGTGCCAGGAGCAGCGTAGAATAAAACTGCGATGGCAATTGCTCCATTAGCTAAAAGGATTGCTATGACATCATCTAGGGCAAGAATGAACATCAGCGTGTCGGTAAGATTACCCTTGCATTTACGTTCCCAAATCACCATTACAGTAGATGCAGGATCCGTGGCACTCGCAAGTGCTCCAAAAACGATAGCTATATGCCATTGACCAAGTAGAAACCCAGTCAATACAGTGACTATGATAAATGTCAAAATTGATTCAAGAAGGAGGATAACAGACATTCGTCGTGTTTGGCCACGAAACACCTCTTTCCGTATCTCGAGCCCAATGTTGTACCCTATGAGACCCAATGCCAAATCAACAAGAGGGTATAATGTCGTTCGAGTTGATGTATTAAACAATCCAATTAATCCAAGAAATAAGCCAGCAATCATGAAACCTAGAATCTGAGGGATTCCAAATTTCTTCATAACCTCAGCGCCGAAGTATGCTAATACAAGGGCTAATCCTATCAATAATAAAGTCCCAGGGATAAAGACCTCCTGCATTAAGCATTTCACTCCATAATGAGATTTGTATCGTTGTTTATTGAAGAAAAGCCATCGCTCCTTTTAAAATGGTGTATAGGTGAAAGGTCTAAAACATCTGTTTGACCAGTTCGATGATTATTGTATATTGAGGTTCATTTGAACGTGGTATAGTATTGACATAAGTGACTCAAAAAACACTCATCGCATTTTGGATTCTGAGCTCGGCACACCTCTCGTCCATGACGAACTAGATTGTTATTCAAAGATGGAATACAATCCCTTGGCATGATTTCCTCGAGAAGTTCATGCGCTTTTTCTCGGGAGATATTCTCTTCAATCAACCCAAGCCGCTTTGTGACTCTCCATACATGCGTGTCCACAGGCAAAACTGGTCGCCCAAATGAGAAGAGAAGAACAATCGCCGCTGTCTTTGGACCTACTCCGTGTAGGGAAGCAAGCCATTGCTTTGCTTCCTGCAATTCCATATCCTTGAGAAGGGACAGATCAAGACTTCCCACTCTCTCTTTAATCTCTCTTAATGCAGCTTGGATACGTTTTGCTTTCAGGTTGTACATTCCGGATGACCGTATGAACAATGCCACCTCTTCTTGAGGTGCTTCAAGTACTTCCTCCCATGTCGAATACCTCTCTTTTAGAGCTTCAAATGCTCTGAGCATATTTGTGTCATTTGTATGTTGGCTTAATATTGTCATAACGAGTTCATCAAGTGGCGGCAACTTCCTTACACTAACTGCTTTACCATAATAGCGAATTAGAATATCACACACTTTCTTAGCTTTAAGGCGTGTTCTAACATGAATATTGTTGTCGCTCATACATTAATCTAGGTAGGTAAGTTTGCCCTTATCTACGCAGTGGTTTCACCAAGGGTGCAAGTTCATTTCGATATCCTTTTGTTATACATTCATGTTTTACTCAGGAGCAACGATGAAAGTAGCAGTAGTATATGAAAGCACTCGAGGTCGGACCAAAGCTATGGCTGAAGCAATATGCGAGGGCGTGACTTCGGCGGGCACTGAGTGTGCTATATTCGATGCAAAGGAGTTCACAGGAGTTGCAGACTTATGCGGTTTGGCTCTAGGAAGCTCAACCCGTATGAAGAGAACATTGCCGATGGTAAAGAGAATACTTTCAGAATTGCCATCACTCGATGGACTTCATGCAGCAGCTTTTGGGTCATATGGATGGAGTGGTGAAGCTCCTGATGAGATCGCTGGAAAATTACTTGAGCTTGGAGCAAGTCTTGTTGAAGAGAAACCTATCAAGGCCAAAGACTATCCTAGTGACTCAATTCTTGAGGACTGCCGTAGCTTGGGTAGCAAACTAGCAGCAAATTGTCATAAACGAGCTTGAGTGAATTGGACATCAGTTCTTGTTGAGATTGATATTAATAGTATGATTTACAGATGAAGTGTCCATAGATCCCTTGAAAAAAAAGCGCAACTTCAGTTTCTACTTAGCGTATTACCAAAAGTGCCCTCCCTATTGAGAGTAGTAGGCTAATAACCTCCTGAAATGGAACAGAGAGAGGTGCAACTAGATGGTTGATGACCATACGCAGATTGACTCTCATACTCTCGATTCTGCTGGCCACGGAGGATTATTTGGGCTATTACAAAATCGTAATTTTGCCGCATTCTGGGGCGGGTTCATTGGATTTCGTATAGCTGATGCGCTATATTTGATGAGTGTCTACTGGTGGGTTTTGGAAGTATCCGGGTCTGAGAGCATCCTTAGTATTGTAGGTATCTTCAACTATTTGCCTGGATTTCTTCTTGGTCTGTTTGCTGGTATATTGACGGATATGTTCAACAGGAAACTATTGCTCATCATATCAGCCGCATCGCGCACCTTTCTTATGGTTCTGATTCCTGTATTGAGTTTCATTCAGATAATTGAAATGTGGCATATCTATACAATCGTGTTCTTATTAGGAACTTCTTTTACTATTTTCCTAAACTCTGCGAGTGCAATCATTCCACAACTAACTAAAGAAGACCATCTAATGGCTGCAAACTCACTTGTCGATATAGGAACATGGTCAGCCAATATT
>JAEORO010000009.1 GCA_016840855.1 Candidatus Thorarchaeota archaeon | reverse complement strand
TTCGAGAGGACCTAAGTCCACCCAGAGTTCATCTATGTTCTGTAAATCGCTATCTGGTATTTGCTGCATTTCTATTATTTGCAGTGTGACTCCCATATCAGAAGCAAAGTCCATCATTTCCCAAATACTATCATCGTTATAGCCTGCAATAACAGTCATGTTTACTTTAACAGGAGTAAGCCCGACCTCAACTGCAGTCTTAACACCCCGCTTCACCTTCTCTAAATCTCTTGAACCAGTTATTTGGAAGTAGACATCTGGATTCAAAGAATGAATACTAACATTGACTCGAGAGAGTCCTGCACGTTTTAGGCCCAGAGCCATATCTTCGAGTAAAAGACCATTAGTTGTCATAGAGAGGTCTGTGACCAGAGGTGAGATTATCTTGACAATGTCTAGAATGTCATTTCTCATCAGCGGCTCCCCGCCGGTGAGTTTTACTTTTTGTACACCATGAGCACTCGCATGATTTACGATCTGTTCAATGTTATCAAGACTCATCTCATTGCCTATGTCGTTTTCTCCCTCGTGATGGCAAAAGAAGCATGAATAAGAGCATCTCTGAGTTAAAGATATTCTAAGGGTGTCAATTTGTCTTCCAAAATCGTCAACATATGATTGATTTTTAGAAGAGTGACTCTTTGCATTAAGCGACTCAGATTTGGAACTAGACATAGCTGATGGCATTTCACGACGCGACAATAATAAGTGTTATGTTTGGTAAAGCATATCGATACTGCCTAGATGGACAGGTCGCTCTCTTTCTATCAAAAAACTCGTACAGAGGACGCTTTGAAGGTGACATAGACCTCATCACCAAGTGCAATACCAAGTCTAGTCTGGGAGGAATGAGTGATTTGGACCATCAGATTGACTCCGATATCAACAGTCAAGAGTGCAGTCGACTCACGAGTATCAATCTTAGCTACTTTTCCTCGGAGGGAATTTCTGGCGCTTGAAAGTACGGCTTCACGTGACACAATGATGTCTTGGGGTGGAATATACACGGTCACTTTTCCCTCACCTTTACCAATTGCTTCTATCGCTACTCCATTTTCAAGCTCGATGGTCACAAGTTTCCTCTCTTGTTCTTTTTCACCATTCGCTCTTGCGTATCCTGAGTATGTGTTACTCTTGTATTCATCTTGCATTAGACCTTCCAACTCAGATCTGAAAATCTCGCTGACTGTGCCAACCTTGGAAACTTTTCCATGATGAAGTATCGCCGCTCTATTTGCTAAGACCTCTGCTTGCAAGAAATTATGTGTGACCATCACGATAGTGGTGTTTCTCTCTGAGTTCAGACGCTTCAAGGTTGCTTCAACAATCTCTGCACTCTCATTATCTAGGTAGGCTGTTGGTTCATCTACAAGTAGCATTTCAGTATCAAGAGCAATCGCCATCGCTAGCGACGCTCGTCTTTGCTCGCCTCCTGATAATGTCTTAGCTAATCTGTTCTGCAGGTCTGTTAGCTGGACCAACTCAAGAGTGTCGACGACAGTTCTTTTCACTTCTTCCTCTGCAATCCCCCGTATCCTGAGTCCGTATGCTACATTTTTGAAAAGAGTCGTGTTGAACAGAGTGGGTTTCTGAAACACCATTGGTGCCTGTCTTCTAAGAGCCTGTCGATTGATATCCGACACGAGTTGTTGGTGAAAGATAACATCCCCTTCTGAGGGTTCTAGGAGCCCAGCGATGACTCGCAAAGCTGTGGTCTTTCCTGCACCATTTGCGCCAATGATTGAGAACATCTCTCCTTCATTGATTGATAAGCTCACATCGTCAAGTGCTCTCACAGTGCCAAACGATACCCCAACATTCTCTAATTGGATTATTCCCATAGCCACCACTGTACCCTTTTTCGTAAGACTCCAAGACCTGCATTCACAATGAGAATCAATGAGATTAGAATTAATGTTAGCCCAAGACCAAGTGCTATCTCCCCTCTGGTTGTTTCAAGCGCAATTGATGTCGTAAGAACTCTTGTCAGTCCTCTGATGTTCCCTCCAATCATGAGGGCGACACCTAGCTCAGCAATTGCTCTGCTAAAACTGGCTGAACTGGCTAATAGAATTCCACCAAATGATTCTCGAACAACTGAGAATGCTGCCGCTTTACCATCTGCCCCGAGAGTGAGTGCTAGGTCTCTAATCGAATCATCTACACTAGTGATAGTTTCGGTTGTGATGCTGATCATTATTGGCAAAACAAGAATAGTCTGACCAACGATGATTCCAAGTGGTGTATAGAGTAAATCTAAGAATCCTAGAGGTCCTGCATTAGAAAATGTAAGGTAGAGGATGAGACCTAGAGCGACAGTTGGTAAGCCAATCAGCGAATTGAATCCACCTATGATTATCGATCTCCCTTTGAATCTCTTTAGCCCCAAAAGAAGTCCCAATGGTAGTCCAATTACTGAAGCTAATAGTGCTGCAGATCCGGAGACGAAAAGGCTTTGCAATGTTATCTGAATCAGATCACTTTCAACTGTCATATTTTATCTCATCCTCTACTGAAGTTATAGGATTCGCTTCTAACTATAGAGTCCGTAATCACCAGTGCGCCAACTCGGAGGACATTCGTAGAGAGTTCCATCCTCATTAAAGAAGGCGTAGTCTCTTATCCATCCATAAATTAGTGCTGGTGATTCTGTTTCAAGAATGTCAACTGCTGGGAAGAAGAGTCCTTGTCCATAGTCTGCTACACCAAAGTCAGCTATTACCTGTTGCACTGAGGAGCTCACAAGCCATTGGAGAAAGTTCATCGCTAGACCGAACTTCACAGAGGTGACGGTTGTGCTATTTACTGCGATTGCAGAATAGACATTCAGAAGGTCTTGACCTTCCTCAACAAGCTGTTCTAGAGTTATCAGGCCGTCCGCTCTATATTTCAAGAACGTGCCTATGTCAGATAGTGTATACAATGACTGCTCTTCGGCAACATTTAGGGTTGAACCCATACCCAGTCCCGACGACAAAAACCACGGCATATCTCTGAGTTCTGTGTAATTGTAACCAGCAGCTGTCCAGAGTGCAATCTCTTTTGAGTTTGTACCTGAAAGATCATCACGACTCACCCAAAGACTCGTATTGTGGGCAAGACCATAGTCGTAAATCATCTGTAGTGCTGTTATCGGGTCTGTCTGATTAATTCCAGCCACATCACTTGAGGGACCTACAATAGTGAAATAGTTGTAGGCGAATATCTTCCTATTCACTCCATAACTCGCATTCATGAAAGTATATTCCTGAGAAGGTGAGTGAACAAGAATCATGTCCGCATCACCATTCATTGCGTGTGTTATAGCTATCCCGGTTCCTGCAGAAATGAATGCAAGGATGACATTTGGATTGTCTTGTTCGTATCTTTCCTTTAACAAGTCCAACAGACCTGTGTCATAAAGACTAGTCGTCGTTGAGATCGTTAGAGTTTCTCTTCCTTGAGTTTGCATCCAGTAGATGTAAAAACTTGCTCCAGCGAGTACACCTATGATTATTATCGCTACAGCAGCCATCTGTGTTTCTCTACGCATGATGTTGCACACCTCGATATGTTTCTATAGACATATCGGCAGTTTTTCGCTCCTCGGCTCTATATTACTGTTTCTGAAGGCACTACCAACTGATCCTCAAATAGCGTGTTTTCGTTCTACTCAACATTAACTACAGACGAAATCCTCTCAATTGATACTTCAACAAAACGTGAGTTATCAATGGTCATCTTAATGGCACTCTCAGGACACACTTCGACACATCTTCCACAACCTCTACACTGGTCAGAGATCACAGATTTTCCATTTACAAGGGATATCGCATCTACAAAACAAATACCTTCAGCACAAGTACCACAACCAACACAGGCATCCGTGACTTCGACACGAACCCCGTGCATCTTGGTGACCTTCCTACCAATCTCTGGGTTCAAATCTGGAAGAATTTTCCAAAGACAACAGCAGGGGCAGCAATTGCAGATCGTCAGTAACTTGTCGCCAGGCGATACTCCTAACCATGAGGCGTCAAGTTTGTTTCGTCCGATTAGATGGACGAGCCCTGCTTCTCGACAACTCCTCGCATATTCATGGGCCTCCTCTTTTGTGACGCGTCGTCCAAGTTCTGGATTGATTCCATCTATCGCTTCACCCAAAAATAGACATCCATAGTTAATTGGGTAATCTTCGCACTTGGATGCAT
>JAEORO010000063.1 GCA_016840855.1 Candidatus Thorarchaeota archaeon | reverse complement strand
GTTGAAGTAGTATGGTGATGGCATGATGACATTCTGGTTAGGTTCAATAAGAGTCAAAATGGTTCCTGCAAATGCATTGTTCGCACCAGCCGCGATTACAATCTCGTCCTGTGGATTGGCATCGATATCAAATTTCTGACGAATGTAGAGCGCTAATTCCTCGCGCAGCTCGAGGAGTCCTTCATCAGGAGTATAGACATGGGTTGTGGGGTGGGAGATTCTTTCCTTTAATGAGCTGAGAGCACTATCAGGGGGTATGTGACCAGGCAATCCTTGGCCTAAATTTAAAAAACCAGGAGATGAACTATACCGTTTTGCGGCCTCTGTAAGCTTTACAATTGGGGGGGGAATAATACCATCAGTGCGATACTTCATCGATTGCACCTTTTGTAACTACTGGCAAGTGTCTGTCAAAAACCTAAACTTTAACATGCACAGCCTGAAGCCAATTCTATTATCAAAAGCAAGATTGTGAGTTATAACCATATCCCAATATTGTACATATTTGACAAGCATTATATCCGGGTTTGTTAGCGCTGCGGTATGACTAGTATGGATCCAATCACATCAGGTAGAAAAGAAGTACAACGAGCTGCAATGTGGTCGGTATTATCTGCAACTTTCCTCACACTGATTAAACTGATTACAGGGATACTGACTAATTCTTTAGGAGTAATCTCTGAAGCACTACATAGTGGATTGGACCTTTTAGCTGCGGGGATTACACTGATTGCTGTCAGAAGAGCTTCAAAGGTAGCAGACTCTGAACATCAATATGGTCACGGAAAGATTGAGAATTTCGCTGCTCTAGCTGAAACCATCATTCTTTGGGTAACTTCAGTTTGGATAATATATGAGGCATTAAGAAGAATAGAATTGCAGGAATGGCCAGAAGCATCGGAATGGGGAATTCTGGTCATGTCGATTGGAGTTATCGTGACATTCTTCCAAAGTAGGGTATTATACAATGCAGCAAATAAACATGGAAGTCAAGCTTTGGAAGCTGACGCACTTCATTTTAGAACTGACATGATAAGTTCTGCTGTAGTATTGCTGGGATTAGGATTTGTCCAGATTAATATTCCAATCGCAGATCCAATTGCGGCAATTGGAGTTGCGTTCATTATTTTCATAGTTTCATATAGGCTCGGAAGACGAACGTTCGATTCTTTAACAGATAAGGCACCCGAAGGGATGCAAGAGGAGATAGTTCGTAGAGTATCTCAAGTTAGTGGAGTAATTGATTGTACACGTGTTCGTGTACGTCACTCTGGTCCCGAATTATTTGCAGATATTGTGGAGAAAGTAGACGAAGGAGTTGCCACAGCAGAAGCGCACAGTATTGCTGAAGCGATTGAAAAAGAGCTTAAACCTTTGGCACACAGAATAGATGTTATTGTCCATATTGAGCCTGCTGAAGGAACCATAGAACAATACTCTGGTTTGAATATTTATGATCAGATGCAGCACATAGCTAGGACGTTGCCAGAGGTATTAAGTGTCCATAATATACGAGTGTTTGAAATATCTGATAGCCTCGATATAGCAGCTGACCTAGAGATGTCCTCTGACCTGACTCTGGAGAGAGCTCATGATGTTTCAGAGCAATTTGAAGAAGGACTTAGAACACTTGTGAAGAATGTTAATTCCGTAACTCTTCATCTAGAAACAGCTCTTACAAAAGACGAGAGTGCTGATATTACATCCAAGTCATCTGAAATTGTAGAATCTGTAAAACATATCGTTTCTGAATATTCACCGCCGATTCAGTATCGAAATTCAACAATCAAGAGAGAGAATTCAGGTGTCACAGTCTTGCTGGATTGCACGATACCTGGAGAAATCACATTAACAGAGAGTCACGATATTGCTGAATCTATAGAAAAGAAAATCATTGAAACTCTTCAGATTGTTAAAACAGTTTATGTGCACTTCGATCCAGTCTGACCCAACCTTAATATCTAGATACTATTGATGGAAAGTAGAGGTGCTGGAAAGATGCAGAACGATTGTGCGGTAAAAATACTCGGAGCTCCTGAGGCGCAGGTTGTCCAGACGAAGGAAATCGAGATGGAACAACCTTTGCTTGTTTGCTGTTTCCCTTCAGCTGGTGTTGTGGGGACAATAGCGGCAAACACAATGATTGAGAAATTTGAGATGGAAGAAGTTGCGCATGTCAGATCGCGATACATGCCTTCAGCTGCTGTCTTCTTAGATGGACGACTACGACATCCATTCAGAATCTATGGGCATAAAGAAAAGAACCTTCTTGTCGTCACTGCGGAACTACCAGTTGCAGAGGATGGACTATATGCAGTTAGCTCTGCTCTATTAGATTGGGGAGCATCAGTTGGTGTTAAAGAAACGGTTATCCTTGATGGTATCCCTGTACAAGGTCTGCCTTCAGATCGAAAGGTGCTTTTTGCTGCAGAAGAAGAGAAGATTGCTGAGCTTGAGGATGATGAAACCATGGAGATTCTCACTAAGGGAATCATCACTGGAATAGCTGGTTCAATCCTTTCTGAAACATTATGCAGGGACATGGTTGGTTTTGCACTACTCACACCAGCCATTGCAATGGTTCCAGACCCAGCAGGAGCAGTTCAGCTTCTTGAGGCACTCAATAGACTGTACAAAGTTGGAGTTGATGTTGAAGACTTAAAAGATAGCGCAGCTGAGATACGCAAGAAAATGGAAGAAATGGCACAGCAGGTTGATGGCTTACGTAGACAACAACCGAGCGCTGGTAGACCGGGTTATGAAAGAATGTATGCATAACGTTTAATCTGTGCAAGTATCATAGGCTTCCTTCGCACCTTGTGCGTTACGCTCTCCTACCTTTCCAGACCACTTCTCACAGATGACTTTCTGTACAGTTTCTAGTTTAACCAAGCCTGTAGCTTTTGCAAAAGCACCAAGCATTGTAGTATTAATGACAGGAAGCCCGCCCACTAACAATCCGTTTTTCAAAGCAATACCAGTCCCGTCATATGTATAGATATGCCCTTTTGGTAATTGAATCTCATTTGGTGTTTTGGAAGTGTTGATTATGACTTTCCCATCTTCAACCAAACCTTCTGTAACATCAATCAGGTCAATAATTGAGGAATCAAGGACAGCTACAACATCAGGTGTGTAGACCTGACTTCTCACATTTATTTCCTCATCCGCAATCCTGGTAAAAGCTTTGACTGGAGCACCTCGACGTTCCGCACCAAAATATGGGAATGCTTGTACACCTTTGTACCCATCAATGTAAGCAGCTTTTGCTAGCAGTTCAGCGGAAGTCACACCTCCCTGTCCACCTCGACCATGCCAACGAATTTCAATCATCTTCATCGGAAAGACTCCTAGGAACTGACCCTATTGCCAAACCCTGCGCGGCATTGGCTCAACATAACCTTTACGTTCTCACCACATGTCAAAAACGTGTGGATAAAATGGATGAGTACATGATGTCAAACAGAGAACTTTGGGATAAATTGGCAAAAGCTCATTATAAATCAGAGTTCTATGATGTTGAGGGGTTTCTCAAAGGAAATCAGACATTGGATCCCATTGAGATAGAGGAACTCCCAAACCTGACCCGAAAAAAAGTCTTACATCTAATGTGTCACTTTGGACTTGACACACTGTCACTAGCTCGTTTGGGTGCTAATGCAACCGGAGTAGATTTTTCATCACAGGCTATAGAGTTGGCAAGAGAATTGAGTGAGATTGCGAAGATAGATGCAACATTTGTATGCTCGAATATCTACGAACTTCCAGAGAAATTGGATGGACCCTTTGACATTGTATTCACATCAGGAGGAGTACTTGTTTGGCTTCCAGACCTTGAGAAATGGGCTAGAATCATCTCTGATTTCCTCAAACCTGAAGGCATCTTCTATATCCGTGATTTCCACCCTTTTGCCTCGATTTTTGATGATGAAGATAGTGCAACAGACCTTCAAGTCAAATATCCATACTTTCAAGACCGAGAACCTTTGAAATTTGAGTTTGAGGGGTCCTATGCTTCTGGTGATCCATCAATCGGAATAAATCCATCTTACGAGTGGAACCATCCAATTTCGGAGATATTTAATGTTCTAATTGACGCTGGACTGACAATTGAATTCTTCCACGAGTTTCCAATAACACGTTTCAAGGCTTTTCCTTTCATGGTTGAAAAAGGACTTGGAAGTTGGGTTCTGCCTGAAAATAAAGACTTGATACCACTCATGTTCTCTTTGAAAGCTACAAAACATGGCTAGACTAGTGGTCTACTCGAAGAGCTCGAATCACCCCATCAGCTGATTGAGCAGCTTGTTGTAGGCCAACTCCTGAACCAGCGGTATCTGTTCCTACAATATATAGACCCATAATAGGGGTTCGCGGACCAGGCCGGTCAAGATCTGTTTGACCCGGGATAAGTGCAGCACGAGTTGCATAGGACATCTGAACATGTTCCATTTCAGCATGCTCTAGGAGCCCAGGATAGTACTCCTCCAACCCGTTGCCTTTCATAATCTCAATCATTTCATCCTTGGTTTTTCCTGGGATCGTCATCATTGCGATGCCAACGAGCTCTTTGCCTTCAGGAGCGCAGCTTGGATCAAAGCTCGAAATTGATACAATCCATCTATTTGGATTAGGATGGACGAGCACTCGGTTTTTCCTATCACCAATTACAATCTTACGAAGACCAAGCCAGAGTGTTATACCATGAGTAGGTTTCATATTGCTCCATCGCTTGAAAAAATCTACAACGGTATCATTTTTTGATGTGATTATATCTGGCATAAAGGAGAGAGGGATGTTGCTTACGACTCGATTATGTGCCAACATCTTTCCTGCGACGGAACATCCTGTCACATGACCTTCTTGTTCATGTATTTGATCCACAGGTGCATTTAGTACATAATCACCATTGATGGTTGAAATCACTCGTTTGATTAAACCCTCCATACCGCCAATCACATAGCCTTCATCATATTCTCCCGAACCGAAAAACAGTCTTTTAAGAGAGTTAATCTTTGATGATTCTCTATCTGTGTCTTTGAGTGTTCTAAGAGATTCGTAAGCGGATGCCTCAGAGATAGGGACGCCAGCTGCCATGTAAATTGCACTCTGCATCACATCCAGCATGACTTGATTTGTAGCATTGTTTGATTGCATGAACTCAAGAAACGATATGTCCTTGTATCTCTTCATCTCTTCAAGGTTCATGGTTTTGATTTTCGCCCCAATTCGAGCCAGTCCCAAACGGCCTTTCATACCAGTCAATGGCCAGCGAAGGGTTTCTCCAATACTAGAAGGAATTGTACCAACTTTGTCATATACACGGAACTGCCATCCATCATGTAACACAAACTTAGGCGGTGGTGACAGATACGTCTTAAGAAACCTCACAAAAGCTCCACGCGTCACCCTAGTAATCACATGTAATCCTTGGTCTACACGGTACCCGTTTACCCAATAGCTGTGCCAGACACCACCTAATCGTTCAGCTTTCTCAAGTATTAAAGCACGCTTGCCCTCAGCAGTAAGTGCTAACGCTGTCAGAAGTCCGCCGGCACCCGCTCCCGCTATAATGACATCATAGTTGGAAGGTTCTACCTGATCCAGGTTAATTTCTTGCATCGCTGAGCTCGTTTATGTTGGTTGTCTGGAACTACTTAAGCATGTCCAATAGATTGCTAGAGTATGTCAAGTGGGGCATTCATGTTTGCTGATTCATATGCAGCATCAACGATTCTATGTGGTAAAACAGCCTCTTGGAAGTTGGGAGAGGGTGTTTCTCCGGATTGAATGGCTTTAAGAAATGAATAGCTGAGTGCCAAATGCTTGTTCATCCCGGCGTCAGATAAAGGCTCGTGGATATTCAGTGCAAGATTGTTTGAATTAAGATGAAGATGTTCCAGAAGAACCTGCTCTGTATTTTCAGGATGGACACGAATCGGTCCTTCTCCTTGAAGATGATAATCGAGATGCGTACTACCTGATTCTAGTGTTATTTCAATGAACCCTTTTTCGAAGAAGAATTCAATTTTCCGTTCATTTGACCGTTCTAGATTATGCCAAATTGAATCAAGTGTGCTAGTTGTTCCATCCTTGTGTTTCATAATTAGAGAGGCTTGATCTTCAACTCCCAAATCGCTATAGAATCCAACTTTGGCATATACGTTTACAATCTCACCAAAGAACCAGTCAAGTACGTCGATGTCTTGAATGCTCTGATGTAACAGAATCCCGCCTCCAGGCACAGAACTGTCACTTCGCCATTGTGCATACTCCTCTCGGTCCAACGGGAATTGTTGGTCATCACGAACGTGAGCAAGTATTGGCTTTCCGAAATCATTATTCTTAACCAAATGCTTTGCATACAAAAGAAAAGGATCATATCTCAGCATCAAGCCAGCACTCGTAGGAACTGACGAAGCTTTAGCTACAGCATTTAGTTCTCGAACTTGCGGGCAACTGTGTGCAATTGGCTTTTCGCAATGAATAGCCTTGTTTGCCTTGGCTGCTTGTTTTACCATATCTGCGTGTTTACTAATCGGGGTACAAATGTAGACAACATCAATGTTGGAGTCATTTATCAAATCCATATAATCATCATAGACTAGTGGGACATCAAACTCCCTTGCGGTCTTCGTCAAGTTACTTTCATTAACATCACTGACTGCATTAATCTCGATATTTAGAAGACCTGCATCTTTCAGAGACTTCAAAGCAGTAAGATAAGTGCGTCCAGTTTTACCAATCCCGATGAGCCCAAGCCGAAGATGTGCGTCACCACTCAATGGGTTTCAACTACCAATTCTGTAAAGCAGAACTTGATATTTGAGTGTTCTGAGCATGATAAAAGAGGCATAGAGTCATCACGACAACTGTTATGAGGAACATGGATTCAAGAGAGCCTGATAATGATTCTATCAAAATAAACTGAGAGGACTCCAACTTGACTTCTGATGACGATATCCTGAAAGAAGCAAGAAATGCGCTTAATGAGGGCAATAAAGAACAAGGAGCAAAGTTACTTCTAGCAGCAGCAAGTCGTTTTGCCACAAAGATGGAGTATGAACAAGCAGCAAAGATCTACGAGGAAGGCGCAATTGTCTATCGCGATATTTACAAAGCAGAAGAAGCTTTCAAAGCTTTTGACAATGCTACTCTGATGCTTATTCGCTTACCTCAAGGACCAGAAGTGTATAGGGAAATTGTAAGACTAAATATGAAAGCGGCAAAAGTTGCTGAAGACGCAACGGAATACAAGAAAGCAGCTGATTTCTATTTCAGAGCTCAGGATTTTGTAGAATCCGATGAGAAAAAGAATGAACTGAATGTCAAAGCAGCTGATGCACTCGAAAACCTTGCAGATGTACGAGAAGTCGAAGAGAATTATAGCGAAGCAGTCAGTCTTCTTAGAAAAGTAAGTAGGCTTTATTATACTGCTGGCGATGATGAACTGGGTGAACGTATCAACGACCGCGCGGCTAGACTAGCCAAACGATGGGCAGAAATTGGGAAAGAGGCAGGCGATTTCCTATCCGCTGGGAATGCAATGGCTGAAGCAGCACAGATTATGGAGACCCGTGGTGATTCTCCTGAAGCAACTAGATTGATGATGGATGCTGGAGAATTATATGAAGCAGCTGAGTTGTATGAGAAAGCAGGCAATATCTTTGATGCAGCACAGGAAGCATACAAACTACAACGACTAACTACTGCTAGAAAGCAAGCCATGTCTAAGGCTGCGGAAGCTTATCTGAAAATGCAAGGTACAGCAGAATCTGTGGCGCCTCTCCTGGTAAAAGGAGGCAACATGTTCGTAGAGATTGGCAGACCAATGAAAGCAAAATGGGCGTACAAACGTGCAAATGAGCTATTTGGAGAGCTTGCAGAGAAAGCTAAAACGCAGCGTGATTTAGAGTCGGAAAAGAAATACCTCCGATTCCAAGCCATGTGTCTAAAGAAATGGGGTCAGACGGAAGAAGCTGAGCAGATATACAAAGAGGTCATAAACTACTATCTTCAAGAAGCAGTAAAGGAGCAAGAAAGCGGTAATAAAGAGCTACAAGCTGTGTCTTTAGAGGAGGCAGCAGAGGTTCTAGACGAGGCAGGTCAAGAAACAGAAGCGCGAGGGCATCTTGAGCAGGCGTTAAATCTATACGTGCAACTTGCGGATGAGTTATCCGAAACAGGAGATCATGAGGGCGGATCAAAACTATATAGCAAAGCCGCTGAATGCGCCATGAAGCTCGGAGACAAAGAAAGGTATGAGTTGTTTCATAGGATGGCAAGTGAAAAAGCAGAAAGTGCAGCTAAATACTATCAAGAACTAGGTGTTCCTGAGTTAGCAACAATTTGGATTCGTACAGCTGGCATGGAGGCGCTTTTAACAAACGCATCTGAGATGATTGAGAAAGCCATCGATTTACTAACAAAATCTGGAGAGGGTTTTAAGACAGCAAATGAGCTCAAGGAGGCGTTTGAAGATTTCTTTACTGTGTTTGAAACGCGATTCATCTATTACCCTCAAAAGCGACGCCCTATTAATGACAGTATCAAGCTTATGGATGAAATTGCAGTTTCTACTCAGGATGATGTCATGTTAGCAATAATGTCGTTGGTCAGGGCTTTGAATTCAGGCAATCACATTGGAGCACTACTTATTCTCCAAGAGAACGAGGAAGATATGCTGGATAAAGAAAAGAGGATTCGGACTCTAATTGAGCAATCCAAGAAAGAACGTTCTATGAAATAGATATGACGGAAGACAAAAGTGTGATTTCTACTCTGAACGAGCAAGAAATGCACTGGTGAGATAGGATGAGCATACACCATGAGAGGATCTCAATTGAAACCAAGGGAGATTGTGATATCATTGACATCACAAAATCTGTTGAAAACACAGTGAAAAAAAGTAAAATACAAACAGGGATTTGTACGATATTCTGTACCGGTTCTACAGGTTCAATCACGACTATCGAATTTGAAGGTGGGCTCTTAGAAGATTTTCCTGTGGCTATGGAGCGAATCGCACCAAAAAATGCGGTATATCAGCATCATCTACGATGGCATGACGGTAATGGCCACTCTCATATTAGAGCATCCATTCTTGGACCGAGTCTTACAATACCCTTTCTAAAAGGAAAACTTACACTCGGTACATGGCAGCAAATAGTTTTCGTGGATTTTGACAATCGGCCTCGAAGTAGACAGCTTGAAGTCATGATAATTGGAGATTAATTATGGCAAATCATAATCATTCTGCAAATCCCAAGTTAGATTTCGCATACTAGGGCTTTGAGGGGTAGAATCTCTAATCTTCATAGCGAGGTAATGAATTCTTAATGCTCTGCGTAAGCGATGTATTTGAAAAGGAGCATTCCAGGTGGGAGATGGATTACGATATCCAAAAGAGTCCATCAGGTCTCTAATTGTATCTAATTCTTTCTTGACCTGGGTCTTAATCTCGTCTAAGTCTCGCTGTATTGTAAGTCTAGGATTATCTGTCAATCAAGACAACTCTCCAATAAGTACCCTCCCAAAGAAACCATATTACATGATGTAAGACCAGAGTATTACTGGTTTCAGGATTTCTTGTTCTTTTTCAACGGTGTTCTACGCATTGTAGTTCCACAAACTGGACATTCAACACTGCTAGCTCTACTTTTCGTTTTGTAATTGCAAGCAGGACATTTCAGACCCCAAGTAATTCTCTGGCTAAACTTATCATTAGGATCGATAATTGGAAGGTTCAACTGACTTGCTGTGTTCAAAACTGCAAAATCAGTGGAAACTAGTGTTGGTTCGAAACCCTCATTTTTCAGCATGTATGCTAAAGCAATCAAATCAATATCATTTTTTGATAAGACCGAGGAATCGCCTGTTTGCGTGGCAGTGGATTCTATATAAGCAATAGCATCGTGACTTGGTTCGCGTTGCTGCATCTTTTCGAGGAGGAATAGGGTTTCTGCGCGAAATTTACTCAAACGATTTCGAACTTCCTGGATTATTCCAGGAGTCGTTATGAAAGATGCATCCTTTTTCTTATCAGTCCATGTTGAGATTAAAACACCAGCATCGATAACATAAATCCGGGTCATCAAATCACCTAGATTGTTCGCGGAACCAAGCGTGTGTTAAGTCGATCATAATAGTTGTCATACATCCTTATGAAACGAGACACCCCTTCAGACTTTTTGATCCACACTGTTTCATGAGGGGCAACATCCCACCTTGTTTGACCATCAATAACAGCGTAGGCTGACACACGGGGTTTGACAAGCTCAATTTCGACGGTGGCAGAATCAGGAACTACGACTGATTTAAGCTCGAATCTTGGCGGACACACCGGGACAAAGATAAGACCATTAACATTTGGTGCAAGAATAGACCCTCCTGCCGCAAGTGCATAGGCTGATGATCCAACAGGCGTTGCAAGCATGGCGCCATCAGCTCTTCCAGAGTCAATTTCAACTCCATCGACATAGATCTGCATACTCAGAAGACGTCCCGGGATTTTAGAAACTACATACACCTCATTGAGAGCATCCTCGAATTTCCTGTCACCAACTCCTGAACTAATATTCACGTTGGATTCTATGATACAATCACTCTGTAGTACACTCCTGAGAGATGAGATGGCGGACTCAGTGTCACTCTCTGTAAGGAAGCCTACAGTCCCACGATTGACACAGAATAGTGGAGTTTCTCTATCCTTTAGTTTGGTGAGTGTGTACAGAATTGTTCCATCTCCACCTATTGTAATAACAAAGTCAACATCCATTTCCTCTATCAGAGTGGGTTGCGCTTTTTTGTGAAGAATATTACAGGAACCAGGATCAACTTGTATATCTAGATCTTCTGAGATGAGAAAATCAGCAATCTGATTGGCGATTTCTTCAATCTCAGGGCGGTCAGGTCTACAGACAAGTCCAATAGCTCGCTTTTCTGAGAGAATCTGTGGTTCCTCTTCGATCAATGTTCAACACACCCAAACTTGGCCTTTATCTAGCCCCTTTTACAGTTGTTGTCAGGGAAAGAAAACTCTACCGCCCCCAAATATATATACATGAAGTGAATGAAGAGGACTAACACTGGTCTGCAAGACTAAGTTGGTGATTTAGAGTGAGCATTAAGAAGTCTGAGGCTAAAGGTCTAAAGCCTGGAAGCTACTTTCTGATAGATGGAGAACCTTGCAAAGTTGTGTCAGTTGAAAAATCAAAGCCTGGCAAGCATGGCGCAGCCAAGGCAAACATTGTAGCTATCGGTTTCTTTGACAATCGAAAGCGTAATGTTATCATGCCAGCAGACCGGATGGTTGACGTCCCACTCATTGAGAAGACTAGTGCAACAGTTATAGCTGATATGGGAGAAACATACAGTCTCATGGATAGTGAAACATTCGAAACCTATGAAGTTCCAAAGCCAACTGATCAGGAAATTATATCGAAGATTGAGTTGAATGTAGCAGTTGAAGTCTGGGATGTAATGGGAACTCGTGTGATAACTAGGGTCAAGACCTAGAACATTCTATTGAGCTGAAGCTGGGATGTTCTAGATGGAGTCAACAGAGAAGATTGACGAAAATGACCTAAGAATAATTGAGATACTCTCAGCGAATGCTCGAAGTTCTTTGAGAGAGATTGCAGCTGTTGTAAACCTAAGTCCTAGTTCAATAAGAAACAGAATGGAACGATTGGTCAAAATTGGAGTAATTAAGAAATATACTCTCGAATTGAATCATAGGAAACTGGGATTCGAAGTTCAAGTCGTCGCACTGGTCACCTGTCAACCCGCAGAGTCAGACAGCATCTATAAGAAACTAATCAAGTATAGCGAGATATCTGATGTCTTCAGGACATCAGGACCAGCTAACTTCATCTGCATGATACAGGTGAAGGATATCTCAAAGCTTGCACGTTTTATTACTGGAGAACTTGAAAAGCTCGAAGGAGTAGAAAGGATAGAAACCATGTTCATACTTCCTCAGGAAGAGAGCATGCCCTGAAATAATAAATCCAAAGCATCGTTTTTCAATTTCAATAGTGTGGCAAATTAATTTAGAACAAGAGGATGGTGCGGAGGGCGAGATTCGAACTCGCGAATTCCTACGAAATAGGGATCTGAACCCTACGCCTTTGACCTGGCTTGGCAACCTCCGCTTTCAAATTGGAGTTTTTGGGAAGTGCCTTTTAACCATATCGAACTTATTCCAGAAGAGAACTTCTGGTGGACATGATCTGTTCTC
>JAEORO010000062.1 GCA_016840855.1 Candidatus Thorarchaeota archaeon | reverse complement strand
TCCTACCCAAATTGAACCCATTAATGTTTCATCTTCAGTGACTGCTTCCAGTCTTACATGATTCTTTGAATCATTTGTATAGTTACTGAAGTAGTCTTCATACATGTCTTTTATTATCTTGTCTTCAACATCCAGCGAGAACACCACCTTTCTCTTGAATTGTTCAAGTTCAAATGTTCGGACATCATCTATCTTCTGCTCATTCCGAATTAAAAATTTGGAACTGGCTTTTGAATCAAATATCTCTTGATTCAGCCTCTTTGAGATTGGTATAGTTTTCACATTATATCCAATCTTTTTGTAAAGCGACAGCGCACTTTCATTGTCTGCATGGACAAACAACCCAATGTTGAGATCCAATTCTCTACTGAAATCTTCAGCAGTTATCATCAACATCTTACCCAGTCCATTTCTCTGAAACTCAGGAACCACAACAATATCGTAGATCCACTGAGGCTTATGAACGTCCCACGGGTCACTACTATTTCTTAACCCCATCCAAAGATACCCACATGACATGTCTTCTTCCTGTTTCACAATGAAAACTCTTGATGTTGAGTCATTGAAGTCGAAATAGTCTTCCATCTCTTTTCTGCTTAGCTTCTGGAGTTCTTCATCAGACTTTCTAGGATTTTCCTCCACTAGCTTTTCATGCATGTTTTTTCGCAAAGTCTTCAGGGTTTCATAACTCAATTTGAAGAAAAAATCCCAGTCTTCCTCTGTTTCTGCTATAACTACATGAAAGCTCATTTAATCTCACCAAGAGTGTAGTATGCACGCAGTTAAGGAACCTAAATACCCACTCTTTCAGGCTGGATTAATCTGCAACATGAATGTGAACGCTGAGTAATCCTTTTATTGCTATCAGCGATGCAATCGAACTGCACGGGACGTAGCTCAAAGGAGTATCGTTTCGACGATCTCTGGGAAATCTGGCAGAGCCACGGACTGTAGATCCGTTTGTTGCCGGTTCAAATCCGGCCGTCCCGACCATTTCTTTTCTTACAATCCTAGGACTACCAAATCACAAATTCAATCAATGCTAAACTGGAAGACAATCCTATTATGAATTATTATTGATTGAGATTCTAAGAACACGAATAAGTTCTTTGTAACGATTACGAATTGTGACTTCTGTTACTCGTGAAACATTGGCTATCTCTCTCTGAGTACGCCTATCTTCTTCTAAAATTCCAGCTATGTAGAGTGCAGCCCCTGCAATTCCGCCAGGGTCCTTTCCTATTGTTACAAATCTTTCCTCAGCGTTCTTGATTATCTCAGTAGCTTTCTTCACTGTTCTCCCCTCAAGAAGAAGATCAGATGACAATCTTGGAATCAGGTCTTTCGCAGAAGCCAATGGCACATCAATGTTAATTCGAGAAACAATTAGACGAACTGCATAACCGACCTGTTTCCTATTAGCATTAGTTTCAGCCACAACTTCGTCAAGCCGTCTTGGAATCCTGTGAATCCGACAAGCAAGGTAAACTGATGAAGCAACTACAGATTCAATACTTCTCCCCCTTACAAGCCTCTTTGATAGAGCTTTTCTATACATCAGTGCCGCAGTTTCTCTAACATCACGTGGAATTCCAAGTTGCGATGAGATTCTTTCCATCTCACTCATAGCAATACTAAGGTTTCTGTGTTGAGAGCTATGAAGCTTACTTCTGATATGCCATTTTCGCATTCTGTAGATAGCTGCACGTGTTGTGCTTGTAAGTGCCCTACCATTTGCGTCCTTATTTTGCCAACCAATTGTAGTCGAAAGACCTCTGTCAGCTATAGTGAGAGTCATTGGTGCTCCAACTCTGGCTCTTGCATTCCTTTCTTCTGTAGTGAATGCTCTCCATTCTGGTCCACTGTCGGCTGTATGCTCAGACAACACAAGTCCACATGAAGTACAGATGTTCTCTCCACGGACATAATCCTCTGTAAACAAAGTCCCTCCACAGTTTAAACACGCATTTCCTTTGTTTTCATCTCTCTTTCTGATTCTAACCATATCTGTCATATTTCTCTCACCTTAGCAACCTCTTTCCCACTTTTATCCAATCACACATCCATCGTTAGTTACTCTTCTATCATTCTCATCAGCTTTGAATTGGGTTAAGTGGCAAAGCAGGAAATTCGGTTTATTACAGAATAACCCCGTCTTGTGTTGCATCATTCAATGCAACAACAACTCAATTAATCACTACAAGAAATAACTGAAGACAATCCTCACTTAATCTCTCAATCATTTCCTTATACAAATCTCTCCTTATAAAAGAGTGCTCATATACTATTTTTGAAGGAAATCAGTTCCCGATTCAAGTCCGACCATCGCGATAATCTTTACCTTTTCTAATAGAATCCAGGAATACCTCGACCTCTTTCTGTCCTCGAAGGACTATCACATTCTTTGCTGGTTTCAACTTCTCCAAGAATCTTAGAATGGCAGGTTTTCGAGTACGTGGATAATCCCAAATCCATCTGATGAAATCCCAATCAATTTTCTCTGGACAATCTTCAGTAAGATCTGGTCTTGTCCTACCCCGAAATCTGAAAAATCTAAAAAATACACGAAGAAATGAAAGTCTTCGCGGAATATCAATGAAAATGATAGTATCTGCTACAGTAGCACGAAGCTTGAGAGTTGATGTATAATTGCCATCCATGACCCACGAGTCCGAATTGATTAATTCCTTAACTATAACTTGCCACTCTTCTTCTGGTGTGTCAATCCAATTCGGTTTCCAATAATACCGATCCAAGTGAATGATGGGAAGACGAAGAATTCTACCGAGTCTTTCGCCTAATGTTGACTTTCCGGAACCACTGGGGCCAAGAATCAATACACGTTTCATCACTTGTATATGGAAAATAATCCTGAATTAAGTACTAGGGTCAATCAATATGCGAATATCAATAAGCTCGTAAGTGCTGTAAGAAAAGGATGAAAAAATGGATGGGTATAAGGCAAAGGTTGGTCAGCCTCCTGGAACATTGCTTCATACTGGGAGAAAGCTAACCCATGAACCAATAATCACAATTATTGAATTCAACCAAGCGAATTTCAATGAAAAGAAGCCAGCCTCTTGTACTGAATGTGTCCCATCACAACAGACCGATATGGTACGATGGATTCATGTTCAGGGAGTTCACGATATCGAGCTAATTCAGAGTATTGGGTCGAACTTTGGAATTCACCCTCTCATTCTTGAAGATATTGTTCATACTCATCAAAACCCAAAGGTAGAATTACTCTCAAATTCAATCTTTGTCATCCTCAGAGCATTTGAGTATGATAGTGAAGACAAGATTTTGGTTTCAGAGCAACTAAGTTTCCTTCTTGGAGAGAATTATCTCTTATCTTTTCAAGAGTCTGAAAAACCACTCTTTAATCAAATTAAGAATCGGATATCAAATAGCCTCGGAAGAATCAGAAAGGATGGTTCAGATTACCTTGCTTACTCACTTTTTGATTTAGTCACCGATCACTATTTTGTAATATTAGATGAAATCAGTGAAAGAATTGAAGTGCTTGAGGATGAAGTTGTAGAAGTCCCAACAAATGAAACACTACAAGAGATTCACGTTCTGAAACGAGATATTATCACGCTGAGAAGAAGCATCTGGCCAATCAGGGACATATCCTCTAGATTACTTCGTGAGGGTACGAGCTTGATTAAAGAAACTACTCAAATGTATCTCAGAGACCTAAATGACCATGTTATTCAGGTTAATGATCTCCTAGAAACATATCGAGAAACACTCACCGAGATAATGGACATCTATCTCTCAAGTGTAAGTAATAGACTAAACGAAGTAATGAAAGTATTAACTGTGATATCTACAATATTCATACCTCTTACTTTGATTGCCAGTATATATGGAATGAACTTCAGATTCATGCCTGAATTGGATATTCCTTGGAGCTATCCTCTCTTGCTAATTACAATGGGTTTCCTAGGAACCACTCTAGCAATATATTTCAGACGAAAGAGATGGATTTAGCACGTATCTATCTTATGACTTCGTCACACAATATCATCAGGAAGATGAATCACAAAGCTGCACTCTAAATCTCCTTGAAGTACAGACTTGACCATATCATACTCCAGAGGTCGGTCCAACGCAGCTTCCCAAGGCATTTTGGTAAATCCTCCACTACAATGGCAGAAGTTTACTGATACGTCAACATTATCATCAAGGATTGCCTCGCGAGCCCATGCGCAATGACATGCATAGTACCGCTTCATTCTCTCATCAGTTTCCTTTAGGTATTCTTGTACCATGTACGGAATCTTAGTATGATAGATAGTATTTCCTCTTCTTTCACCACTCAAAACATCAGGACGACTCTTTACAAAATCGACAACATCATCAGTGATATACTGGTTGAAAAACAATGTTCCCTCGTCTCTGTGTTTTTCTAATTCTTCTATGGCATTCTTTCTTTTCTGTTTTAGATATTCATCAATACTTCCAGCTTTCAAGAATTTTTCTCGCTCTCCTTTTCTGAAGTCACGAGGTAAACCATGAGCAACATCAGCTAGAATCTTCTTACATTCTAAAGGGTCCAGAACCTTTTCCATCTTCTCTACTATCTCTTGAGTGAACTTCATCTTCTCGGTATTTGGCATTCCTAACGGAGGCAAATCTCCTTTCCGAAGAATCTCATCACGTTTCACTTCACCAGCATATTCTCCAAGTCTTTCATATAGAACATTCATTACTTCGCCCCCATCAAGTATTGCCAGAACTGGCAAGAATAGGTCCATGTTCTTTATGAAATACGCATATCGAGATAATGCAACAAAATTAAGATAGGTATTAGATCCCTCTTCAATCAGAATTTTTGAGAACTTGGTGAACTCCTCTTCTGATGCAGTATCGAGAGTCTTTTCTAATTGCTTCAAAAATTCTTCAAATCTCTCTACCATTTTAGTATTTTCAACAATCTCTTCTTCAGGAATAGGTTGATCCCTATCCGTAAGATATTTTCGAAATCCATCCTTGTCCATTATTTCCACGCTCATTCAACCTTTCCATTAAGTCGTTTATCAAACGAGAGATGAACGCAAGAATACTAATGTTAACATATTCACTCGGATATCCCGAGTATCTTCTTGGCGCTAATACAGAGTATTACCCAGTTAATACAGGTGCTTAACTATCCCAGTAAGTACGAATTATTGGTGTATTCGAGTTATGAAAGCATTAGAAACCAAGATTAAGCATGCTCTAGAAAATAAAGGCATCAAGTGTCAGTCAGTCTATAAGATGCCTGACCCTGATGAAACCCGTGTACTTGTTGCTTTCAATTCAAAAGATAATAAAAAACTCACAATACGGAAAATTGAGGCAGCCCTATCATCTCTTGATGTTGGGAAATTAAAGGTGCCACAAGATTTTCAGCGTCTTAGCTCAGCATTCCTACATATTGAAATCACTCTAGGAGCACGGACTGAGAAACCTGTTTTTCCTGCATCAATGTAAAAGATTTCTCTCATCGTTTCTCTTATCAGCAGTAATAGTACAGTATAAACTATGAATCTCGACCTGAAAGACCGAACTTTCCTTGTGACGGCAGCCTCTCGGGGTCTCGGTTTTAGTGTTGCAAAATCGCTCATGAATGAAGGAGCAGAAGTAATAATCTGCGGACGCACTGAAGAATCCTTGAAGAGGGCTACCAAGGCTCTTGGTACGTCAGCTCATTATTATGTCACAGACTTATCAAAGAAAGAGGACGTTGTAAAGCTCGTTAGGAATATTGCAGATGAATCTGACCAAATTGATGGGCTTTTTGTCAATGCAGGAGGACCTCCACCCGGAACTTTCTCAAACCTGTCAGATGACGATTGGAAGAAGGCAATTGATCTAACGCTTATGAGTGCAGTTTGGCTTACAAGAGAAGCGTTGCCCCTTCTCAAGATGTCTAACTCTCCGTCAATTCTATACAGTACTTCAATCTCAGTCAAACAACCAATTGATAATCTATTGCTTTCAAATGCAATCCGACCCGCTGTAATTGGAATGATGCGAACACTCGCTAGTGAACTAGCCCCTTACAATATCCGTGTGAATGCAATTTGTCCAGGTTATATCTCTACAGAACGAACGGAACAACTCATGGCTGCTTCTGAATCTGGAGTGGAGAATATCAATGCAAAAATACCGCTTGGTCGTATGGGAACGCCAGAAGAGTTCGGACCAGTATGTGCCTTTCTTCTAAGTCCTGTTGCTAGCTATATCCATGGGGCAATTTTACTTGTGGACGGAGGTCTATATCAAGGGATGATGTAGTTCAGGCTCAAAGATGGATATCTGTAGAGTCAATTCCTCCACTTCTTGCAAGTGCAGTCTTGGCGTAACTGCGGACCTGTTCATCCTGATGCTTCAAAAGGTCTGTCAACGCTGGAATAGCTGGTGGATATGGTGAAACTCCAATTGCCCAAGCTGCAACCCGGAGCACTTCAATATCTTCCGAACCAAGTAGTTCTGTTATTGCTCTGAGAATAATTTCAGATCTTCTTTCGATCACCAGACGTATCATTCGAACTTGTTCAGTAGGAGGCACTCTTGTTATTGCATCAGCTAACCCTTGTAATGCCTTAGTATCATCCATATCTCTAAGTCCGCGAATTGCCCAGTCTCTTACTCCCTCATATTCATCTTCAAGTGCTGCAAGAAGACAGTTGATTGATTCAGGTATTCCCATATTACTGAGAGCCCATGCACCAGACATTCTTATCTCAACATTAGGATCTCCCAAAAGAGCACAAAGTGTTCCTAATGTTTCATCATCGCTAACTCTTGTCAGAGCAAAGATAGCTTCCTTTCTCAAGTTCATATCTTCACGCATATCACGCGCTGTTTTTCTTAGAATCCTTCCATAGACTCTTGGGTCCGTACTACCTAGTATGTGAACCGCCCATTTTCTAACCTCAAACTCTTCTTGTTCATTTGAAAGAATTTCAACTAGTTGAGGGTTAAAAGAATCAATTCTGGTTCTATAAGCAGCTTGTAACCCTCTCACCCTGATGCGTGCGTTTGAATCTGTGATTACGCGCTCAATTACTCTAATCACTAGTTTTGAATTTAGGAGGTCAATCAAGTCAAGTATGTGCTGCTTGACTTGCATTTTATCATCTGCTGTGCCTGTGAAAATGGAATCAAGGACTTTATCGAAATCACTTGGATGGGCATTGATGTATTCTGCAACCTCTTTACGTCTGTCTGGCGATCCAATGTCAGCTAAAAGTTCCAACACATATGTCACAAGTTGAACTTTCAGCTTCCCCCTTAGTTACCTTTCGCCATTATGCAATATTATCTTTCTAATAGATTTTGAATGCTTCAGCATGAGGTAGTTTGAATGACTCTTTATTCGGGTCAAATCTGAGAACTGAGTGATACGCAGCCATTTGAAGCGCAATTGTATTAGGAATGACCTGTGTCAGTGAGTGTCTTAATCCAAGCCTCTCGTCAGTATGGAGATGATATGCTCTCATTTTGAGCTTGTTCTTGAGCACGTTCATGTAAATATCATCTGATGAATCAGCAGGGTTTCCTGTGATTAATACAGCGTTCTCATTATCATTGATTGATAGATTGTAATGGTGTCGAAAGTCTTCTCTATTGGCTGTATATCCTTTCAAGATAGAGTATTCGTTGAACTTCATCATACCTATCTGGGCTGCAATATAGTTTGGCCCTTCGGATATGAGGTATATAGGAACATTGGGACTAGTGATTTGGGAGATAGCAACTCCTTCCTTTTCAGCCCAAACCATCATAGGTTTCCCAATATCTTTCAACTGTTTAATACTCTGGTGAAGGCTAACATCAAATTCAACATCAATTTGAGAAGAAACCGCCAGGAGATATGTCATTGCAGATGTAGTAGGTGCTGATGGACTAGTATTATAGGTTTCAACTCCAGATTTGGTAACCCATACATAATCAACTTCTTGAGAAGCAGCTCCATTTTGATTGTCAGTCAAAACAACTACTGCTGCGCCTTTTGATTTCGCTATCTTTAGAGCTTCTATTGTTGCCAGACTCCTTCCTGATGCGGTTATTCCAATTACAACAGAATCTTTGTCAAGATGTAGATAATCTATCTCGTCTGGCGAAACGAAAAGAGCATTGAGTCCAACGCTTAAGAACGCCCACCTACCATAATCAGCAACTGCATATGAGTCACCGCATCCAATCAAGACAATTTTTCCTTTTCCTTCAATTATTGCGGCAGCTGTTTCATCAACTATGTCGATAGTTCTAGGAATTGCTTGCTCCTGTTTTCTTATCGCATCATAGCATGTGTTCAAGAATTTCGTCATCAGATATTCAGTCCCCCTCAAATCATATTGAAGTCAGGAGGCTCTAATCCATTTAACCTAATCAAACCTGTCAACAAGCCTCGATGATGCGTTTCATGATTAGCCATATGAATCAATGCTTTTGCAATAGTAAAACTCACTGTTTGGCTACCCAAAGTAATGCTCTTAACATGATGCAATTGACTCCCACTGAGATTAGCTATGAAATTCGTTGTTTCCTCTTGAATTTCCAACCAGACTTCTTTGATGGATTGGATATCACTTAGATTCTCAGGTTCTATGGATTCAAACTCGCTACCATTCAAAACTGATATCCAATATCTCTCTGTGTTCATTAGGTGAGTAAGGATGTTGCGTATCGAACCTTTACCTACTCCTAGATTACCAACAAATTTGTCATTACCCAGTTTCTCTAGAGTATGAATTAATGGTCCTCTACATGCAAGATTATGATCAAGTAACATCGTGATACAGGATATCATAATCCTAGGAGTAAATCACATCTACTTATCTTAGTCGCGATGTGGTAGTGGAATTAATGTAGCAGAATGTTCTAAACTTGGACATAACAAAGTAAACGGAAAGAGGTGGGATGGCATTTGTCAGATGAATCATCTAGTGATAAAACAGACATGAAAAAACTCGAAATACAGATAGACAATCTTCGCTGTGCTGTAATTTCATTAATTATTGTTGTATTTTTGATAGCTGGATACGTTATCTTACTGTATATTGAACAGTTTTCTATCTCTTACCTTGGCGATCCACGTCTATATTATGCAGCTCTTATCATAGTTCTGCTCATATGGGCTTTTAGTTCAGCAAGAGACAAGGGATGAGGAGAAGTGGCGCCCCCGCCGGAATTTGAACCCGGGTCACAAGAGTGGCAGTCTTGAATGCTAGAAGAAGTCTGGTTTCTGTAACAACTCACATCATCCTATTTGCTCTCCAATTACCTTTGTCATATAATCATCCTTTTAGTTGCTATTTGCACAAAATGACCTGCCTAAAATGAATAATTGTTGAAAAGGAGATAAGAAAATGGTTCTTCCAATTGGCCCTCTTATGATTGAGCACAGATTGATTGAACGGATGATATCTGTGATGGGGAGGGAGCTAAAGCGCATAAGGAAAGATGGAACTGCAAATCCAAAATTGATTGATACTACAACTAATTTCATCCGAACCTATGCAGATCAGTGTCATCATGGAAAAGAGGAAAAAATCTTGTTTCGTGAGCTGCAGAAGAAAAAACTGAAACCAGCTGACAAAAAAATCATGGAAGAGTTGATTCAGGAACATGTGTTAGGAAGAAAACTGACTGGTGGGCTTGTGGAAGCCAAAGAGGAGTATGAAGATGGCAATAGTGCCGCTCTTGTTACCATAATAGACATCATCCAACAGCTCGTTGATTTCTATCCAAAACACATCGAGAAAGAGGATAAGGTCTTCTTCAAATCAGCAATGACATACCTTACCAAAGCTGAGAAAGATGCGATGTTAGAAGAAGAATATGAGTTCGACAAGAGATTCATTCACGTAGTATACGGGAACATCGTATTGCAAGCCGAACAAGCATTCAAGTAGTATCAATAATCGATGAGAAGAGTGTGTTGTTGTATATGACATCATTAGATGATTTCAACATTAGAATTGATATTCCCATTGCTTGGGGAGATATGGACGCATTTAATCATGTAAACAACACACGATTTTTCAGATACTTTGAAACTGCCCGTATAAGGTACTTTGAGAGAGCTGGATTCATTGAAACAATGGAGAAGCACTCTATAGGTCCGATTTTAGCGAGCATCTCTGCTAAGTTCATCAAACCCCTATTTTATCCCGATACAGTTACTGTAGGGACTCGTGTGACCTCTATTGAACCAACCCAGTTCATTATGGAATATATTCTCGAGAGCAAATCAAAGGGGACCGCTGCGATCGGCGAATCTAAAATTGTGGTATATGATTACAAGTCCTCAGAGAGAACAACCCTTCCTGATATTGTCAGAAGTAGGATTAGAGAAATTGACTCTATCTAGCTTTCATACTTTGTTCCTTAACAAGAAGATACGCTTCTCAGGACTTTAATGGAGAAAACTCATTGAAGCAATATGTATAAGGACCCATAAACCAAACCAACATGTCGGGTAGTGGTGAGGTGAAATTGTCGAAAAAGCCACGAGAAGATGACACAGACCTAGGTCATCTTGAAGCACAGATTAAGAATCTTCATGATACTGTTGGTATTTTAGTCTGCGTTGTGTCAGTATTAACAGGCTACATGATTATCCAAATTCTTCAGGAATATTCTCTCAGCTTCTTCATACCGTACGGATTGGCGATTGCCATCATTCTAGTTCTTCTCCTAGTATATGCTGTAATGTCGTTTCTTGATATTTGGTGAAAAGAAGTGGCGCCCCCGCCGGGATTTGAACCCGGGTCACAAGAGTGACAGTCTTGAATGCTAGACCGTACTACACCACAGGGGCTCGTTACCGACCGCCCGACTGTTGATTTTCTATTAAAGTTGTCGGAGTAGTTCAATCCCAGAATTACTGTTTCCTGGTCATTTTCATCAATAAACGGATTACTGAGTAAGTT
>JAEORO010000061.1 GCA_016840855.1 Candidatus Thorarchaeota archaeon | reverse complement strand
ATGTCAAACTGGTAGTTGGCTGGATTGTTGTAGTTTCCACTCATCACCACTGAGAGGGTGACAGTTTCTGTGGCAACGCTCCATAAACTAGTATCAAGTATGAAATCAAGATCACTTGGACTTGGATCGCTCTGCGAGCCATAGGAATTTGGTGTAAAAGTGAAACTTGAAACAGATGAGGAAGTTAGGGGTAATCCTGTGTCCAAGTCAATAATGACAAGAGTAAGAGATGTGGACTGACCATAAGGTGTGATTAAGTCACCAATCACAGTGACAGATGTGTAGTGATTCCGAATTTGAATGTCAAACTGGTAGTTGGCAGGATTGTTATAGTTCCCGCTCATCACTACTGAGAGGGTGACTGTATCAGTCCCTACAGCCCATGCGCTGGTATCAAGGTCAACGATGAGGTCTATTGGGCTCGACTCTGGATGGTTCGAGTAGCTCGCCGGGTCAAGCAGGAAACTCGACACTTCAGACGCACTGAGCGTGGTGCCTGTATCTGTGTCAACAATCACTATTGTTAGAGTTGTAGTAGTTCCGTAGGGACTGATCAAATCTCCAATTACAGTGGCAGATGTGTAGTGTTTCCTGATCTGAATGTCAAACTGGTAATTTTGTGGATTGTAGTAAATACCACTCATTGAAACCGCTAGTGTCACAGTTTCTGTCCCAACATTCCATCCACCAGTTGTAAGTGATACAGCAAAATCAATTGGATTTGTTTCACTTATTGGGGAGTAGCTTGAAGTGAAGCTCCATGAATTAACATTGCTTGTCGTTGCTAATGCCAGTCCTGTGTCCGTGTCAACTATTATGACAGTCACAGGAGTTGGGTCACCATATGGTGTAACTAGGTCGCCGACGACTGAAACTGATGTAAAGTGTTTTCGAAGTGTGAACGTTATCGTGACAGTACTCTCTTCTAGATACGACCCTGCTTTTGTGGCTTTGAAGACATATACATGGTCCCCGTAGCTTAATCCTCCAGTACTCAATGAGATGTTATATCGTCCTGCTCCTTCTTCAACGACATTAACAAGGGTACCATTCTCAAATGCAATGGTTGCATCTGTAATTGGTACTCCATTGTAGCTATCTTCGAAGATTAATGTCGCTGTAAAGTCAAAACCTACTGGTGTGGTATCTACATCAGTGAAATCAAGTTCTGTCGTATGATATAATTCCAAGTCGAAGTAATCTGTTGCGTTGTTGTAGTATTGATGATATGAGTTGATGTTGATTCTATACTTTCCCGCAACACCTAAATCAGAAGTGTTGACAGACTTTCCATACCTGCCATTACCTATATCGTTGAGAGTCAGTTCAGTTGGTGTACCTGATACTGACCAATTCATCTTGACAACAGCGCCTGCTATCTTGTTTGTATTTACATCGTCAGTCAATTCCATCTCAATGTACAAGATTTCTCCAGCCACTCTATAGGCTGTCTTGTCACTCACTGCATCTGCTGGATTGATAATTGTGAGTGAAGTGTCATGCTTAACTATGAAGTTTCTCTCATAGAGTCCTGTCTTGTAGGAAACTGTTGATCCGGTATCGTTGTAGTATACTGAAGCTGTCCAAAGACCAGCTGGAGCTGAAGAATCAATAATCTTTGACAAGGTATGTTGAGGTGAAGTTCTTGACTCCTCGTTTCCTCTACTAATAAAAGCGCCAATGTTTACTACATTATCATACTCAACAGCGTACCATCCTACAGGTCTTTGAGTCGTAGCAATCCTCAATTCATCAATTATGCCAGTATGGAACGCCTCTCCAGTTGGAAATTCGGATGTTTCAACATACCTCCCACCAATACCCCAATCTGCATCAAAAGCTAAACTTAATGATGTTGCTCCTCCTATGGATCCTGCATCGGTATTGTCTGCACCGTTGATATAGATCTTATTATTCGAGGGTGTATCCGCATCCATCACGCAAGCAAAGTGGTACCAACCAGCAGTCCAGCTTACTCGAGTTGTCCATTTTGCCCATTCCTGATTATTAATTTCAAAACCAAATACGAGACAGCCTGCAGGTACTCCTGACTCGGTATAATCTGATCCTGCTAACGCTATGTGGAAATTGTTGTTCCCATCAAGATATTTAGCTACGAGTAGTCTGGAGGGTGATGATGTAGAACTCCAAGTGCTCGAAATATAGAACCAGCCAGAAATTGTAACGTCGCCTACAGGCTTAAGATTTTGAGTAGAATTGATTGCTATCCAATCATTCCCATCAAAATTCTGACCATATCCATTTACAATGCCAGTTGTTCGGGAGTTGCCAAACTGGTTGCCGACGTATCCGTTAGATGTTGAGTCAAAGTGAAGTCCACCTGAACCTTCATCTGTCACATACTCATTTAGCAGCCAGACCGCCTCATACCCATCGGACCAGAGGGTTTCGGGAGATTCGGTGGACCCGATAACTGGATTTCCATAATATAACCAGAACGTGTTATCGAAAGTACTTGAGAGATTTGCTCGAACCCAAGCCACAAGTCTACCTGTGCTCTGATCGAATCGATCAATTTCATGCGCCAAAACTTTGTCATTTTGAACAAAGACAAAGTCATCACCATCTGCTTGTACCTTTGTTTGAAAATCAGTATCTGCAAAACTAACCAACAATGGGAAGTATGTGACAGTATAATCAACCTGCGCAGCAGGTACTGTGAGTTGCATGCGATAAGCAAATGATGGAATGTCCCACGATGTTCCAGGAGTTCCGGTTGTTACATAATTGGTGTACCAGATGCTGTCATCCGGAGCTGTCAACACAAGGCCAGTACGCGCATTTTCTATCCAAGGTGATGAAACCTTAAACTCAGCATTATCATTGACATTGAATGTGTATGTTTCATAGTTTGATTGACCACTTGGTCCAAGTTTCAAATCATAGACATAGTTCCAACTATTGAACTCAATAGTCCAGACTCCCCAAATATCTACAGCGTCAGAATAGATTACAACCCTGCCATCGTGGAATGTCCAATCAGTTCCATATGTTTTTACTTGACCAATTGGATTCGTAACTGTAATCGGTTTCCACTCAGTCAGCGGATAGTCAATTCTGACGTTGAGCGATTCTGCATCCACAGGTGGTGAAACTAAAACATTCGCAGTCCATTCAACAACTGTGTCATTTGCTACATAAAATGAGGTTCCTTCCTCCATGTTCTCATCGAGGCTTTGTCCTCCACCAACAATATCCATAGTTACAATCGGGAATATCGAAACAGGGATTGGTGATGTGGTGCTGAACCTAACAGTCGTCGATTCAGTATCTGTCCAAGTACTCTGTATTGACCTTTCAGTTCCCACGCTCACAAATGATGCTGGATTTGCTTGGTTATTGTATTCTGTTTCAATCCAAGCAAAGCTCCGAATACTCCGAGTTAATCGAATCTCATCAAGCATTCCGTCGAAGAATCTCTCATTCGAAGCATCAGTTGCCATGTTATTGTTTGCTATCACAAAGACGTCATTACTATCATAGAGATTAGTACCTGTCCGAGAAACTTGTATAACTGGTAACGCATTCATATAGCCTACAACATTAAGGTCGGAGGTGGAGGTAGAGGCATACCAACTCCATGAAATGTACTGCCAACTACCTAGAGAGAATGATGTATTCGCATTCGTCGTAATCCCACCATAATCCGTCCGTAAACGTGCAGTAGGTGTCAGAGAGGCAAATCTTGTTGTTATTATATGTGCAGTTGAGGTCGTTGAGGGAGATTTTGAAAAAACTCGACTATCTCTGTTTAGGTCAACATACATCCACAGACTGACAGTAAAGGAGGTCCAATCATCAGTATAGATTTGTCCGATATTGATCATATCTGAGTTAGGGATGGTTACTGAATCATAGTCGAAGTTAATGCCTTGTCCTGCAACGCCTGATACAAGGTCATCAGAGGTCATTCCACCAAACGAAGTACCATCGTAATTATTCGAGGTACTATCATAGACAATTCCTGATGGGTCATCTGCCAAATGATGCACAGTTTCATACTCATCCCATACCTTTGTTGAGCTGGACGGACCCGCATTTGGATTTCCATACGCCATTGTGATGACGGTGTCCTGGGTCGCAGAAAGAATCGGTATCTTCACCCAAGCGACCAAGCGCGCATGTGTAGGACTATAATCTTGATCAAATAACTCAATCTCGAAATCAAGAGATTCATCTCCCAACTTGAAGATGATATCATCGCCATCTGGCTGAACATCTGTCTTCAAATCTGTATCAGTAATATCGATTAAAACTGGGAAGTTTGAAAGTGTCCCTGACACTTGATTATGGTCGATAGTAATATCCTTCTCATGCTGCATGAAATATACTGTGTCTTCAGGTAGTGGTATCATGTACTCAACAAACAGTCTTGCGAGTTCGTCTTGAAGATAATTATTAGTTCCGGATGACCCTTTAATTCCCCACTCAGCTTGGTAATTACTTGACCACATGTAATCCAACATCAAACATGCGTATTGGCTACTGTCCCAATTACTATCGGATACAATGGCTTGAATTAGGGGAGCGATATCAGGAGACCTTTGACGGATACGTACTGGTCCTAACCAATCAGTCACTTCCCAAGCAACGCTCGTATCCACCCAATTATATCGATCTTCCAAGTTTGGTAAGCCTGTTGTGAAATTTTCTATTGGAAGACCAGATGAGTTCTGACCAGCTGCATAGATTCTCGTTGAAGTAATCGCAGTTTCCGAAATTGGTTCCACTTCGAAATAAGCAGACGTAATTGCTGCTCCTTGTGGTATTGAGAGTGGGAACTGGAATCCGCTTTGATACGGGGATGCATCAGTCCATGCTGAGCCCCATGCTCCAACATACAAAATACCTGGTGAGCCAGATCCCCAAGGCCAACCATCTAGGTCTATTCCATTTGCTGTATTATCTTCAGCATCTCTATTACTATCATCAGGTAGGTATGGATAGATGCTTCCTTGAGTTGCACCAATTACTGCAGTACCATTTACTTTGAGATCGATTTGCTCTGGAAATGGTCTAACGTTCATTGTCAATTTGATTTCATCAATATAAGCTCTGAACTGAATTTGCGGACTGGCTCCAGTCAAATCCGTTCCCATCCCAATATCAAATAATAATGCGTCAGGTAGACTTACTGATGCCAAATCGGCTGCTGTTAGTATTGCTGTAGCCTGTAGCCATACTCCTGTCGGATCTCCAACTTCGAATACAGTGTACGTTCTTTCAATACCTGCAAAACGGAAGAACAAATTCATCAAGCTACTTGTATTATATCCCGGAATAACATAATACATGAAACTAATCTCTGCGGAGTATATTTCTCTCCAAGGTGCATTAACTAGCTGACTGAAGTATAACTCATCACTTGCTGCACTTGTTGAATCGATTATTGCTTCATAGCGATATCGCGGAGAATTTTCATATCCTCCTGTACTTGCAAAATTATTTTCCCAATCTCCTGAGTGAGGGTGTGCACTCTCGTGCATTTCATTCTTCACAAGTGTCCATCCATCTGGAACATACACATCTTCTCCATAATATGACGTTGTACCAACTAACCATTTCTCTGGATGATATGCATTCCATGATGGATTAATTAAAGCGTCAGATATTTCCATAGACAATGAGTCTATCCTTGTTTGCAGATTGGAACCTGACCATCCATCATCCAATGTGATTGTGTGAATATCTGATGTTGAGGCATCAATTTGCAGAGTTCCACTGTATCTGTCAGTAGCTATACCTGACAGAATAATCGGAAGTGAGGGACCAGTACCAGATTGATAATCAGCACTCTGCATGAAGCTGTTATTCATGTTTGGAAAACTCGTACCGCCACTATTACGGGCTAACATTGTATCAGTATTGCTTAATGCCGGAGATATGAATATCACAATCAAAACTAAGCTTAACGCGTATTTGTGCCTCATTGCTGATGAGTCTCCTCGAGTTCATATAATTCTCAAATTAACCATAATTGAGAAGCTATCTACTAAGAACTTGTCATTTTCCTAAGCTCAACAATATAACAATTCATGGCATGTGTACTTATTCGCTGGATTGAAACTTCGTTCTTTTTTTCGTCTGTATTTCTACTATCAATAATGACTCATAGAGTTCTCGAAAAAAAGACGGAGTTTTCTTTCTACAGAATGTAATATCTCCTGAACAACTTCTTATACATTAGAGTATACTGGAACTGTTGCTCAGAGTCCATACTTGAGAGAATGCAGACATGTGTTGTATGGGCTTTTGGTTGACAGTATAAGAGGAGGCCGTTCTTTGAGGAGAAACAATCTCATAGGCATTCTAGTTGCAGTTCTATTTATTTTTCCAATGCTAAACTTGTCATCTGACAGCAATCTCACGACTAGCGATTTCAATCCATATCTACCAAAGGCAACTGATACTAGGTTAGCTGCGGATAGTATAGATCGAAGTGCTGGAGTCGGACCTGCACTTCCGGTTAAACTCAGCGGGCAAATAACGAACATCGACCAGGGCACTTTCTACATTGATTCCTCCTCTTCAGGAATCGCCTCCGTTTCTCTCACAGATGGATGGACTGGCTCTAATCTTGAGGCTCAAATTGACTCTCTAACATGGACTGCGAAAGATGTTCTTCAGAATGGAGATTTGAATAATCGCCACTATGAGCAGTTTATAGTTACCACTGACACAACTCAAAATGATGATGCTGTGTATGTACCTGATGGTTGGACTGTCATAAAGAACGTTATTGATGATAATAAACATCCACAGCATGGTTTCTACGAATTGGATAGCGATCCCAATGGGATTGGAGGGACCTGGGGAGTATACCTTGAAGCACAACTGACTACTAGTTATGATGCTAATCCTAATGATGAGATTTACATTGGTCAAATGGTGTCAATGCCCTATCGAGAGCTCTATTCCGCTCAAATCAGTTTTCGATACCGGGTAAGTTCAAGTTCCACTATGAACGACAAAGTACACATCTTCGTCAGACTTGCAGGATACACATACAAATATCATGTGTTTGAGTCAGGCGATACGACTGACACATGGTTAACGACTAGTCCACTTACCATACCAGCTTCCTCGATGACTGGTCTCTCGACTCATACTCTCCTTTTTGATATTGGACTTGCTACGGATGAAAGTGTAACTCAAACATCAGCATCCAATGCATATGCGTACATTGATGATGTCCAATTGGATCTCACAGTTCGACCATTTCCTGAACAGGTTGACCTGAAGGCGAATGGCACAATTGTTTGGGGCTCTACAACACATAGTGTTTATCCATATGTGCCTGACGATGATGGTAGAGATTGTTACGACGACAATAGCGATTTTCTAGATGGCTTCAACGGTATTGATCTTGATGGATACGATGGTGGGCCTATCGGTGAACTTGATACTGGCATATATGGGTCATTCCTTGCTGGAAGTCTTTTCGAAACGGGAATGCAGTTTCCATTGGATATCCCCCAAGGAGCAATCATCACTTCCGCCTATGTTGAAGTGGAAGCTATTGACAGCTCGAGTCCATATCTTTTAGGAATGAGGGTTTATGTTGCAGATCAAGATACTGTACAATCTTTCAGTGTGCCATATTCATGGGCAAATGGAACCCATCTTGAGGACTGGATTAAAAGTTGGGTTGAAACAAGCATAGATTGGAGTTTCACTTCTTGGGAAACAAGTTTTGACACTCGATATAGATCACCAGAGATAGGTCCACTCGTGCAGAGTGTAATAAGCAGGTCTGGATGGTCCACAGGGAACTATATCTGTTTCATGTTGACGCACATGTATTCAGGTACATCCAATACACGTTGGAATGGTATAAAGGGTACAGCTGGTTTCTCCGGTGAAGATAGAGCGCGTTTATTTGTTGAATATGTACTTCCGGAACCCGAAGATAACATTCTTTTCTTTGAGTATCAAAAGGACATCACAATTGACCACACTAGCGTAGTTGCAGATCTAACAGATTTTCCGGTCCTAATTGATTTAGTCGATTCTGATTTGAAAGATCATGTACAAGCAAATGGAAACGATATTATTTTCACAATTGATGGAACACCTCTAGCCCATGAGATCGAGCTCTTTGACCAAGATTATAGTCCAACAGAGGCGCATCTTGTGGCATGGGTGAAGGTGCCTCTTTTGTCAAGCTCAATTGACACTGTCATCACCATGGCGTATGGAAATCCAGAAGCAGAGCTTGTAGGAAGGGCAACGGTGTGGGATGATTATGTTGGTGTATGGCATTTAGATGAAAGTCCAACGGGACCAGTGTATGATAGCAGCCAATACAATAATCATGGTACAACTTTGGGAAGCATGAGCAGTTCAGATTTGGTCACAGGTCATATTGGTAGTGGATTCGATTTAGATGGGATTGATGACATGATTAATGTTCTTGAGAGTCCAAGTTTGGATTCAGTAAAATCTGGGGGTACTATATCGCTTTGGATTAATTGGTTGGATTCTTCGGATGGGGGATACCAACGTATCCTGACAACAAGCGATCGCTTCGCATTGAATCCTACTCCACCTCCCACACTTCTCCAAACTGATGGCTTTGAATTTGCAGTACAACCTGATGGTGATAACTTCTTCTATCCTTGGGGTGGAAGTGGCTCTGATTATAACCTGGCGACAAATCCATTCACGAACAGCATATGGCAGCATCTAGTAGTGACATTAGACTATTCAACCAAATCTGTTGTGATATACCTTGATGGCGCGCCATTAGTTCTAACGATAGAAAATGTACCAGCACAGTGGACGCAACTTGCCTCTCTTGGAACTTGGCTCTGGGGCGGACATCAGCTTGATGCAGCAAGTCGGTTTCTAGGGATGTTCGATGAGATCCGAGTTTCTAATGCTATTCTTTCTCCAGAGTGGATAGAAACAGAGTACAACAATCAAGACAATACAGCTGCCTTCTATTCTGTTGGTGCTGAAGAAACAATTCCTGACACATGGGTTGAAGCTGGCGAAACTCAGGTTGTCTTCACAACTTCATCCGCTGGAATAGTTACATTAAATGTCAATCTAGTAATGGACATTGGCGGCATAGTTGAAACAATGGATGAAAACTTCGATAATGGTGTCAGCTATTTCATTAAGAGTGGTTCAAATATCGTCAACTGGACAGCAAAGGTAATGGTTTCGCCTCCTGCTGGGGCAACATCACTTGGATTCTCTGTGGAATATCCAAGAGCAGAGTGGAAAGCTACTAAGGTTCTCAATCCCCTTGATAAACCAAAAGCACTAGGTTCTGATTGGTGGTATCAAGGAGGAACATTGACGCTTAACCCGGCATCGATTGATTTCTGGGGTGTCTGGACTCTCAAGTTCATAAGCTGGAACTTCCTACAAGACCTTCAAATTAATAATACGGCTTTTGACATTGATGAAGCAGCCAAATTCACAATTACAACACCTACGATTTACGGTGCCCGAGCTGGTCTCGATCTTCTTAAACCAAATGGAGACACATGGTATTCCTCATTTAATCAGACAAGTGCATCTACAGCTCATAAGTTTCCATCATTCAGATATCGTAAGGTAATAACAATTCCGTCTTCTCAGATTTATGGTACTGTTGTTAATTTTCCAGTTTTGGTACAATTCACAGATACTGATCTACATAATCCAAGTAAGGTTCGTTCTGATGCATCAGATATCCTGTTTGCATCAGGCGACACGATTCTAGACCATGAGATTGAAAATTTCCAGCAAAACTATCCAGTCAACACCGCACTTCTTGTCGCATGGGTCAAGACGAATTTAACAGCAGGAGTTGACAACTACATTACGATGTACTATGGGTCTCCTGTAGTTGATAATCTAGAGAATCCATCAGGAGTATGGTCTAATGACTTTGAAGCTGTCTGGCATCTAGGAGAGTCTGTTATTTCTGGCCCTACCCATTATGACTCATCAGGTAACAACTATAATGGTGTTCGCAATGGAAATGAGCAAACAGCCCAACTTGCAAGGGCTGGTTATGGCCAAACATTTGATGGTATTGGTGATTATATATCAATAGACGAAACACTCACTCCTAATAATGATGTGTTGATATCTGGCTGGTTCAGACTTTCTTCTTCTCATAGTTCTACCTCGCCTAATACAAGAGTAATCATGGAAAAGTATGCAGATATGACGCATAACATGGCTATAGCGTTAGCAGGAACAAATTATGGTGGATCAGTAGCTCCTGGGTCACTCGTATTCAAGGTCGAGAGTTCATCGGAAGGGGCTGCCTACACATGGACTTCCACAATTACATCATGGGCGGCAAATGTATGGTTTTTCATTGCTTGTTATGTTGATGAGGATGCACCTGAAAATAATGCTATTTGGGTGAACAACGGATGGGCAAGCACTGATCAACTACTCTCAACAACCTATGTTAATGTATCATACGTTGAAGAATGGCGATTAGGAGGTGGAGAGTATGATTCAGGTATTTACGGTACTGGCTATTTTCCAGGATCCCTTGATGAGTTCCGAGTCTCAAACACCTTCCGGGACTTTGAATGGCTCAGAACCGAGGCTCAAAACCAACTAAACACAGGGACATTTCTTAGTCGTGGCACTGAACAACAACGAGCCTCTACTGATCATACTCTCGAAACTCAATTTGACTCTACCGCACCCGCTGGTCAATGGACGGCTGTAGCATATTATAATGACACAGGTAATTCAGTTTCAAATAAGACTGGTCTCTTTGAGAGGACGTTCATCGTACGTCACCCTACAACTTTGACACTTAACGAACCACTCGATGCTGTTGGCGACCGACTATCAGTGAAGACTGCTGGTGATTCACTCATAATTGAGTATGAGCTTACTGATGATATCACCACTCAGGGAGTTACAGGTGCCACTGTCAAAATGAACTGGACCACTCCCTCCACAATCACTTTGAATGACTATGGTGGTGGTCTATATGGAAAGGTGCTATCTACAACGAGTCTTGGTGATAACAAACAATGGCATATCAATGTCTGGTCCTATCACCAGTACTATAATAATGCAACAGAGTATTTCGACATAGACCTGTATCATAGCACCAGACTGCAAGCATCTGGCATTACAACCACTCCTGCTGACTTTAATTTCACAGCGACTCTGATATTTAGAGATCAATATACAAGTGCACCAATTCAAGGTGCGACGATCACATACGATGATGGTAGTCCAGTTGAATATGTCACCGACAACGGTGATGGCACCTATGACATAGCAATTCCAACCAATTCCCTTAGTCTTGGAAATCATCAATACGTTTTCAATGCAACCAAATCTGGAGCATACCTTCATGAAGCTCAAGTCGACGTAACATTCACCCTTCGAGCTCATCGAACTGCTGTCACCGTCACCGGTGATATGACAACACCTTATGGAAACGATACACAGGTCAATGTCTTCTTATTTGATTTGGACACGGAGTCTGAGGTAGGTATCTCTGATGTGAGCACACTAACTTTCAGTTACACTGGCGGTTATCTTTCAGATGTATTTGGAACCTACTCTGCAACCCTAACGACTGCTGATTGGAATGTGGGGTCAGTCACTGCAACTTTGAACATCGTAATGTCTAATATTAAAATCCAAGCTCCTACGCCATACCTTTTCACAATTCAAATACTTGCTCACAAAACATCTTTGACTGTAACAGGTGCCATAACAAAACCATATGGCAATCAGACTGAGTTGACAATTGTCCTTACAGATCTTGAAACAGGTCTACCCGTACCCATTGGTTCAGTTTCAAATATTCAACTTCAACACAACTTTGGCACAGACAATTTTGGAAGCTATGCTATCATTCTGGACACAAGCACATGGGATGTTGGGTCTTGGACGGTGACTGTAAATGTAGCAATGAGTGGGACCATCTACAGTGCTCCATCAAGCTATCAATTTACAGTTACAATACGAAGCATGATCTCAACTCTGTACACAGGTCCATCAGCATTCAACTTCACAATTGGTTCTGACTTTGTCGTTGATCTTCATCTCAATATAAGTGAAGCCGGGCAATACTATGGAAACCCCATCATTGGACGTGCCGCAGGAGAGTTCTCCGTTCCAGGTTACACAATATCCCTTGACACATCTCAGAATGCAGTTGGGTTATATAAACTGACTATTGACTGGGGTCAATTATCACCTGGGGGTAGTTACGAAATTACTGTCTACTTCACCTCATGGGATAGTGAATATAGCAACGCTCATCTCATCATCCAGTTCTCATATCGACCAATTGTTAGCTATCTCTCATCTCCCAACTATCCTCAAGTCACAACTCCCTACCAATTAGATGTAGAGATTATTCTCGAATATGCAGATGCTGATTTTGGAACTGGTATTGAAGGTGCAACAATTACATCACCAGACCATCAAGCGTGGATTGCTAACTCAACTGACGAAACAGGTGGAGTCTACAGTGTTTGGATTGATGTTTCTACCCTAGCAAAAGGCACTCATTACATAAGTCTCACTGCATATAAATCGGGATATGATGCAAAAACACTGCAATTCAGAATTGTCATCCGTGATGCTTACACATCGGTTACACCATCAGTTGGATCTTTGGATATACCGATTGGAAATTCAGTTGTTTTCACGGTTGATTACACCGACCTTGATCGGATTCTGCCAATCGATAATCTGACATCCCCATATACCCAAGTCATTTCAACTTGGGGCAACTTCTCAGTTGTCTACGTGCCATTGAATCAAGAATACAGGATAACATTTCGAACCTCTGACTCTGATACTATAGCTCAGAATCAAGTCTACACATTCACGTTCCTTAAAGAAAACTATCAGACAGTGCAATTTTCGATTACTGTAACAATTAGGACTCATAACACAGACTTTAGGATTGTGAGTTCAATTGAACCTACCAGCACCATTGGTACATTCAATATTTCAGTATATTACGGGGACCTAGATAATGCAGTTGGTATCAAGTCTGCGTTGGTCATATTTTCAGTATCCAATCTATCAGGTCCTGTTATTTCAAGTTATGATTATGACTTAGTTCTTGGAGATGGATTCTATATAATTCAAGTCCCTGCATGGCAATTCGGACTTGGACTTCAAACATTCACGGTATATGCGGACTGGACTGGAGTAGTTGCTAAGTATAAAGACAAGTCATTTGTTACATCTGCGAATGTCGTAGGCAGAGAGTCTGCTCTTACTCTTCTCCTAGGTTCTGAGCCTACTCCATATAATGAAGACATGGGATACATCTTCTTCTATAGTGACCTGTTCAGTGGCATCGGAATCGATAATCTCACCGGAAATGTCTTCATCTATGTCAGTTTCCAAGATCAAACCGTCGACCCATCTGATATCATAATCGCTGACTTTTCATCAACAGAAGCTGGGAAGTATTCTGTCGAGTTTAACACGAGTATCTTTAGTCGGACTGGCATAATCTACATGAATGTCTTCGTCAATTGGTCTAAAGGTGTTTCACCCTTCTACTCTAACCGAACAGATGTAATTTCAATCAGAGTTTTACCAAGGAACACGCTTCTTTCAATCACACCTGCACCATCGACGAGTTACAACGAGGATGCAGAATTCACACTCAGATTCGAAGACATTACTAGTGGTATGCTCATCAACGATGATCCTAAACTGACAATATCAATGAATGTTTCCTTCTCATATGTCGAAAGTGGTGGGACTTTCACAATCACAGTCGATACAGGACAGTTTGGTAGTTTAGGAATCAAAGCGATTCTCATTGATGTGACATGGAGTGGTTCTCCATTCTATGCAAACAGAACTGGTCGTATTACCTACATCAGTGTCAAAGAACGAATTACAACACTGGAATATCTTACTCCACCGCCCACGCAGTATGGTGACCTTGTAATTTTCAATGTGACTTGGACTGATACAACAGAAGGTGCTTCTATTCCAATTACTGCGGCTACACTTGTGTTGAAGGAAGGTGCAACGCCAATTGACTCAGGTAAATATACCTATGTTGAGATTTCACCAGGCATATACCAGGTGACATTGAATACAACTTATGCTATGGGTCCAGGTACTGATACTTTGAGAGTTGAGATGTCTATTGGAGTGTTTTACTATGTTGTTCCAAAATTCCTCGACAGGCTTTTTACAGTTCTTGAAAGAGCTACTATTGTTGCTGCGAACCCAGTGGCTAATGTACCATTTGGCTCTCCTATCATAATTGTCGTTAGTTACGTTGATTTATTCACTTCAGTCCCAATTGCCAATGATGCTGCACACGGCTATCCTGTGACGGTGGAGGTGCTTGGTCAGACATTTACTTCAACTTGGAGACCTGTTGAGCAGAATTATCTCCTGAATATCTCATGGAACCCGAGTTGGGATGCAACCTGGCTTCCTGGAACTTCACATACATTCACAATACAAATGAGTTATGCGCCTCAGGCGCCATTCTATGCTCAAAAAGAAACACAGGTGACCTTCAAGGTAAGAAGTAGATTATCTTCCCTTGCTCTCATTACTGAACCGGAAACAACTCCCTATCTTGATAATGTGATATTCACTGTCTACTTTAGCGATGAGGATGCTAATGGGTTGGGTATTGCAGGTGCTGTAATCTTGATTTCAGGATTCACAGAATTTTCTGATTATGTAGTTTCTGAAGGAAGTCCAGGATATTATGAAGTAACATTCTTTACAACCTCCGTAGCTAACCCTGGCACGCATGTACTGAACATCCAGGCTGATTGGACCGGAGCGCCTTATCATAATGATGCTTCACGAGATGTTTCTGTACTTGTTAGAACAAGAGCTACTAATTTGGAAGTGACAGTCCCTCCATCACAGACGTTGTTTTTGGATGATGTTAGTTTCGAGTTTGAGTTCAATGATCTCGACGCAGGTACATCCATTTCACTTGCTGATCTAACAATCATTCATCTATATTGGCCCAACATGACTGAAATTAATCAACTTGATTATAGCATTATTGAAACTAGTGGCACTTACGAGCTTACCATCTCATCGATAGTGCTTACTACAATTCCTGTAACAGGGTTATCGATTCGAGTAGCTGTGGATTGGCCTGTTGCGCAAGACCCGTTCTATGGTGATGATTACACGATTGTCAAGATAACAATAACAGGTCGCTCCATTCTTGTTGAAACAGATCAAATCGAGCGTACACCAAAAGGCGATGTTCTAGACATAACAATCAACCTTTCTGACCTTGATACTGGCAATCCTATTGAAGGTGCAATAATTCTATTCAGCTGCCAAGGTCATTTCTTGCAGGAAGGTATTGACTACACTACAAGTGAAGGGCTTGGAATATATGTGTTCAATGTTGATACTCTCTCATTGATTGGTACTGGAACATTTCTATTTGATATTGAGGTGCAATGGAATCCTAGTCTCCCACCATTCTATTCAAATCGTTCCGTTGTAACTTTGACTGGCTTAGTTGACTTAGTTAGGACATCACTTCAGGTCAATGCGTTGGTTCCATCATCAGTCCAATATACGGGCACTGTTTCGCTTAATGTGACTTGGAGTGATTTGGACCATGTACTTCCAGTTACTGGATATTCTGCAATACTCGCATCAAACATAAAATACCTCGTTAGTGGAACAACACCTGCAAGCTTGGTTGTCTACGAGTATGGTTCATCAGGTATCTACAACATTAGTTTCAGCACTTCAGATTTGACAACTCTAGGACCTTACACACTAAGAATTGTTGCAGCTGTTTCTGTGTATGCATCAGTGACTGTAACACCACAATTCAATGTGATCGCAATCAATACAGTTCTAACACCTGATGAAACATCTGTCACAGTAGACTGGAAGAGTGGTGCTGATGTTTGGGTGGAATACCGAGATCTACTTAATGATGTGTCAATCTCAAGTGCGTTGAGTGTTATCTGGGAATACAAGGTGTCTGGGATTACAATTGATAGTGGACCACTGGTTGAGTTTGGGTCAACAGGTCGATATACTACAATTATAGATACAACTGGATTTGGTGCCGGAACATATGTTATTACAGTTACAGCAATGAAAGACAAGTACACAGTAGCACTTACAACCATAACATTAGTAGTAATGACTCTCCCAAGTGAAATAATACTCTATGATCCAACAGAAACAGTAACTCCGGTAAACAGGGGCGACCCTGTCTATATTGAAATCGAACTTTGGGACATCACCGATAGCATTTCAATCGATAGCACTCAAGTTCGAAATGCGTCTGGATATCTCCAAGTTTACGCAATGCTGGAAGGATTGAAATATTATATGTCCTATGATGTTTTCTCAGGGCGATGGGATGTTACGATACCAGGAAACGCAACTATTCTAGAAGCACTGTTATCTTATGATATACAGATTTTTGCTAGTTTCAGAAACTATGATCCAGCAGTTAATCAATTCAAGATTTATATTCGACAAACCGCAACGCAGCTTAAAGTCATTGGTATTCCAGACCCGACAAAACTTGAGGTCTATTATCTCCAGAATGTCACATTGCAGCTTAATTTCACTGCTAATGCAATTAGTATGCTAATTGATGATGCCAATGTTAGTTGGATCGATTCAACACGTGACATTTATCTAAACTTCACATCGATTGGCGGTGGTATCTGGACTCTCACATTCAATACCTCTATCCTTGGATTTGGTACGGTGGGAGTTTCGTTCTATGGATACCCAACTAATACCACTCTAGCCAATACCTTAACTAGCATGACTTTAACAATAAAGAAGATTCCAACAAGCATCGAAGGACCCACTGAAATTATCGAATTAGATTGGGGTTGGACTGGATATATCTCACTTAATTTCTCAGATGACTATAACTCGAGATATGTATCTGGCGCATTAGTAACTTACAACTATGGTAACCTTGATTTTAATGCAACAGACCTAGGAAATGGAACATATTCCCTCTTTATCGATACAACCATACTGGATTCCAATGTGCGTGAACGAATAACAACTGCATTCTTCCTACTCAATTATGAGGAACGTTCGTTTAGTTTCTATATTCGAGTTGAGGAGCGACCTACTGAGTTGATTGTTGATTTTCCTGATCAGAACTTTATATCATTTGAACAAGGAATATACTACCTCCAACTTCCAATGGGCGATACAATTGACATCTCACTACTCTATAATGATATTAGTACAGTGGGAGGATTATTTGGTGGAATCACTAATGCAAACTTCACCGATTACACCGAAATGAGAGCTAATGATTACTTCATAGGCACTATGCCAATCGTCTTTCAACAAGGATTTGGTTACTATAATTTCACATTTGATACAAGTAATGCATCATTATATGACCGTCATACCGGACCAATCATAATAGAAGGAAAATACTTCCAATTTGAAATCGGTATCTTTGATGACCATCGGCAGCTCCAAGTTGTATATTTCAATATCAAACTCATTCAAACGCCAACAGAAATACTTCACGAAGGTGAGGTAATTGATACTGAACTAGTCTACACAATGATTAATGGAGAAACTTTAACGTTTGATTTCTATCTTAATGACACGTGGCATGGTTGGGGTGTTGCTGGTGCTTCATTTACCATTGAATCTGGTACAACAGCTATCATTAGCAGCAACTCGTCTCTAGGAAATGGTTATTATCGAATAGTAATTCGAGCTGTAGGTTATGGAGACTTCTCTTCTATTAGAATAGTAATGAGTCTGGCATTTCATGAAGACGCTATAATCAATTTTGAAATACGTCCACAGGCCAATGATTTCGATAAGCTATTGATAAACATCACATTTTATGGTCTACCAATTAGCATATTCATCATCGTATTGCTAGGAGCCTATGTGAAAATTTGGAGTGTCCCAAAGAGAATTCGTCAAATAAATGGTCAGCTGAAATCTCTCAAGAAGGGTAAGGTACCAAAACCAGTCAGTGGTGTAAAAAGCAGACAACAGCTTACTGCGGAGCTCTTTAACGATACCTTCGAGGAATTAAAGATTACACGAACAGCAGCGCAAATGCCTGAAGAAGCCATACCTATTGAGGTTCCAGAAATGGGCGAACTCCTCATGCAACTAGCAATCCTCACTCATCTAAGTGCTGAGGAACTTGATGAGTTCCAAGCTGATATCAAAAAGATGAAGATGAGTGAGCAGGCAGCGTTCGTGAAAGAGGTCATAATGCAAGAGGCAATCCGTTCAGCTCGTCGCGAAGGGAAGACAATAGAAGAAACCCTTGCGAATATTCAACAAGAAGCTCTAAGACGGCTCGGAGGCGAGGAAAAGGAAGAACCCGTTGAAGCTATTGAGCCTGAAGATGAAGAGAGAGTCTTTCTTGAAGAGGAAGAAAAAGATGAAGTAGTTCACAAGGAGATCATCACTCCTGAGCATGAAAAGCCAGTTGACGAAACTCCGGAAATAGAGCAAGATAAAATGACTCTCTACGAAATTGAAGAGCTACGAAGAGATCTTGAACAAAAAGGGGTGCCTCCGCATGAGATCGAAACAATTATTGAACAAGCAAAAGCGTTACCTCGTGACCTTGTCGATGAACTTGTTAAAAGCCTAGAAGGAAAGAAAGAGTAGGTCATTCCACGTTTCTACTCTTTTTTTCTGATTGTTTCGAATAAAAAGAAAGATCTGACATCTAAATTACTCAATCCACACGACAAGTAATGATAAAGAATTCAGAATTATTGATGACTTTTTTTCGATGATATATTCTTTCTCGATATATAACGAAAATCAAAAAGAAGCAGCAAGGCTAGGAGATCTAATCTTCCCGTAGCTCCTCTTCTCCTCCAAGAAAGTAGGATAATGGAAGTGTTGATCCTGAAGGAGCTGTCATTGATCTGTTGGTTCTTCTAACAGGATATTGCGGATGCTTTGCTAGTGTATAAGTTCGTCTTGACTTTGAATCTGAAATAAGAATATGCACTTGAGCGGTACCTGCTAAAGTTCGTCCACCTTCAGGACGGCTGACACTTCTTTTAGAAACTGAAGCGGATACAAGTGTAAATGTGTCTCTCTTGAGCGTTAGCGTTGATATCTTCGAAGCCATGTGCGATATTTCCTGAAGTCCTTCTCCCTTGAGTCCTTCCTCAAGGTAGAGCTGAGGAAGTCCTGTTACCATGAGAACCTTCGCGGGAATCATATCAAGAAATCCATCCAGCTGGTTCATGACAAGGTCATAGGTTTGTGAAGAATTGAATGCACGTGAGATGTAGATGTTATCCAAGACAGTTTCAGGATCCAGATTATACTCATCTGCGAGTTGAGTGAACTTCTCTAATTTGATGATATTGGCACTATCAATGATAATTGTCGGACTGTTTAATCCCCCACTTTCCTTTGAAGTCTGTACCCTAACAGCAATTCGATGGAAGTCATCATGTAGCGCGCGCTCGCCATAGAAGAGATGAACTAATCCTGACTCAAGGCCTCCTCCAAGAAGACTATCAAGTGCCTTTATTCCTGACTTGGTTTTCACATTGACAAACTCATCAGCTGTGTGGAACCCTGTTCGGAGTGGTGTTTCAGGCAATCTCATCTCATAGGTTTATGATACTCCAGTCCAATATAACCACCCCTAGAAGGACGAAATATGGGTTTCAGCGTCAGGTAATTGTTTTAAGGGACGGCCTCTGATTTATAGTAACCACGCCGGGAGGATGCAGTGTGCCTGTGAGGAAAATTCGAGTCTGCCCCAAATGTGGCTCTGATAAAATTAGAACTGCCAAGACTTCCGTATCTGGGTGGCTTGTTCCTAATCACTATTACTGCGAAGAGAAGGATTGTGGTTATTCAGGAACCCTCTATGTCGAGATTGATGTGGAGGAAGCTGAACAACTTAAGCGTGCAATGAACGGTGATACTACCGAAAGCACTTGAAATTATCAGAAATTCACACTAAATCTACTAAGAGTAAATGTCTTAAGTAGCCGTCAAACAAACATGAAGCAAGGTGACAATACCATGGTAACTTACGAGGGTTTTGATTTCCCTGATGATCTATACTACACTGAGGATCAGATCTGGGTCAAGAAGGAAGGAGGTAAGGTCAAAATTGGCTTTACAACCTTCGGAATGGACCTAGCTGGCAAAATTAAGTTCGTCAGACTGAGACCAGCTGGCAAAGCTATCGCCGCAGGGCGAAGCATTGGCACTCTGGAATCAGGAAAATGGACTGGACCGGTAAAGGCTCCCGTTGGTGGGACCATCACCGAAATCAATGAAGCACTCAAGGATAATCCTGGACTTCTAAATGATGATCCCTATGGTGCAGGTTGGGTCGCAGTTCTTGAACCTGACAACTTGGATGCAGATCTTGCAAACCTTCAAGGCGCAGCTGGACTAGATGCCTGGGTCAAGAAGGAATTTGCAGAAAAGAAAGCTGCATAACAAATGGAATGAAGGGCCGGGTTTCCGGCCATCATCCTTTCTTCTTTTATTTTCTACGAGCGAGTTCACGTCTTAGACCAATTGCCGCATCATATATTATCTCAGGTGGTGCAAGTACATAGAGTAGATTCCTGGAATATCCTGACTCGAATACGATGCTCTGGAAAATGAGCGTTTGTAAGCTCCTCTCTATGTCATTTCGTGCAAATCTGACACCAAGCTCTTCACACTTGACCTCAACAAGCTCATTCAATGTCTGGCGATCTATGTAAGTTTCTGTCTTGTAACGCATCAGATGCTCACTCATGGCTTCTAGAACCAGAAGTGTCATGTAATCATTCATGCTTATGGTTTCAATAAGGTCCATGTAGTCATTGTCATGGGCAAAGGATGTGATGGACATAGTTGCACTTCGCACTGCATCAGAATCAATCTCCTGACCACTTGATGCCAAGGGCCATAGAGCTTTCAGTGCTTCGACGGTCGTCTTCGGTTTGGATGCATCAAACTCAACAACGAGATCTGTGATGTATCGTACTATTTCTTCAGTGAGTTGGTGGGGGAATGTGTCTTCTACTCGCATCCTGACGATGTCATATAGCTGTGATTGCGTGTATGTGTCCAGAGGAATCTCAAAATCGTATGACATATGGGTTGCTGGAAGTTTTGTCAGAAGTCGATAGTCGTGACTGTTTAGAACTCCAATTGTACTGGCTTGAATTTCCTTGGATAATCTTGCTAATTTTGAGTAGACATCCTCATTTGTTTCATCAATATTATCAATGACGAACACTGTTCTTTTGTCGGTTGATGCAGCGGTTCTCTTGAACTGCATCCATAGAATGTCGAGGTCAAAAGCTACAGTAATAGGTTTGCTCGTTTCTAGGTGTATCTTGTCATTCAGTTCAGAAATAATCTCGAGGGTGTCCTTGTGTTTTGCATCAACATAAACAGTGTGGGAATTGAATTGTTCAGGTATAAGCTTGGTAAGGAAGTACCGAGAGAAAACAGTCATTCCCACTCCTGAAATCCCATGCACCAGCGTGTTGACACCATACTCGTCCTCAAAGGAATCTCGATATACTCCATTGATAGTCCCAAGTTCACGGTCTCGGTGTAAAAGTCTCTCAGGTACGTAATATGGATCAAATAACCCCTTAGGGCTGCGATGTGGCTTGACCATTCTCATCACAAATTGGTCTCGAAAACAGTATATAAACACCTGTCTGAGATGCCCGAAAGTATTCTACAATGAATTGACTGCAGTTGCGAAATTCTTGGTTGAGCAGCTTTCAAACCATTGAACCCAGAACTTCGTTACACTCCTTCGAGAGTAGGAATGGATTAAATCCTTGACCGATTATTCCTCTTATCTCCTCAAGCCGCTTCTTCTTGAGTTCGTCAGAATAAGGCCATTTGTGTTCAGGCTTTGGCGTGATTCCATTTGCTTCACAAAGGTTAACTATGGCAAGCACGGTATCCAACATTTCCTGTCCACTCTTATCTTCTGGTTTAATTTCCCTAGAGTGAAGAATGAGTCCGTAGGTGGGAGTGTTGTTTCCCAAGTACCATTTACTTGGACCATGTCCATATTTCGCAAAGGGGGTCATGCCATGGTCTACCAGGAGTGCATTAACCATGTCTAGACGATCTTGAAGATGGAGTAGGCTATCACCATGGAATCCATAGCCCTCAAATAAAGCGACTTGAATACCGATTTTCGGGTTTCTCTTTGGTAGCTTTAACCTGATGTCCTTCATTTTTGCCAGTTCTTGTTTGTCGAGAGGTTTGTAGTCTATGATGTCTTTCATCTCGGATTCATAATTTGCTGGAAAGTCAATGATAAGTAAGGGTGGATTCAAATCCTCTCTGACATCAAGATGCGCTGATGTAATCGCTTCACCATATCTCACAGGACTCTTTCTATTAATCATCTCTGTGAGTGCACGGCCAAGTGCATTGCATTCCTCAAACTCTGCAATGCCTCCAATTAGGGTTTCTTTTATTTGAGGGCCAATTGACAATCGTAATTCGGTGATGAATCCGAGAGTTCCATGAGAGCTGGCAACATCATGTATTGACATGCCGATCTTATTCAGCTCCGTTTCCAACTCTGGATCATTACTCTTGACTCCCTTAGTATCGATTGTGAGAACCCTACCATCGTATAACACCATCTTAACACGGATGGTGCTGTCTCGCATTGTTCCATTAAACCAGGTATCATTGCCTCCACCATCTGTTGAAAGAATCCCTCCAACAGTGGCAATGTCTCTACTACTTGGTGCTACATAGAACCGCATACCCATAGGTGCTAAGAATTCGTTTATCTTATCAGGTGTGATTCCTGGCTGTACATCTATGTATCCTTGATCTTTTGATACAGCCAGTACCTCTTTCATCTGTAGACTGCTAATCATTAATCGTTCATCATTTCCACCTGTGCATGCGCCACTGAGACCTGATCCACCACCTTTAGGAGTCACAGACAGTCCATTACTAATTGCGTGTTTTATCGCAGCAATGACCTCTTGCTCAGAACGAGGATAGTATACTCCTTTGATTTTGCGGAAGTTGAGCTTATAGTACATACTTGCGTTTGCACCTATGACGACATCTCTGATTCTCATTTACTCAACATTCCCTCCTAATGCATCTGATAGAAGTTCAACAATATCTTTGGTCTTCAGGTCTTGTCCAAGAAGTTGCTCCCGACATGAAGGACAAGCCGTAATCACAGTTGTATTCTTCACACCTTCTCGGGCTGCTCTTAACTGGATGATCTTATCACTAAGGTCAGGATCTGTCATCCTTAAGAGACCCCCACCTCCACAGCAGGATAGGTCCATCTCGCGAAACTTGATTCCCATCTTATTGATTACTGATCTTGGTTCTGTTTTTATCTCAAGAATCCGATGAAGCTCACAAGGGTCATGATATGAGAACTCTTCAGTCTGGTTATACTGTGGGATTTTCTCTAGGTTCTTGTCAAAGAATTGTGTATGGTGTAATGCTTCAGTATTCTCAAGATTGTGATGTTCCCTGAGCTGAATCAGACAGCCTGGACAACAAGTGATGACATTCTTTGCTTTTGCAGATTCAATTACCTGTTTGTTGTGGTCTCTCAACTTCTGCGCTCCTTCGTCATCTCCCATAAGATATAGGGGATGTCCACAACAGAATTCCTCTGAACCCATGACTAGATAGTCAACTTCGAGTTTTTCCAGTGTCTTGAAGAGTGACCTCAGTACATCAATCTGACTGCCTCTAAATGACATCAGACATCCAAGAAATACCATTACTTCAGCAGTCTTCCCCTTTTCGTAGACTCTATCCTCAAGTCCTGGAATCTCGTCCTCAAGTTCGTCAAGCCAGTAGATTGCTCTATCCTCTGCCGCAAGTCCATAGATGTTCTTCACATTTGAGAGTGCATTCTTAAGCGGGTCAAGATATGCAAACTCTTCAGGTGCAGTTTTTATTGCCTTAGCTCTCTGCTCATGCCAAATCCTCAGAAGGTCTACACCTGAAGAGCAGGTCTCTTCACAACGCCCACAAAGGGTACATTCGAATAGGAGTCGCCTAAACTCCTTGGCAAGCTCCTTATCATCCTCAATTTGATCCATTACCTGTAAAAGATACGCTTTTCCTCGTGGTGAGTATTGCTCCTCACCTGTTGCATCAAACATAGGACAAAACTGCAAACAAGATCCGCATCGAACGCATTTGTCGTAGGACATTTCTGATTCTCCAGAGGTTTCAATGAGTCGGTTACATAATATAGGGGGGCTCACCGGGTTCGATGAGTGGAATTTTCAATTCTTAATAATGTAGCGCAATGTAGTTTTGTTATTGAAACAAAATACACAAGCTGATTGCGGCAAAGGAGAGAAGATGTCCTCCCAGTGAGATTCAGGAGGACAATTTTTCAAATACTAGATTGGTGCTTTAGGTATGAAGCCTTTCTCATAGAGAAGCTCAGAAGATCCACGTGCTTGTTTGATGATTTTCTCTGCATGCTTGTAAAGGTCCTTCTCTTCCCAATGTTTCTTAGCAATACCTTGTTCGATAGCTTTCATACCGACAGCAGTAGCTTCTGCGGGATACAATTCCCATTGGTCCATTGTTGGAATGACTTTCCGCACATTAGCCTCTTTTGCTCCAAGGTCTGCTAATGCTTGAGCCGCAGCGATACACATCTCATCAGTGATCGTACTTGCTCTCACATCTAGGGTTCCTCGAAAGATTCCTGGGAATCCAAGTGAGTTATTGATCTGGTTTTCAAAATCGCTTCGGCCAGTTCCAACAATTCGAGCACCTGCATCTTTTGCATCCCATGGCCAGATTTCAGGTAATGGATTAGCACATGCATAAACGATTGAGTCCTTTGCCATTTTGGAAACCCATTCCTTCTTTACCGTGCCTGGCACTGGTGTTGATGCTGAGATGAGCACATCCATTCCATCAATAACCTCACCCAAGTCACCAGAATGCCGTTCTGGATTAGTTTTCTGAGCCAAGTCATATTTGAAGGTGTCATAGTCTTTTTCTTTCACGATATCCTCTCGGTCTGCATATATTGCGCCTTGGCTGTCCACCATGATGATATTCTTTGGATTGACTCCAGCAGCTATCATTAGATATGCAGTACGCGTGTTGGCTGATCCCACACCTAGAAGAGCCACTGAAATATTATCAATATCTTTCTTGACAACGTTCAACCCCCCTAGCACACCTGCAAGCACAACAGTCGCTGTTCCTTGAGCGTCATCGTGCCAGACCGGTATCTTGACTTCGGGGTCGTTTCTCAGTTCCTCAAGAACCTTGTAACACTTTGGTTTGGAAATGTCCTCAAGGTTGATACCTCCAAATGATGGCTGAAGGAGTTTTACAAATTCAATGATTTTGTCAGCATCTTTTGTGTCAACGCAAATTGGCCAAGCATCCACGCCACCCAAGTACTTGAAAAGAATTGCCTTTCCTTCCATCACTGGGCCCGCAGCAAGTGCACCGATATCACCCAAGCCAAGTACACGAGTGCCATCGCTTACGACAGCCACCATGTTCCCCTTGTTCAAGTGCTCATAGGCCATTTCGGGATTATCTTTGATGTCCAAGCACGGCTTCGCCACGCCAGGAGTATACCAAATAGCAAAGTCTGAGAAGTCCCGTACTGGTGCTTTACCAATGCTCATGATTTTGCCCTGGTAAAATGGGTGAAGGATCATTGCATCCTTCCCGGGCTTCTCAGCCTTTTTCTTCAACTCTTCAACAGAGAGTTTTTCTTCTGACATTATGTGAGCCCCTTTGTCTCATACAGACGAGCTATATTTGCCCGTCAAGCGAGTTGGGGCTGCTCAAAGCCCCGATTAAAGTCTATGCTTTCTGGTGAAAACGAGAAACCACATCACTGCATTGATAAAATAAATAGTCTATGGATCCGTAGGCTCGGAGTCAGTGATGAATTTCATAGTACGACCAAGTATGAACGTGTTAAACTGTGAGCGCACAGACTAGACTAGAGTACAAAGCCGCCAGTGTATAAGAAATACATTGGAAAACCGAGTAAGACTGAATGACAATCCTATAGCTTTAAACCCCAATAGTTTGCAATTTGATCTGCATGTTGACTTGATTTGACTTTCTCTAACCCTTCTGAACCGCCAAAGATAGCTTCTATCTTACCATCTTCACCAACTAAGTATGTAATCCGTTTCACTCCCATTCCAAGGATGTCCAATCTACTATAGGCATCATAGAGTCTTGCAATGCTAAGATCCTCATCCATTAGGATGTTGAAAGGCAGTTCATACTTCTCTCTAAACTTTCGATGTAACCCAGCTGAACCACCTGAGATTCCAAAAATAGGTATTCCTGATCCTTCAAAGAGCTGATAGCTATCTCGAATCGAACAAGCTTCTGCTGTGCATCCGGGTGTGAAGTCTTTAGGATAGAAATAGAGGACTAGTTTTTGTCCTTTAAAGTCACTCAGTTTGAACTTCTTACCTGTGTCGTCTTCTGTTTCGAAGTCTGGAGCTTCGTCGCCTACCTCCAACATTGCAGATTCCTCTACAGCTTGAGGTTCCAGAACTTGATGACCTGGTCCGCATGGTCCTTGGTCTTGACCTTCTCGATTCCTTCTGGGCCACCAAAGATTCCCTCAATTTTTCCTTTCTCATCTATGAGGAAAGTTGTTCGTTCAATACCCATGTACTCTTTGCCATACATGCTCTTCTTTTTGTATACATCATATAGCTTGGCAATCTTAAATTCCTCATCCATAAGTAGGGGGAATGGCAGATTGTTCTTCTCTTTGAAGCTTTTATGTGATTTCTCTGTTCCACCACTAACACCAAAGACGGGGACGTCTGATTTTTCAAATACATGATAATTATCACGAATAGAACACGCTTCAGCTTGACAACCAGGAGTATTGTCCTTTGGGTAGAAGTATAGAAAGACTTTCTTTCCCTTGTAACTGCTTAGCTTGAATTTTTCCCCACTTTCTGTTGTTGTAGTAAAATCTGGTGCTTTGTCACCTATTTTAATCAATGAATTCTCATCTCCTTGTGAAAAATTAACAATAATTAATACATCAATTGGGGTTCGTGTTATAAATATTTGCATGTCACCTGAATCATCAGCAATCCTTAAAGAGCAAATGACAAAGAGCCAATTGTTCTAGGCGGAGTCAAGATGGCAGAGCGCATCATTACCTACAAGTCTTTGACAAAGATTTATGCATCCATATTTCTTGGTACACTTCTGCTATTCGTTATAGGCTACTTTGTCGCAGACCTATACCTCCCTTCATCAACCTGGGATTGGGGATCGATTCTGTTATTTTTCATTTGCCTTCCGGTAATAGTCACAGCTCTTGGATTCTATATTGGGTGGTATGGAAAGAAGTCCGCAATTATGTACACAGATCCCACTTGGACTCTAAAGCCTGTTCAGATGACAATTGATGATGCGAAAACCCTTGTCAAGACTCACAACCGCAAATACTGGCGATTAGTGTCGATGAGTAGCTACTGGACGTTCTTTATCCCTATTGGGCTCCTCTTGTTCATGGCCGGCTTACCTGTTTTTGTCTTCATTGAAAGTCCAAATTTGGGTGGACTTGAAGTTTGGATCTTTGCGCTTGCACTCTCAGTAGTATATATTGTAGCATCAATCGGTGCATTACTTGCAGCATCAAATGAGGCATCTGTTGATTTTGACATTCTATTAGCAAGAGAAGCAATTACCTTAGCTAAATCTCAAGAAAAAGTACCGGGATTATCCTATATTCGTGTAGTATTTGATAAAGGCGAAGTAGATGGCTATGAGATATATGAGAGTCCAAGGGTAGTTTCCCGAATCTCTGGAATTGAAAAGGATGCATATATCGAATCATGGTCAGAAGAACTTCATGCTGTTAATCGCGTACTCTGCAGACTTCACGAATACGAAAACAATCCACAAGTTGTTTGGTGGTGGGTATCAACAGATCGTAATTTTAGGAAATTCATAGGCACAGATGAAAAAGGATACTATGTTAGACTACCAGTAGAATCCAAGGTGAAACATCCAGGCGTGAAGGACATTTCCGCAGTTTTTCAAAATGCAGTGGCTATCGTTATCCTTGAGTGGATAAAGACTCGGGGTAAGAACGAACAACTTTTCGATATTCTGAAATCGCTTGAGGTCAACTATTCAGAGGGATAAAATTGGATGAAGGTCCCGTTACAACTGGATCACTTCTAAGTTACCAAATTCTGATTTTCATAATTCTCATTATATGGTCTTTCATGAGTTTTGAGATTGCTCAAGTGCAGCTACTTCCGTTGTATGAAACGCCATTTGCATGGATTGCGTGGGCTATGTTTGCTCTAGTCAGTATTATTCCCTGTATCACAGTAGTTGCATGGAGAATGAAGACTCGGATAAGATTTAGCGAGCCCGAATGGAGTTTCAGAGAGAGAGATGTGTCCTTATCCGAATATGAAGCTATGATGAAGCAGTATCGAAGTCAATATCGGAGTTTTCTCTCAATTGTGGATTACTACCAAATTTTTCTAGCAATTCTTCTATCAGCAATAGCTATAGCCATTCCTTTTCCACTAATGAGGGCGAACATCTTTCTAATCGCTGCTTCTCCACTTATTTTTGGTTTCCTTGTTCTCATGTTTGGTCTCATATGTTCATCAATAATGTTCAAGCTTATTCCGAATGAAGCTACTTCTTATTTTCCAATTGTTTCTGGTGGGATCTTGCGCCCATGGATTGAATTAATGGAAAAGACTCCTGGCATCTCATGGAGTGGAGTAAATTTGTTACTAGGCGAATCTGGAGGGTACTACACGATTCGCGATGTATGTCCAATTTCTCGAATTGAAGGTATAGAGAGTGTTTCAAAGATAAAGTGTGTCCTGGATGAATCTGGTCATCCTCAGAAAACTTTAGCAACAATCACTCTAGATGATTCTGATGGATCTCGTGTGATCGATGAACATGTTGGAGTGCCATCTCTCAAAAAGCTTACACAAATAGTCCACAAAACCCTTCAGACATATATCTCCTCAAAGGGTGCGGATGAAATCTTAAATGAGGTCCTTGAAGAGGTAGCATACTATTTGAAACGTCAAGATAACGCTCACAATCATAAATTATCGTAGAGCTTATCACTACCCAAGCTTTGAATTTGATGAGGGATAGTTTGGATTGAATGAAGAAACAATCATTGATTATAGTCGACAAGGAAGTGTGAACCGAGCATTTGTTATTTTCGCGGTTCTGTACACAGCCGTTGGAATTGTTGTAAACTATATGAACCCTAACAGCTTCTACAAGCTTGCAGTGTTTGTGGGAATGCCTGCAGTTCTTTTCCTTATTTCATTAACATTTGGTGGCGGTTCGAAGAAGGCTATCGATTATATCCCTGGTAAATGGGAGAAGAAAAAGACATGGGTAAGTTTTGGTGATTATGAGAATATGGTTGAGGAGTATGAGGATGCGTATGGAGAGTTCTTTTCACACCCGGGTGACTGGATGAGTTGTTTTTGCTCCCTCCTCTTTATCCTAATTCTTGGTGGTCTAATTCTACTATCCCAGACATGGAACACAGTTCTTCTCAGTCCAAACCTAGATCCCATTCTGTTCATCACTCTTGAAAACAGCATTGTTTCAGTCGTTGGGTTCGTCTTGGGTTTCAGAATACCGTCAATTGATGCCCAAGAATTCTTCAAACGACCGTTGAAAGGAGATGTTTATAATTTTGCTCGCGAACTAGCACTTGTACCTGGAGTCAGGGCAGGAATGAACGTAGAGCTTGGAGTACGAGGTGGAGTGCAGACCCTTCTCGATTCTGAAGTGAAAGCGTACGTCCAGAATCTTCCTGAAACAGTCCAAATCCAAGTCCAGGTTTCACACAGTGGTTTTGCATATCCATATTTGGTTGGAACCATTTACAAAGGCGGACGAGTGAAACCTCATGAAGATGGATTTCGAATAGGCACCAAATATCCTGCTCTTCTAGAATACTCAATGGATAAGGATGTCATGGTGATTGTTGCTCGTTTCAATATTCCTGAACGAACAAGTAGTGTCCCCCATATCTCAATGAGCGACTTCAGAAACCTAGCAAGACTCCTAGTTACCGAATTAGAGGACAAGTATGTAGGTGAGTAGATAACATAGACACCTTTAATTATTGGACTTTCAGGCTCAGGAACTGAATTGAACCCACCAGGATGTCGGCGTTGGATGACTTTATCAAATTGGACAAACAAATGGGTTTTGGCACTGATACTTGGAATCCTAATCCAAGTGGTACTATACCCGACTGTTTGGTTTTTTCAGCTCTTTTCTCATGAGTACTTTCCTGATGTTTTCCTAATATCAATTGTATCCATTATCATTCAAGTTGGTGGATTCTTCACAATTATGAACAAGACCAAGGATATGGACCCAGATATCTATAGTCAGGGAAGACCATTCCAACACAAGCTTCGTGAGGAAGACGACGACTTGGCTTCACGAAAACCAACTTTCAACTAATAGAGGATCGGTGAAATAATGGGAGAACAAGCCACAGAACCTAGTGCATTAATGAAGTTCATCCAAGACTATAGGCTCAAGATGCTAATTCCTGAGCTCTTGGTGGTTTTTGGAGTTTGGTATTTCCTTCCAATTTTGGACTCTTCATTCAGTCCTCTGGTTGGGAACGTATATCAAGGGTTTGGAATTTTCCAATATATCTTCCAGCCATTGTATTTTCTTCCAAGTGGGTTGTTGGTATTCATTGCAGCTTTTACTCTACATGGTATCTATCCATTAGATAACTATCATGAAGGTAAGATTAACGAACTCCCCAAAGCTGCAGTGATTATGATCATATTTTCATTTGTCCTATTGCCTATTCTAGTTGCATTTCAAATGCTCGGATACTATATGACAGAGATGACTGAATTTATCAGCAGGAATCCATTTTGGGAGCGAATTGAAAGTGCAGGTGACCTTCTCTTCTATGCCGGTCCAATGTTTTTTGTTGGTCTCCAGTGGTGGCTCCTCATTCCAGTTTTCTTCCTAGCACAGGGCGTGGATGGTATTCATAAGATTGCACATCATGAAACATCAAGCGAGAAAATCACTTGGATTTTCTATTTTCTCTGGCCGATGTCAATGCCTTTCTTCTTTGATTCTGTTGAGATAATGGCGATGGTTGCTCTATCGATTCCAGCTTTTGCATTCTACTCATACATTCGACCATATTACACGTATGTAACTTCAGTCCACACGCTAACCTTTGCTCTGCTGTTTACAGCCGCAGTTTTACTCACTCCGTTATTGCCTATGATGAACATCTGGTTCCCTGGATTCATTCAGCCGCATATCCCTCCAAGAATAACACCTTGGCCATTCTAATCAAAGTGTTCTAGAGATACTATCTAGGTCGAGGATTCAATAGTTTGAAGAAACATCTCTTTGAATTTAGAGCTCTCCTCATGAATTCTTCTTGACAATTCTGGGCTTGCTCCTGAAAGACCACATTGAGTTGAAACCATGGCGTTCCTTTTCAAAAGTCCCAAATCGACACCACTATCCTTTAAGCAGTGAAAACTTTGAGAGAGATTGAATTGAAGCGTTTCAAGGATTGGCTTAGAGTATGAGTCATCCGTATTAGGCAGCGCTCCGAGCGCAAGACCTCCTCCTTGTTTCATGAACAAATTGATCTTCTCAGCCTGTTCTTCTCCAATCTCTGGGAGATATCGAATCACGTCGATATGGACCAACTTTGGTTTACCCTCCCAGAGTGGATACCACCCATCGAGTACAAGTTGACGCCAGTCATCACAATAATGATATGCAGGAATTACCGAATCCGGATAGATGTCATCAGTTTTTTGAACAATCTCATTTAGACTCAGTCCCAGCACTTTTCCTTGTATAATCGCTTCAAACACATGTCCTAATCCTGGATCATCTTGACAAAGTATTAGATTATCACAAGCGTGTCTAAAGTGTTCAACCTGTCCTCTTGCTATTCTTATCATAAGTTTCTGGAAAAAATAAAACATATTTCTTGTAACATGTTGCTTTCCATTACTATCTCTGATACTAAAACACATTGTAGCTGGTGCTGTTTGTTGCGTCTTGAAGAATGAGTAGCTGGAGCCATCTATCATGAGATAGGAACTATGTCCATGCTCTTTGTCAAACATGAGGGGTTCATCAGTGCTTGTCATTTCTCGATAGCTGTGAATGTCCACATCAAGAATGAAAGTTCCTAGCTGTTCAAAGTCTTCCACTAAAACTGCAAATTGCCTTATCATATCTTCCTCTTGTCTTGCAGGTATACTATAGGCATAAGGAAGTTTGAGTTTCTTCACATAATCTAAAGGCACTACGGGGTCCTTTTCTCCAAGGCTCCCTACACCAAAGAAATGACCTGCCAATTCCTTGGGTAAGAGACTATCCAGGTTCACCCCCCCCTTTTTGTCTGACTCCGTCTTCGAATGACTTTATTACATGATGGAACTGCAGGACACCCCTCACATTGATTGGGAACATCCTCAACTCCCTGATCTTCACCATAGAGCAAGAATTGTTCTGCAACAGAGGAATCTTTCGAAGAGTCAATTTCTTCATCTTTGGTTTTTCGTCGCACCATGCACTTATGCTTTCGAAGATTGGCACTTAGTTCCTCGATGTTACCAGATACTATCACTGCTGTGGGCCCCACTTTTCTAACGATCTGTCTTGTGAAATCTGGTATCAACATCAAATCTTCAAGGTCTTGTTCGTTTTGGGTCTCAAAGAGTGTGACATCCGCTATTGTTGTAAATGTAGTCTGTGATGTCCAATCAGTTATTGATCTAACGACATTCTGTGGAATAGGTTTACTGCTCTCCTTTTCAAGGAAGCCAAGTATATCATCTTCACGCAGACCTATCTCTATTGCATCGAAAACGGATTTGTCTGTAATTTTGAATGTACTCACTACATCTGTTTTAACCGGTTCTGTGATCAACATGAGACGATACATTTTATGGTACTCCATTTCTGTACTAAAGACAGTGACTTCGAAGTTAGGCAAAACAAAGAACGAGTCTCTTCCCAGTGTTTTATCATGCGGTATTCCTTTGAGCACAATATCTCCTACATCTGTTAGTCTAACTGCAAGGAGCTTTTTCCCTCTGTAAGCTGCGTCAACTAATCCTAAGAGAATTGGTGTTTCAAGTGAGAGTTGAACCCTGTCATCATCAACCTGAATCCATTTCAACTCCTGCTTCTCTATGAATAACTCACTCCTTATCCAATCTCTTAGTTCTTCTACACTTACCCAGTCATCAGGTGAACTCTCTCTAAGTCTACAAATCGCCAAGTTGAGGGTGTATTCTGTAGGTTGGTCCGGTGTAGCCCAAATAGCTCTTGTTCTACCAAGCTGAGATAACAGGAGTCGACGAGCAACATTATGGTATCCCCCTGCAAAGAGTAGATCAACCTTAGATGGTTGAACCCTATCTCCTTCTCCCACAACGTAGGCTCCCATCTTCCGAGCCATCTTTTGTACTAACTCAAAACGCTCATCAGTAGATTTAGACATTGATGCCTTGATATTATCAATCTCTCTCCTTGGAAATTCCCAGGCACTTGTTAAATGGACTTCTTTCTTAGCTAGGTACGACACAAGAAGGAGCATATCTATGAGTAGGGAATCTCGTTCATTTTCGATATTCTTTGCCCTCTTTGGTTCCTCTGGTGTAGGTTCTGGCTTTGATTCAAAAAGGTCTCTCAGATGCGGGATGAAGAAATCTAATACTTTGAATTCAGCAACTTCCCTTCCGAATTCAGTCAAACGTGACATCATTCGTCTGATGATTATACCTTTCTTTCTAAGGTCTCTTTCAGTTTGATTTAGCTGGCCATAGCTATATATTTTTCTAAAAGGTTTAAGTCTGTCATAGCTCATAGCACCTCCACTAAGAGTTAATATTCCAAGAAGGTCGCGCTCGAGTGGAGAAAAGGTTGCAAAGACTCGTGTCCTTTCTTCTGGCATTTTCATCTTCTCAGCAAGCATCTTGATCAAAGAAGATCCACTATCCTTTCCTGTTACATCAATCGACCAATATTGACATGCAACAAGCAAGTCCTCTCTAAGGATATGTTCGAGTTCTTTTTCTAGAGATTCCTTTGGCATTGTTTTTTCCGACCACAGAGTTATCCTTGCAAACATGCGCCCAGCTTTTGAGTATTTAAGGAGCTTTTGGTTTTAACAAATTTCTGACTAAAGGAGAGAGAAAGCTCTGATAGAAAAAGAAACAAGCTTATCTACAATGGATATGACCCGATTCTGGGTGAAATATTGGAGCCTGTCCTTTGGAGTTTAAAATATCGGCCTAAGACATGGGCTGATTTTATTGGAAGAGCGAATACAATCAATCAGTTGAAATCTCTCGCAAAATCCAATGTTTTCCCAAATATGATCTTCTATGGACCTTCAGGAACAGGTAAGACAGCCGCTGCTGAAATCTTCTCAAAGGAGATTCTCGGTGATAGTTTTAGCGCCAACTTCAAGTTTCTAAACATCCGTGATATATGGGACATTCCTGTGACAAAGGCTAAGCGTTCTGTTCAAGATCTGGCTAAGCTTGGACGTGACCAGAGATCCGAATTGGATGAATACATTTCTGTAGTCTTTCGTGAGGCAAAAACTGCTCGAAATGCACGAGGTCGTTCCGGCGATCCAACAAGAAGTGAAATACTATTAGAAGCCATTCGGTTTTTTGCATCAACAGCTACCGTAGCTGATGAGAAAATCAAAATATTAATGCTAGACGAAGCTGATGCACTAACTTGGGGAATGCAACAAGCACTTCGCAGAACTATGGAACAATATAGTAATGTCTGCCGCTTCATTCTCATTACTCCTTCCCTCTCAGGCTGGAGTCCAGCAATTATCTCAAGGTCACTTGCCCTTAATTTTTCAACACTTCCGGATGAACTAATTCAAAGTTTTATCGCAGAGGTGGCATCAAAAGAAAATGTCACTATTGAGGAATCAGCATTAGCAGCTATCGCAAGAGAGTCTTCTGGTGACTTGAGACGTGCTCTTAACCTACTTCAAGTTTCATCGGTTGCTAGTGATGTTGTAACAGAAGATAACGTATATGAGCACTCTGAAACTATGTTAACACTGCGGGCTCGAAATATAGTGAATCTTGCACTAGATGGCCAATATGAACAAGCTCGAAAAGAAGTTCGTAATCTAATGGCAATTGAGGATTACTCACCTCAAGAGGTTTGTCTTGAGATAGAACGAGATCTTGTAAAACGGCCATTTTCGCCTCAAACACTTACAAAGGTTCTCGATAGAGTCGCTGAGATTGACTATCGTCTTCTACAAGGAAAGAATGCCTTTATTCATATAGCTGCGCTTCTAGCATCTCTACAAGCTATTGGCGCAGAAGAAAACTAGAACATTGGGTTGATATCACTACTTACCATGAGTCTTTCACATAATTCAGCTGCAAGATTGGGAGATAGCTTTTGATTATCAAAAAGAAAGTCAGCTCGTATTAATTCCTCGATTCTAGTAATCATTTCATTTTTTACTGCCATTGTGAGCATTCGTCTAACTTGACTTGGTTTTCCGTACCTGCATCTGAATGAGATGAACTCTACTGCATCTTCCAAGCAAACAGGATTTCCTTTCTTTCGGAAAAGGTGTGTAAGAATTAGAAGTAGGTCTCTTCCATTCATGATTTGAGTTGCACCCGACAGCCTTTTAGAAGTTGCCGTGATTAGAAACTTCGCGATGATAAATCGTCCACTGGTAACGGTTCATGGACATACGATGGTTGAGCTAGCAACCTTACTACGAGATGCATGCGACCTATTTGATACAGCTGTAAGTCTAGAGGGTAAGGCACTAGGAGGTTGGTCAAACATTAACATCCGTGGACAATCCAATAGCATTGATTTTATTCTGAAACTACCGTGTTCTGTTTCATCATTTGGATTACAACCGTACAAGAAACTCTACGATGTAAGCTTGTTCCTCAACCGTCGAGGCATTTCTCCCTTACCTCTATACATGGGGCGACTCAACGATTCAAAAGCAACTCCATTCATTATTTTCGAATATATTGATGGAGTGATTCACAACACACTCACAGAATTTACAACTACAGAGATAATTTCTTTGAAAGAGTGTCTACTAAACCTCTCCTCACAGAAACCTCCCGGCCTCAAAGAATACAAATCACCTTCAGACTTCCTTATTGCAGCTCACACACTTGTTGAAAAACATGAAGGATTGTCTATGTGTTCTCAAGAGCTAGATATGTTGGTTGCTTCGTTTAATGATCTCTATTATGAAGCTCTCTCTTACACTGATACTCTAGGTGCATGGGAGTGCTCATTGATGCATGGTGATCTATGGGTTCCTAACATTATCTTCCAAGATGGAAAAGTCATCCTCCTTGATTTCGAAGCTTGTGCATATGGGAATCAGTACTATGACTTTGCTTACCTTCTTGAAGCATCTGCTGATTTTCATGAATACCCCCCACCGGGATTGCTTTACTCAAATGAAGTTGTAGATGTAGATTCATTAAGACCTCTCGTCCTCATCTACCTAATTGCCTGGTCTCTAGAACGACTCCTTTCATCAGAGTCTGGGCTTATAGAACCGAGTTTGCCTACATCAAGAGTCTGGTCTGCAGTCGTGGATTATACAGATTCGAAATTATCTCGATTGAAAGCTCTTCTCTCCTAGTTGAAGAATTTCTCTGGAGGTGTTTCCCAGATATTTTCACCAGCTGATGCAATTACATATTGGTAACCTTGCTCAGTAAGAAACAGTTGACGTTTTGCAGCAAAATCCATGTCTCTTGTGTCTTTTGTGACAAGCGAATAGAAACGAGCAAAACTGCCATCTATCTTTGGTCGAAGAATCCTTCCCAACCTTTGGGCTTCCTCTTGACGAGATCCGAAGGTTCCAGAAACCTGAATCGCAACATTTGCGTCCGGCAAGTCAAGAGCAAAGTTTGCAACTTTTGATACTATTAATATCTTCTCCTCTCCTTCCTTGAAGGCTTCATAGAGACGTTGTCGTTCATCATTGCTTGTTTTTCCGGTGATTAATGGAGCACCAACTTCATCTGCAATCAACTTCAACTGATCAAGGTACATCCCTATTACCAAGACATTATCATTTACATGATGTTTCAGTAGCTTGTGAATCAGTTCAATCTTCAAGGGGTTCTCAGCAGCGATTCTGTATTTCTTCCTGTCTTCAGCCAAAGCGTATGGCCTTCGCATATCATCAGGCAAGTCAAGTCTAATTTCATAACAAATGGCAGTAGCAATCCAACCTTGATCCTCAAGTTGTTTCCATGGCATATCAAATCGTTTTGGACCAATTAGACTGAAAACATCTTCTTCTTTCTCATCCTCACGAACTAGAGTTGCAGTAAGTCCCAATCTTCTTGTTGCTTGGATTGTTGCTGTTACTCGAAAAACAGGCGCAGGAAGTAGATGAACTTCATCATAGATTATTAGACCCCAGTTTCTTGCTTCAAAGATCTTGAAGTGTGGGAACACATCTTCTCTTGACTTTCGCCAAGTCAGAATCTGATAGGTTGCGACTGTGATAGGACGAATCTCTTTGTTATCACCAGTATACTCACCAATATCTTCTGGTTTTAGTGTGGTTTTGTCAAGAAGTTCTGCAATCCATTGTCTCACAGCTACGACGTTCGGACAGAGAATGACTGTAGAAGTCTGGAGTTTATACATGGCACCAATTCCAACCATGGTCTTCCCAGCTCCACATGGAAGAACAACAACGCCTGAACCACCCTTTACACCTCCTCCTGAATAAAAGATAGCCACTGCATCTTCCTGATAGGCTCTGAGACCCCATTTCTTGCCCTCAAGAGTTACATCTCGAATCTCAAAGGGCAGATGCTCTCCCTCTACATATCCAGCTATGTCTTCAACTGGGTGTCCTATTTCAATAAGAGCATGTTTTAGAAACCCACGCTGACCTGGGTCGACTCGCAGAGTCACTGCATCAACACGGTCGATGAGGAGGTCTTTGATTTTCTTATTCGACCATAGTTCTTCAGCAAGATCTTCATCCTCGCATAAGAGGAGAAGATCTGGTCCTTCCTTATAGAGAGAAAGTTGGCCATATCTTGACATATAGTCAACAATTTCTCTTGCTATATTTCCTGGAATGGGGTATTTTGCAAACTGTTCCAATGCAGCAATAACTTCGTCTGGCATCATCCCCATGGCAGCTGCATTCCAAAGACTAAGTGGTGTGACTCGATAGGTATGAACATACTCAGGGCTTTTCACGAGTTCAGCGAAACGAGCTAGAGAATCACGAGCTTCCTCGTATAGCGGATTGTCTACTTCTAAAAGCACTGATTTATCAGATTGCACTATGAGAGGATTGCTCGGATTTGCCATATTTTTCCATCTTCCAGATTTGTTACATTACTTGAAACATTGTCCCATCTGCTTACGGAAAGCGTGAAACGGCCAAATTTTCCAGAAATAAATCCTTCCCTACCGGCCTATGCAATTCTCGCTGTGACCATAACGCCTATATACTCTTGATTCTGTGCCCCGAGTAATGCGTTAACGGAGGTGCAAAATTTCATGATTGTAAATATACTTTATACTGTAGTAGATTCCTGCACCGACGTTGAGATAGCCTAAATGGCTGTCGCTGCTTCTGTGTTCTTGTTCATTCATTCTACGCATCGTGTATGAATTGTCATTGAAGCACAACGTTTGTTGTGGGTTTCAACTTCTTGCGGATTGCTGTGCTACTAATGTAAGGTGCGTGTCGCTCAGCCAATGAGAGTGAAACAAAAAGTGTATACAAAAAACCACAAAGAAAATGGTTCGCCCACTACGTGTAAAGCGAACCTAGAACGCAAACGTTTGGATAAGCAGAGTCCATCGAAGCGCAGAGCTCCCTTATTGGACAGCATCCCTGGTATATACCATGGATGTCGGCTCTCTCAAAGAGAGGTGGCATGAGAAATGTCTCCCGTAGTTGAGAAGCTCAATCCTCGAAAACCAAGTGCGCTCTCTATCAAAAGAGATGCCCAAAGAGGAAATAATAGGGGTTGGACTGTAGCGATTAATGAGATCACTCTAGACGAAGTCAGGAATGATGCTACAAGCTTTGGGTTAGCTACTAAGGTCCTCTATCAGATGAATGCGGGAAAGGAAGCATCAATCTATCTGGCGTACTGGAGAGATTTCCCAATCATCCTTAAGGCATATAGGTTCTGGCAGTCTGCACAAGCAAGAAAGAGTAAGGGTTTTTTTGCTCCTGGACGAATGCAAGCTATTGCCGCAAAGGAGTATGATTTGCTCTTAGCATGTTTCAAAGCAGGAATGAATGTCCCCACTCCTATTGGCAGAGTAGGAAACTATGTTTCTATGCGGTTGATTGGTGATGGGATAGAGGCTGCACCTCAATTAAGGAATGTTGAGCTTGAAGAACCCGACATTATCCTGGATGAAATCCTTGATGACTACCTTATCATGTATAGAGATGTTAACTATGTTCATGGAGACCTTAGTGCTTACAACATCCTCTGGTGGGAAGGTCGAGCATGGATTATCGATATGCCTCAAGCCTCCCAGGTTGGTCCTTGGTCTGATATGAGTAGTGTTGTAAATCTCTTACGTCGAGATATCGTTAATCTACTCCTATATTTCAAGAAATATGGAATCCAGCGCGACCCGGACGAGATTGTGAAGGTGTTCCTTTCCGAGTATGTTCCTAACAATCAGCGGAATTTCGACGAGTCCACTATTTTGGGGGTTTATGAATGAGTCGAGTAGATAAATTCAACCCTCTCGCGAAGGGTAGTGCTATAGACCAGAAACGAGACTCGCTTCGAGGTGGCACAAGTGGAAAAGCAGTGATGTCGGAGCCGCAGTTTGATGAAATTCGTCGAGATGCAATTAACTTTGGCTTAGCCACAGATGTGCTCTATCCTATGAGTGCTGGAAAAGAGGCTTCGATATTCCTTGCTCTCTGGAACACCCATCCCATCATACTGAAAGCATACAGACTATGGGCTACTCCGCATAAGCTATCAACAACAAAAGGCCACATCAGAGAATCTAGTGGAAAAAAGACACGATGGATTTTAGGACTGATTGAGGATATCGCTGTCGCTGAATTTGACATTCTTCAGAACTGTTATAATGCGGGAGTCAGAGTTCCGACTCCTATTTCTAGAGTGGCTAATTACCTTACAATGAGGTTCATAGGCGATGAAGAAACTCCAGCTCCTCAGCTAAGAGAAGTTGCGTTGCAGGATCCTGAGGCTGTATTGAATGAGATTTTCGACCAGTACCTGTTGATGTACCGAGATGCTCACTATGTACACGGAGACCTTAGTGCATACAATATACTCTGGTGGAGAAATAAACCTTGGATTATTGATGTACCTCAGAGTGAGGCTGTTAATAAGTGGTCAGACATGAATAAGGTGGAACTAGTCCTTCGACGTGACATTTGCAATGTTCTCAGATACTTTGAGAGCTATGGAATTGAACGAGACTCTGAGCAAATACTGAATATCTTTCTTGATGCATATATTCCTGAAAATTTGAGAAACTACAGAGAACTAAGGAAAGAAGGTCTTGAATTGCTTTAACAACTTCGCCAATACTCTACTCACTGATACATTTAGGAAAATACGTGGTGAGCCTCAAGCCTCTGGCTGAGGCTCCACATAGACATCATTTGGACGGGTATCGGGCAGGACTACCTCGTAAGACCACTGCTGTGGTCTTCTGTCCAAGTTTAGGATACCTT